>CAYVRB010000124.1:3994-17195 GCA_964453375.1 uncultured Alcaligenaceae bacterium
GCCCCCCCCCGGCGCGCCTGGGGGCGGGTCGCGGCGACCGCCCGCCGTGGCGGGTGTCGCAAGGCCACGGCGGGTGGCCGCCGCGACGCTCATCATTTATTGCACGCACCCATCGTGAGGCGAGAACCGTTGGACCTGCAAGAATGCTATGCCCCCGACCGACGATGCCGATTGCGGGAACAATGAGCCGTGCGGTCTCAGAGTTTTTCTCTTGACAAACTATACCTTCGCCGTGCTATCGGCTGGCAGCGATTTGCTCGGCTGTGAGACCGATGAATGTTGGCGGGCCGAGCGTGCTTTCGGCCAGTCCCTCGTGGGTGCCGCCGGACTCGAAGTACTTGTTGACAGCGTTCATCTCCGCGCTCCGTAGCGTCACCGCCATGAACACCGCCTTACTAACTCGCTCCGTGTACCCCTGCGTAGTGACATCGTACCCGACGCCCAGTGCCGTTGAGAAATAGTGCTCGGCCGCCAGTGGCAACTCCACCCACTTCCCAGCGGCGTTCTTGACCTGATAAGTGCTCGGGAACTTGGTCAGGCCTAAGAGTTTCAGAAGCGCGAAGGACAGTCCGCACGGCACGAAGCGGATTAACAATTCGGCGTCAACGTCCCCGACGCCGCTTGCCACTAGGGCGGCGACCACGTCCTCGTCGGCGACTTCCGGGTGTTGGGCGATGAGGTCGATGACTCGCATCACCCGATCTAACGCTAGCTCGTGCGAGGCGGGGAAGGCCGCCGGTATCGATGCCATCGCGCGCCTTCCGACACCGAAACATGATTCTGCCACACTTCACTCGATAATAACGCCGACAACACAATGGAGCCAAACACAATTCATGAACCGCAGCGAGCGATTTTCCGATCATTCTCTCCCGTGCTTTTCCTTGCAAACGTTCTTACCTCGCGGCCGAACCCGTCCCAAGTACAGCCAGTTCCTTCATCCGCCGCAAACGAAAACGGACCGGCCATCGGCCGGTCCGTTCGCGGAATCTCCCGGGTCTTACCACGCGAAGTGGCTGAACGCCTTGTTGGCTTCGGCCATCTTGATCGTTTGTTCGCGCTTGGCCATCGCTTCGCCTTCGCGGCGGAAGGCGGCCATGAGTTCGTCGGCGAGGCGCATCGAGGTGGCGCGGCCGGCCTTGGCGCGGATGGCCGCGAGGATCCAGCGGATCGCCAGCGATTCCTGGCGCTTCGCCTTCACCTGCATCGGCACCTGGTAGTTGGCGCCGCCGACTCGGCGGGAGCGGACTTCCAGGCTCGGCTTCACGTTGTTGATCGCGCCGGTGAAGACTTCCACCGGATCGATGTCCGGCATGCGCTTCTTGATCTGGTCGAAGGCGTCGTACACCACGCGCGTGGCGGTCGCCTTCTTGCCGTCGTACATCAAGCAGTTGATGAACTTGCTCACGAGCAGCGAGTTGTAGCGCGTATCGGGGGCGAGCTTGTCGTAGCTCGCGGTTCGGCTCTTGCTGGCCATCGGAAAGGAGTCCTCGAATTCGCTGTGTCCGGTTACTTGCCTTCGGCCTTCGCGCCGTACTTGGAGCGGGCCTGCTTGCGGTCCTGCACGCCCTGGCAGTCGAGCACGCCGCGGACGATGTGGTAGCGCACGCCGGGCAGGTCGCGGACGCGGCCGCCGCGGACGAGCACGATGGAGTGTTCCTGCAGGTTGTGGCCTTCGCCGCCGATGTACGCCGTCACTTCGACGCCGGTGCTGAGGCGGACCCGCGCGACCTTCCGCAGAGCCGAGTTCGGCTTCTTCGGGGTCATCGTCTTCACGACGGTGCAGACGCCGCGCTTCTGCGGGCAGCCCTGCATCGCGGGGTGGCGCGGCTTGGAACGCTGGGGCTTCCGCGGCTTCTTCGTCAACTGATTGATCGTCGGCATACTATCCTCGCTCCCGACGCCTGACGGTCGGAAGGTGTATTCAACGGATTTCCGCCGAAAACGCCAAGCCGGGAACGGGAATTTTTTCCGATTCCGCTCCCGTCGCCGAATCCGTAACCTAGCGGCATGTCCGTCGCCGTCCGCTGCCCGATCTGCGGCCAGTTCTCCCGCGTGACCGAGTCCGCGCTCGACCGCGAGGTCGCGTGCCCGAGCTGCCGCGAATCCTTCGTCGCCGAGCCGGCCGAATACGACGTTCCGACGGTCTATCCGTCCCGCAACCCTTCGCAGGCCAACGAGTTCGACGAACCCGCCGAACCGAAAGGGCCGACGAACGTGCTGTTCGGACTGGCGCTCTTGCCCTTCGTGATCCCGCTGCTGTGGATCCTCGGCCCGACGCTCACCGGCAAGGAGGCGATCTTTACGTTCGCCCTGCCGATGGCGATCGCGGTCGCGTCGACCGGCCTCTGCCTCGGCATGGTGCTCGCCGAGGATTGGTCGTTCGGCACGCGCGTGAAGGGGATTCTCGCCATCGTGCTGGTGATGCATTTCTTCGCCGGGATGCTGTACTTCCTCAAGACGGAATGGGTGGAGTCGATCCGCAAGATGATGGGCCGCGCGAACGAGGATCGCTGGTCGCGATTCCTCGCCCCGGACAAGAAGTTCGCCGCCCGCGTGCCCGGCACGATGAAGGAAGACGACGGCTCGCCGATCGCGGACTGGGACCTCAAGACCTATCGCACCGACGCGCCGCAGGAGACGGCGACCTTCACGATCGCGCACGGCCGCCAACCCCAGGACCTGAACGAACAGCCGGACGAGAAGTTCTTCGAGACCGCGAAGGCGAAGGCGATGGAGGCGTCCGGCGGCACGCTCGTGTCCGATCCCCGCGAGGTCCGCCTGCCGGGGCGGCCGGGGCGCGAGTTCGTCTTCCAGTTGGCGGAGAAGAACACGCGCCGGATCGTGCGCGTCTATCGCATCGAGCGCTTCGCGTTCGTGGCGGCGGTGGAGGGGGCGTTCCTGACGCCCGACGCCGGCGACGTGAAGACGTTTTTCGACCATCTCGAGTGGAATCCGGGAAAGTAGCCCATGCCGTTGCCGGTCCGGTCGCTGCCGGTGCTCCAGAATTGGGACTGCCACGGCTGTTCCGATTGTTGCCGGACGTACGCGGTGCCGGTGTCGAAGGAGGAGCGGGAGCGGATCGAGGGGCAGGCGTGGTCGAACGAGCCGGGGTTCGCGGGCGTCGAGCTGTTCACGACGGTGCGGGGGAACACCTCGCTCGCGCATCGGACCGGAGGGGGCTGCGTCTTCCTGAACGAGGAGGGCCGCTGCCGGATCCACGCGAAGTTCGGCTCGGCGGCGAAGCCGCTGGCGTGCCGGGCGTATCCGTTCGTGCTGGTGCCGGGAGGGGATCATTGGCGCGTCGGGCTGCGGTTCACCTGCCCGTCGGTGGCGGAGAACAAGGGCCGCCCGATGGCCGTCCACGCGAACGACGCGGCGGCGTACGGGGCCGAACTGGAGCCGCGCGGCCTGCCGGCGGAGTTGCCCCCGCCTCCTCTACAAAACGGGCAGATCGTTTCCTGGGCCGATCTCCTTCGTTTCACGAAAGCCATTGGCGAGATCGTCTCGACGCCCGACGTGCCGATGGAGCACAAGCTCCGACACGTGTTGAAACTCTCCCGACAGCTTCGCAAGCTCATCTTCGATAAGGTGACCGGCCAGCGGCTTTCCGAACTGCTTGAAGTGCTGACGGAAGCAAGCGCGGAAGAAGTCGAACCGAACGCGAACGTTCCGCCGCCGGGCTGGGTCGGCCGCACGGTGTTCCGGCAACTCGCGGCGATCCACACGCGCGTGGACCTGGGGCCGAACCGCGGCACCATGACCGAAAGCGGCTGGTTCGGCCGGATGTTCGCCGGCTATCGTTTCGCGTGGGGCGGCGGGGCGATGCCGCGCGTGAACGGACTGCTGCCGCCGGGCGTTCGCTTCGAGGACGCCGAGCGGCCGGCGGGTCCGCTGCCGGCCGAGTCGGAGGAACTGTTCGCGCGGTACTTCCGCGTGAAACTCGATTCGCTCCAATTCGCCGGCGCGATCAATTTCCACCTGCCCTATTGGACCGGCCTCGATTCGCTGGTGCTGATCTTCCCGATGGCGCTCTGGCTGGCGCGGCTGCTGACGACGGCCGAACGGCCGCGCGCCGTCGCCATCCGCGAGGCCCTGCGGATCGTCGACGACAGCTACGGCTTCAACGCCCTGCTCCAGGGCAAGCTCGCCGGCGGCCTGCGCTCGCTCGACATCAAGGACGAACTGCCCCGGCTCGTCGCGCATTACGCCCGCTGACGGTAGCCGTTTCCCGGCCGCCGCGCCACAATCGAAGGCAACTCTCCGAGGTGCTCTCCATGCTCCGATTCCCCCTCGTTCTCGCCGGAGTGCTCGCCATGGCCCGCGCCGGTGCCGCCGCCGACTTCCCCGATCCGCTCGTGGCGAAGGACGGCACGAAGATCGCAACGAAGGAAGCGTGGGAGAAGGTCCGCAAGCCGGAGTTGAAGGAACTGTTCCAGAAGCACATGTACGGCCGCCTGCCGGACGCGGCGCCGGTGACGGCGGCCGTGCGCCACGAAGACAAGGCCGCGTTCGGCGGCAAGGGAACGCTTCGCGAAGTCGAACTCCGATTCACCCTTCACGGCAAAATCAACCCACTGCCGATCTACCTGATGATCGCGACTCCGAACGACCGCAAGGGGCCGGCACCGGTCTTTGTCGGGCCGAACTTCGGCGGGAACCATCTCTATTCGACCGATCCGAACATCCGCGTGCCGGACGTCTGGATGTACGCGAAGTATCCGGGCGTGAAGGGGAACAAGGCGACGGCGGAGGGGCGCGGGAAGGCGACCGACGTGTGGCCGCTGGAACTGGCCGTCTCGCGCGGGTACGCGGTGGCGACGTTCTACAGCGGGGACATCCAGCCGGATCGGCCGGACATGAAGGAAGGCTACCGCGCCCTGATGCCCGAATCGGACGCGGACGACGCGACGGCGACGATCATGAGTTGGGCGTGGGGCGTGCATCGCTGCGTCGATTACCTCGCGACGGTGCCGGAGATCGACGCGAAGCGGATCGCCGTGGTCGGCCACTCGCGGCTCGGCAAGACGGCGCTGCTCGCCGGTGCGTTCGACGACCGCATCGCGCTGGTGATCCCGCACCAGGCCGGCTGCGGCGGCACCGGGCCGAGCCGGCATTCCGATCCGAAGGCCGAGGGCGTGAAGCGCATCAACACGTCGTTCCCCCACTGGTTCAGCAAGAGTTTCAAGGGGTTCAACGACGCGACCGACAAGCTCCCCTTCGACCAGCACTGCCTCGCGGCGCTCTGCGCCCCGCGGCCGGTGCTGTACACCAACGCGGCCCTCGACCTGTGGGCGAATCCGAGCGGCCAGTTCGAAATGCTGAAACTCGCGACGCCGGTGTACGAGCTGTACGGCGTGAAGGGTCTGGAGGCGGCCGCGATGCCGGAGCACGGGAAGTTGGTCGACAGCCGACTGGGCTACTTCATCCGCGCCGGCGAGCACGCGATGACGACGCCGGATTGGGAGGTCTACCTGCGATACGCCGAGAAATGGATGAAGTGAACAAGACTGGCGGGCGTCATTCCAGAAGCTCGCGCCGTCGATTAGAATGGCACTGGGTTCTTTCGGAGATTCGATGGCTATCACGCCGACAGTACGCGGTTTGATACTTTGCGAAATGGCGAAAGTCGATTCGGTCACGCAGAACATCTCACTTCACGAGTGTTTTCGCGCGTTGAGTGCCGAACGCTTTCCAGCCATTACGAAAGCGTTTTTCGTTTTCGCGCATCTGGTCAATGGATTGGGCGATGTGGTGCTGAGAATTGACATCGTCGGATTGGACGACAACGAGCCGGTCTATCGTTTTTCGAATCGTGTGCGGTTCCTGGATCGTCTTCAAGAAATGCGATTAAAGATCGAAATTGGCCAGTTCGTTGCTCCGAAGACAGGTATGTACGGAATCAAACTCTGGGCGAACGACGACCTGATCGCCATGACGGATTTCACGATCATCGGAGAAGCCATATGACCGGCCCCATCTCGAATACCGGCGGCGACAGTCCGTTCACCAGCAAGTCGACGGGTTTGATCGAGTTCTCGGATGCCGGCGCCGACGTTCGTCCCACCGGCCCGCGTTTCGAGACGCCCGCATCCTTGCTGGCCTACATGCGCCTGCGACTACTGCACTACGGGGCGCCCCTTCCCGAAGGTTACGTCGCGCCGCCCGGCATCGACCTCGATGCCCTGCTCAAGCTGGTGCCGTGGCCCGAGAAGTCCCATTGATCCGATGCGCACGCTGTTTCCGATCGCGGTCGTCGTACTGGCGCTGTTCGCGCTGCCGGGCGTCGCCGTCTTCGCCGCGGATCTCCTCGGCTACGATCGACCAGTCAACGATTGGCTCGAAGCCCGCTTCGGCGTCAGCCACCGCGTCGCCATCGCCCTGCCGGCCGCCGTCGTCCTCTTCTGCGTCCCCCCGCTCATCGTCTTGCTCTACTTCCTCCGCCTGCGCCGCAAGCCGGTGTCGGTGTCGTCCACGTACCTCTGGAAGAAGAGCATCGAAGACCTGCACGTCAACCGCCTGATGCAATGGCTGCGGCGGAACGTTTTGCTCCTCTTGCAACTGCTCGCGGCGATGCTGTGCGTCTACGCCGTGCTGGGGCCGCGGCTGCATGGGTCGATCTTCGGCGGCCGGCACTTCCTCCTGATGATCGACAACTCCTCGAGCATGTCCGCCACCGACGTGGCGCCGAACCGGCTCGCGTGGGCCAAACGCCAGGCGATCCGCGAGATCGACGCCGCCACCGACGACGACACCGGCATGGTGATCGTCTTCAACTCGACCGCCGAGATTCGGCAATCGTACACGAACAACCGCGCCGAGCTGCGCGCCGCGGTCGAGGCGATCGAGCCGACGCAGAAGCCGACGCGGATCGAGGAGGCGCTCGGCCTCGCCGCGAGCCTCGCCAATCCGGTGAAGTCGACCGAGAACGAGGCGACCGTGCCGGGCGGGGTCGAACCGGGCAAGGAGCGGCAATACGTGCCGACCGAGGGCGTGCCCGCGGACGTGCACCTGTTCTCCGACGGCCGCTTCCCCGCGCCGGCGGAGTTCGCCCTGACGAACCTGAACATCACCTACCACGTGCCCCCGGCCGTCGGCGCCGACAACCTCGCGCTCGCCCGCCTCGCGATCGATCGCGGCTGGATCGCGCCGTTCCCCGACGACGCCGAGAACGATTCCGCCGATCCGACGCCGAAGGTCGGCGAGCGCGACGCCGACGATCCCCGCAGGGCCACCGTCACCGCGTTCGTGCGGAACTACCGGGACCAACCGCTCGGTAAGCTCGTCGTCCGTTTGGAGATCCTGAACGCCGACGGCGAACTCCAACGAGCCTACTCGCGCACGATCCGCCCGGCGGCGCGGCGCGATCAGAACCCGGCCGGCAAGGCGGTGCAGTTCCATCTGCCCGATCTCGAGGAGGGCGCGGACGTGACGCTGCGAGCATGGCTCGACGGCGCGAACGACGCGCTGCCGGCCGACGACGAAGCCTGGCTCGCGCTCGGCGTCGTGCGACGCGCCAAGGTGCTCGTGCTGTCCCCGGACAACAACAAGCTCCTGCGCGCCTTCTTCGAAAGCCCCGCGCACAAGGCGATCGCCGAGGCGACGTGGGAGCCGCCGGCCGCGATCGGCGACGACGCGAAGTACGGGAACCCGGTGCGCGAGGGGAAATACGACCTGGTGATCTTCGACCGCTGCGGCCCGGTGGCGGACCACCAGATGCCGAACGCGAACACGTGGTTCATCGGCCATCCGCCGCCGCCGTTCAAGCTGGCCGCGCAGAAGGACGATCCGCTGAGCGTGATCCCGATGAAGGGGCCGAGCGTGCAGGGCGCGCTCGACCGGCACCCGATCATGCGGAACCTGCGCGGCCTCTACGACATCGCGATCGACGAGGCGTTCCAACTGCCGAAGCTGCCGAACGGCACGCAGAAGCTGCTCGAAGGCGCCGGCGGGCACGTGCTGATCGCCGGCGTGCCGCGCGGGCCGTTCACCGACCTCGTCATGTGCTTCCCGCTGCTCTTCTCCGCGACGGAGTGGAACACGCTCTGGCCGCTCGACGCGAGCTTCGTCCTGTTCACGCGGAACCTCATCGTGAATCTCGGCAACGTCCGCGACGCCGCGACGGAGGATCCGATCGCGCCGGGGCAGGAGAAGTCTTTGGCGACCGGCGCCGTGCGGCGGATCGAGGTTCGCAAGCCGGACGGCGCGACGCGGACGTTCGAGCGGACCACGCCGCGGCCGGAGTTCGCGTTCACGGAGACGGATCGGATCGGCGCGTATCGGGCGTCGTGGACGGAGCCGGGCACGAACCGCGTCGTCGGCCGGCGGTTCGCGGTGAACCTGTCGGCGACGGCCGAGCACGACGAGAGCGACCTCGCGCCGACGACGGAAATCCGCATCGGGGCCGAGACCGTCGCGGCCGGCGACGCGCGAAAGCAGCCCCGCGACCTCTGGAAGATCGCGGTGGCGCTCGGCCTCGTCGTCGTGCTCGCGGAGTGGTGGATCTACAACCGAAGGGTGCAAATCTGACGGCCGATCATTTCCCCTCGTCCGCGAGGAACGAGACGATCGCGCCCATCTCGGGCTTCAGATACGTTCCGGGCGCTTCGCCCTCCGGCAGCTTCACCTTCACGCGCACGCTGACGATGCTCTTCGCCCGGTTCGCGATCGGCATGATCCGGTCGAGCGCCCCCTCATACGTTCGTTCCGAGAAGGCGTCGGCCTTGATGCGACAGAGTTGGCCACGGCGGAGCTTGCGGATGTCCCGTTCGGGGATTTCCAGGTCGACTTCGAGGTCGGCGAGGTTGGCGATGTCGCAGACGGCGCCGCCGCCGGACGAACTGGCGGAGAAGGCCATCGGGTTCACGAGGTTGCCGAGTTCGGCTTTCTTCGAGAGAATCGTGCCGTCGATCGGCGCGCGGATGATGCAGTTGTCCAGCCGCCACTGCGCCTGCGCCATGCGGGCGGTGGCCACCTTCACCTCGGCGTCGGCGCCGGTCACTTCCGCCTCGGCGGCGGCCTTCTGCTCGCGGCGCGGCCCCTCCTTCAAGATCGAAAGCGTCGCGGTCAGCCGGCGCACGCGGGCCTCGTTCCCCTGCAGGTCGAAGCGAGCCTGCTTCATTTCCCGTTCGGACGCGGCGATGCCCAGCTTTTCCTGCCGCGCCAGTTCGTCCGCCATCCGGCTGCGCTGGGCTTCGGCTTCCTTGAGTTCCTCCTCCACCTGCACGATCTCCACCTTGCGCACCGATTCCGGTTGCAGGCCCGCGAGGCGCTGCTTGGCGTTCTCCAGCCGCGCCTGCGACGACACGAGCGCCGCCTTGGCCTCCGCCGCCTGCGCCTGGTAGTTGGTGTCCTCGAGCTTTGCGAGGATCTCCCCCTTGCGGAAGAACTTCCCTTCGACCACGTTCAACTCGACCACGCGGCCGCCGACGTCGATCGGACTGACGGCGATCTGCTGGGCGGGCACGAGGTAGCCCTTCACTTCGACCTGGATCGTGCCGGCCGCGACGGTCGCGGTCGCGGTGTCGGTCCTCGACGAGTCCTTTTTGCGATCGGGGTCGGCGGTCGCGGCGGTGTCGACGAGGTCGCTGGACGGCGCGTTGCGATAGGATCGGATGCCGACGCCGGCCCAGGCGGCGGCGAGGACGAGGCAGAGGATCCAGGGCAGCCACGCCGCGCCGCCGCGGCCGCCGCCGCGATCCGCGCCGAGTTGGTTGTTGAGGCGGAGCTGCTGGACGCGGTTCTTGAGTTCGCCGTTGCGCGTCGTCGTGTCGGCCATCGGAAGTTACCTCGTTCGCTCGGATCGGCCGGAGGGGAATCGCGCGGGCCGTCGAAGTCGAAAGTGTTTGTCCAGGGGCATGCTAGCCCGCGCGGCGGGGCAGCGTCAACGGCAGCGGGGCAATCTGGGCAAAGTCGCACGGGCGGCGCCGCGGTAGATTCCTCCCGGAGAATCCGCATTCCCGCCAAAGTTTCCCCAGATTGCCGGCCGATGGAATCGAGGAGTGTCGATCCGCACGGGGGGCGGGGATGCCGCGCGCGGCCGGCTGGTGTTTGTTGCTCTTCGCGGTCGGTTGCCACGGCCCGTCGGTGGTCGTGTCGCCGGCCGCGCCGCGCCCAACCGCGCCGGCGGTCGAGGTCGCGCTCGCGCCGGTGAAGCCGCAGCGGATCGAGCCGGCGCTGGCGAATGTGCCGGCGCTCGACGCGAAGACCGCCGACCCCGCCCGGTTATTCGCCGCGAACGCGTCGTCCTTTCGCGGCCTGAACGAACCGGCGTGCCTCGTGCTGGCCGCGAAGCAATCGCCGGTCGGCAATCTGCTGGACCGGGAGAACGAGAAGCCGTCGATCCACATCCTGCTCGGCAAGCGGGACTGCCCCGATCGAACGCGGGACGAGCTGCTTCGGGAACTGCGCCGCCTGGCGGCGCTCGAAGCCCGGCACCGCGACGCCGCCGAGTCGCTCGATCGATACTTCCAACTCGCGGACGCGGAGGCGCGGACGGAACTGTTGTCGGCCGGTTTGAAATCGTTCGACGAACTACGGGAGCTGGCCCCGCGCCTGCGCGCCGCCGGCCTGCCGGTGCCGGATGAGGACGAACTCACGCGCCAGCGCGCGAAGCTGCTCGGCGACCTCGAAGCCGCCGAGGCCGGGATCAAGTTGCTGAATGTCGATCTGCAAACGCGGCTGGGGCTTCCCGTGAAGGGGACGGAGCGCCTCTGGCCGACCGGGCCGTTCGAGATTTCGCCGGCCGACCCCGACGCGGAGGCGGCCGTGGCGATCGCGCTCGAACGGCGCTCCGACCTGCAATTCCTCCGGGCGCTCTACCTGGGCGCGCGCGCCGACACGCTTCCGCTCGTCGGCGAGCAGATGAAGACGTTCCACGCGCTCGCCGGCGCGGCCGCGCCGCCGATCCCGCACCTGCCATTCCCGACCCGGAGCGAGAAGTTCGCGGCGGAGTTGAAGGCCGCGACGGCCGCCGAGGTCGAACTTCGCAAGCGGCAGTTGTTCGACTTGATCGCGGACCGGGAGAAGCTCGCCGCCGCCGAGGCGCGGACGGCCGCAGTGCAGATGGCCGGCGCCGCGCGGCGAGTGGCGCTCGCCAAGGGTCGGGCCGAATCCTGGAAGGCGAAGATCGACAAGGCCGCGAAGGACGACAAGCCCTACGACCGCCTGCCGCTCGAATTGGAATGGTACAAGGCCCGCGCCGACCTCGTGCAGGAAGCGATGGCGTGGCACCGCTGGCACGCGCGCTTCCGCGCCGCGCAGGGCACGCTGCTCGACGAAGCCGTTCCCGCCGAAAAACCCAAGTGACACGCGGCCGGTTCCGGGGTACGATTTCACTAATACCCTTTTCGGAGCCAACCATGATCCTGCGATCGCTGTCGCTCGGCCTGCTCGTGTCCGGGTTCGCCCTCGTCGTCGGCGCGGCCGACGAGAAGAAGGACGCCAAGAAGGACGAGAAGAAAGTCGATACGGCCGTCTTCGACAAGCACTACGCGAAGCTCGACGCCGATTCCGACGGCAAGGTGACCGCCGACGAGTTCGCCTTCCTGCCGAACGTCTACAAGGAAGCCGCCCGCCGCGCGAGCAACACCCAGCTCGCGGCGATCTTCGCCAAGCTGGACAAGAACAAGGACAAGTCGATCTCGAAGGAGGAGTACCGGAAGATCAACGAATTCGTGACGCCGATGGAAACTCCCAAGAAGAAGGTCGATCCGAAGAAGAAAGAGGAGCCGAAGAAGCCCGGCGAGGAGAAGAAAAAATGAGTGCGGCGTAAGTCGATCATGAAGTCGTTGAGCGGCGACGCGGAGTCTTCGGAGCGGAGCGCGGGGGCTGGTGCGCGCTCCGCTCGTTGTGGTATGATTAAGAATGTTACAAAGGAGGATCGGCCGTGCAAAAAGACAATGCTCAAGAGCTACGGGATGAAAATGGAAAACTCGTCGGTTACATTGTTTCCCCGGATGAATACACCGAACTTCGCCGTCAGAATGATTTGTTCCGCAAACGAATCATGGCGACGTTACCGGCCGCGACCGAAGAACAGGAAAAAGAGTTTCGCCAGCAACTGGAAAGTGGTACCTGGCTCGACGGCGAGAAAGTGATTGCCGAACTCGTAGCCGAGCTAAGGGGCACGAATGGCCGTGCCTGATTCCAACGATTCCTTTCGCGTTTCCTATCTCGATGGCGCTGTCGATGTCCTACGGGATTCCATGGAGATCGCACGAGAGCGAGGACTGGATTTTGAACTGGCTCGCGATCTCGAAGCGATCCAACGCAGGCTCGTTCACATACCGATCGTGTGGGGCGATCCACTGTTCGATTTCCATCAACTCGGAATGACGCAATATCGCGGGAGTTCCGAATTTTTCTTTACCTATTTCTCCGTCAACCAACTGGCCCGCCAAGTTTTCGTCCAGCGCTTCACGATCAAACCGTATTCCCGATTGGCTTGATCGGCTTACCGCTTCTTCTTGAACAGCGTATCCATGATGCCGCGTTTGATGATGCCGACGACGGCGGCGCCGACGGAGCGCGCCATGCTCTTCGCCACGCTCATCACCATGCTGTCCTTCTTCGGACCCTTCGCGGCGGCCGCGGCTTCCGCCGCCGCCTTCGCCTCGGCCTGCTTGCGCTCGAATTCGGCGCGCTTCGCGGAGGCGTCCTCGCCCTTCGCCGCCGGGGCCGCGTCCGGCGCGGCCTTCCCCTTCAGGATTTCGTAGGCCGATTCCCGGTCGATCATCTTCTCGTAGACGCCGAAGACCGTCGACGATTCGATCACGGCCTTCCGCTGCTCCGGCGTGATCGGCCCGATGAGCGTGCCGGGAGGGATGACGAACGCGCGCTCGACGATGCCCGGCGTCCCCTTCTCGTCCAGGAACGAGATCAGCGCCTCGCCGACGCCGAGCTGCGTGATGACCTCCTCCACGTCGAGCTTCGGGTTCTGGCGAAACGTCTGCGCCGAGGCCGCGACGGCCTTCTGGTCCCGCGGCGTGAAGGCGCGCAGGGCGTGCTGCACCCGGTTCCCCAGCTGCGCCAGCACCGTGTCGGGCACGTCCAGCGGGTTCTGCGTAACGAAGTAGACGCCGACTCCCTTCGACCGGATGAGGCGCACGACCTGCTCGATCTTCTCCAGGAGCGGTTTCGGCGTGTCGTTGAACAGCAGGTGCGCCTCGTCGAAGAAGAAGACGAGCTTCGGCTTCTCCAC
>CAYVRB010000125.1:0-17151 GCA_964453375.1 uncultured Alcaligenaceae bacterium
CGGCTTTGCGGGGGAGAGAGTTAGGGTGAGGGGGTCTGTGCAACTGCAACACACACTTCATGACCGAATAAGCTCTCGCCCCCTCACCCCGACCCTCTCCCCCGCAAAGCCGGGGGAGAGGGAGATGAGGTCTCACTTCGCGCGCTTCGGGTACTCCGGCCGCTTGAACTCCTTCCGCGGCTCCTTCTTCAGCGCCTCGAGCGCCAGCTCGATCGCCTTCTCCAGTTGCGGGTCCTTCCCGGCGATCAGGTCCTTCGGCAGCATGTCCACGTCGTAGTCCGGGGCCACGCCCTCGTTCTCGACCGTGAACCCTTCCTCCGGCGTCCAGATCGCGAAGCTCGGCGCCGTGACGGTGCCGCCGTCCAGAAGCGTCGGATAGCCGCTGATGCCGACGAGGCCGCCCCACGTCCGCTTGCCGACGACGGGGCCGAGCTTGAACTTCTTGAACATGTACGGCAGCATGTCGCCACCCGAGCCGGCGCCCTCGTCGGCGATCATCACCTTCGGGCCGAAGACGGCGGCGCTCGGCGAGCGCCATTCGGTGCCGTAGCGCGGCGCCCAGTACGACGCGAACGGCCGGCGGAGGATGTCGATGTAGTAATCGGCGATCTGCCCGCCGCTGTTGTAGCGCTCGTCGATGATGAGGGCGTCCTTGTCCACCTGCGGGAAGAAGTAGCGCTTGAAGTACGCGACCCCCTGCCCCGCGGTGTCGGGGACGTAGACGTAGCCGACCTTGCCGCCGGTCGCCTTCTCGACCTTGCGGAGGTTCCCTTCGATCCACTCGCGGTTGCGGAGGCCCAGTTCGTTGCCGAGCGGTTCGACCGTGACGACGCGGCTGTTCTTGCCGTCGGCGGTCGGGCCGACCGTCAGCTCGATGCTCTTGCCGGCCGCGTTCTCGAAGAGCGAGAAGATTTCGGTCGGCGGCTTGAGGTCCACGCCGCGCACGGCCAGCAGGAACTCGCCCTCCTTCACGTTCACGCCCGGCGCCGTGAGCGGCGAGCGCAGGTCGGAGGTGAAGTTCAGGCCGCTGTAGATCTTCTTGAAGCGATAGCGCCCGTCGGCGATGTCATAGTCGGCGCCGAGCAGGCCGCCGCCGACGGTCTTCTTCTCGTTGAGCCGTTCGCCCGGCGTCGTGTAGCTGTGGCCGACGGCCAGTTCCGAGAGCATCCAGCGGATGACCTTGTAGAGGTCGCCGCCGTTGTTCACGTGTTCGAGGAACGGCTCGTACTTCCTCTTGATCGCCGGCCAGTCGGCGCCGTGCATGTTGGGGTCGTAGAAGAAGTCGCGGTTGACGCGCCAGGCCTCGTGCAGGATCTGCTTCCACTCGGCGCGCGGGTCGATTTTCACTTCGATCGCATCGAGGTTCAGCTTCTGGCCGCTCGCGCCGCCGGCGCTTTCGGTCGGCGCCGGCGAAGGCGCCGCGCCGCCGCTCCGGCGACCGCCACCGAAGCTCAGCCCCGTCGGAGCGCCGCCGCCACCGCCGCCTCCCCCGGTGCTGGCGATATACCAATCATCCCCTTGGCGATAGAGCATCTTGCGGCCGTCGGGCGTCAACTCGAAGGAGCGCACGCCCGACGCGACGGTCGAGGTCCGCCGGGATTCGACGTCGAACTTCATGACCGTTCCGCCGCCGCCGAACCCGCCGCGACCGCCGCCGCCCTCGTCGGACCGCGCCAGCATGAACAACTGATTCGGCTGGCCCGCCTGCAGGCTGCCGTAGTTCCCCGACGGCATCGGCAGCGCGAGGATGCGCTGGTCGATCCCCTCGAAGTCGATCGTGAATTTGTCGTCCTTCTTCGCCTTCGGTTTCGGCCCGTCGATCTCCGCCGGCGGCTTCGCGATGTCGGCGTCGGGTTTCGCCACGTCGCCGTCCGGCTTTGAAGGATCATCCTTCTCCTTCGGCATCGGCGCGGGCCGACGGCCGGACCCGCCCGCGTTGGCGGACGGTTGCGATCCCTTCTCCTCGTCGCTCTCCTTCAGGAACGGCGACGGCGTCCCCTTCTGGAGCACCGCCATGTAGACGCTGAACCGCGGCGGCCGCGCGTCGGACGCCGACTGCGAGAAGCCGTGCTTGCTCATGCCGGTGTCGCTCGACGACGTGAAGTACAGGTACTTCCCGTTCGCGTCGAAGACGGGGCCGCTCGCCTCGCTGAGGCCGTCGGTGATCGGGAACGACTTGTCCTGTTCGAGCGAATAGACGAACACGCGGGACACCTTCGCGGGCGTGTCCATCGAATAGGCGATCCACTTGTCGTCCGGCGACCAGGCGGAGTGGACGATCCCGCGGCTGCCGCCGTCGTTCGCCGTCACGACCTTCTTGATCGCGCCGCTGGCGACGTCGACCCAGTACATCGAGAGGGCGTTGTCGATGTAGAGCAGCTTCTTCGAATCGCGGGACCAGACGGAGCCGTAGTAGAAGCCGCCGCCGGTGAGCTTGACCTTCCTCGCCTCGCCCTTGCCCGCCTGCGGGGCGAAGACGAGTTGGTACTCGCCGCCCTCGTCCGAGAAGTAGGCGATGGTCTTGCCGTCGGGCGACCAGCTCGGCGCCCGCTCGTGCACGCCCGGCGTGCTGGTGAGGTAGCGCGGGTCCCCCTTCTCCGCCGGCACCGTGACGATCTCGCCGCGGAACTCCACGACGGCGCGCGAGCCGCTCGGCGACACCGACGAATCGCGGACGTACTTCGCCCCCTTCACGAACCGCGCCCGCGCCTCGGGCGCGTCGGTCGCGATCGCCACCTTCAGCCGCGTCGGCGAGGTCTCGCCCGGCTTGAGCGTATGCAGCCAGCCGGCCTGTTCGAGGATCAGCTTGCCGTCGCCATGGTTGATGTCGAGGACCGGGAAGTCCTTGAACTCGGTGAGTTGTTTCACGTCCTCCACCGCCGGCTTCTTCCCGTTCGGCTTGAACGAGAACACGTTGTACTCGCCCGCGCGGTCGGAGCGGAAGTAGATCGTGTCGCCGACCCAGTTCGGGTCGAGGTCGTTGCAGCGGCCGGCGACCTGCGGGATCTCGACGACGTCGTGCGTGGCCACGTCGTAGATCCAGATGCGGCTGTGGGTGCCGCCGCGATAGTGCTTCCACTGCGGCGTCGCGTCGCGGACCATCGTGTAGGCGATGTATTTCCCGTCCGGCGAGTAGCAGGCCTCGAAGCCCCACGGGATCGGCAGTTGCGTCGGCATGCCACCGGCGAGCGGCACCGTGAAGAGCTGCGTGTGCCGGTTCGTGTGGACGTTCCGGTTCGAGGAGAACAGGATCGCGTCGCCCTTGGGCGTGAAGCCGCGAACGGTGTCGGGGCCGGGGTGGTAGGTCAGGCGCGTCGGCGATCCGCCGTCGACCGGGATCGTGTAGACGTCCACATTGCCGTCGTACTGGGCGCTGAAGGCGATCAGGGCGCCGTCCGGCGAAAAGACCGGATAGGCTTCGATCCCCATGTCGGTCGTCAGCCGCTTGGCGTTCTTCCCGTCCGGGTCGGCGGTCCAAAGGTCTTCGCCGTAGACGAAGGCGATCTTCTTGGCGCTGATGGCGGGCATCGAGAGCAGGCGCGTATCGCCGCCGGCGGTCGCCGTGGCGCCGACGGCGGCCGCCACGCCGAGCGCGAGGAGCTTTCGGAACAATCGGAACTTCATGGAGCACCGTCCTTCGAGGATGAAGGCGAGAGGAATGCGTTTGGTGTAGTCGGCCGAGAATCGGTGGGGAGTCGAACGGTGGAAAATTGTTGACCGGCGGTATGGAGATTATTCCGTGGGATTTTCTTGACGAACTCGCACCGGGCCGGTACGATTCTTAATGAGATGGAATCTCACCCCGCCGACAGTCGCATCCCATGACCGCGCTCGAAGCCATCACTGTCGAAACCGAGGACTGCGTCGGCGCCTGCCGATCGTGCCCGTCCGTCGGCAGTTGCGGGGACCGGCTCGTCTGCCGCTGCCTGAGGATCACCGAGCACGAGATCGTCACGACCATCCGCGCCATCGGCCTCACGACCATCGACGAGGTCAAGGCCGCCACCGGAGCCGGCGACGGCTGCACCTGCTGCCATCGCGAACTCCGGCAGTACCTCGCGATTTATTCCCCGTCGTCGTCGCCAAACATGTGCTCGGCCAAGTAGCGTTCCAGTCCGATCGTCTTGATCAGATTCAACTGCGTCTCCAGCCAATCGACGTGCTCCTCGGATTCCTCGAGAATCTCGAGCGCGAGCTTGTGCGTGCCGTTGTCCTTCACCTTGATGCAGAGGTCGACGAGTTCGTTGTAGGCCGCGACGCCGCCCGACTCGAGCTTGAGGTCGTTCTCGAACTGCTCCTGCACGTTCGAGCCGACGCGGATCACGTCGTAGCGGGCGATCTCCGGCACGCCGTCGAGGAAGAGGATGCGCTCGATGAGCTTGTCGGCGTGCTTCATCTCGCCGATCGATTCCTCGTAGTGCTTGCCGGCGAGCTTCAGGAAGCCCCAGTTCTTGCACATCTTGGACTGGCAGAAGTACTGGTTGATGGCGGTCAGTTCGATGGTGAGGGCGCGGTTCAGCCCGTCGATCACGTCTTGGCGGCCTTGCATGGTCGTTCTCCGTGGGAATGATGGGCCTAATTTACGCACCTTCGGCACGATGGCATCCATGCGCGGCGAAGTTCGGTATCGGACTGTTCTTCGACGCCGAAGGTGTCGTTCTCGCAGCCTGGGGTTGAGCGAGGCTTGGCGAGCGACACCCCAGGAACGGGGGAGCGAAAACCACCGACACCAACGGTGTCGTTCACGAAGGGGAAACTCCGAACGACTCCTTCGGAGTCGAAATCGTTCGGATGCCGTTTCCCAGGGTACCGGGCGAAACGCCCTCAACCCTGGGCTATGAGAACGACGCCGTTGGCGTCGAAACCATTGACGACCGACGCGATTCGGGAGATGGCAACGACTTTCACCGGCGAAGTTCGCCCCGCGGGTGAAATCTCGCGCGTCCGCCGAAGCGCGCAATCGAACGCCGCCGATTGGACGGACCGCGCCGCATGACCTACCCTTGCGCGACGAAATTGCGCTTTCGTCGCAAGTCCCCAGTGCCGCGCTTCCATTGGTTACTTCGGAACTGCGTCCATGATTGGTCTTCGCGAACCGGGCGATGAAGTCCTTCCGGGCTACGAGCTGATCGCGCCGATCGGCAGCGGCGGCTTCGGCGAAGTCTGGAAATGCACCGCGCCCGGCGGCCTGCACAAGGCCATCAAGTTCGTCTTCGGCAACCTCGATTCGATGGACGGCGACGCCGCCAAGGCCGAGCAGGAACTCAAGGCGCTCGGCCGCATGAAGGAGGTCCGCCATCCGTTCGTCGTGTCGATCGAACGCATCGACAACATCTCCGGCGAACTGCTCATCCTCATGGAGTTGGCGGAGAAGAGCCTGCACGATTGCTTCGTCGAGCGCAACCAGGCCGGCGAGGCCGGCATCCCGCGCGACGTGCTGCTCGGCTACCTCGCCGACGCGGCCGAAGGGTTGGACTTCCTGATTGAAAAGCACAACCTCCAGCACCTCGACGTGAAGCCGAAGAATCTCTTCCTCGTCGGCGACCGGGTGAAGGTGGCCGACTTCGGGCTGGTGAAGCACCTCGAACGGCACAGCTCGTCGGGCCTGATGGCGGGCGTGACGCCGGTGTACGCGGCGCCGGAGACGTTCGCGAACAAGATCTCGAAGCATTCGGACCAGTACAGCCTCGCGATCGTGTACGTGGACCTACTGACGGGGACGAAGCCGTTCAACGGGAAGAACATCCGGCAGTTGGCGTTGCAGCACATGTCGGAGAAGCCGGATTTGAGCCTGCTGCCGGCGGCGGATCGGCCGATCGTGGCGCGGGCGCTGGCGAAGAATCCGGACGAGCGCTTCGCGAGTTGCTGCGAGTTCGTGCACGCGTTGATCGGGGCGTCGGGGGAAGGATCGCCGATGATCCGCACGCCGAGGCCGGCGTCGCAGCAGACGCCGCGGCCGCGCTCGCATCTCGACACGCCGCCGCCGACGATGCCGATTTCGGGGCTGTCCAAGGCCGATCCGCATCCGACGCTGACGGTCTCGCGGCTCGAAGCCGGCATCCTGCGCCCGGCGGTGATGATCGGCGTTGGCGGCTTCGGCCGCCGCGCGTTGCAGCAGATCCGCTGCCGGCTCCTCGACCGCGTCGGCGACCTGCACCAGGTGCCGAGCTTCCGGTTCCTCTACCTGGACATCGATCCCGAGTCGAGCCACAAGCTCCTCGCGGACAAGTCCGACGCGGCGATCCTGCCGGAACAGCTCGTGACGCTGCCGCTGCAACCGGTGAACAACTACCGTCGGAAGCACCTCGATCCGATCCTCGAGTGGATGCCGCGCGAGAAGCTGTACGCGATGCCGCGCTCGCTGCTACCTGAAGGCTCGCGCGCCCTCGGTCGCCTGGCGTTCTGCGACAACTACTTGAAGGTGACGGCGCGGCTGAAATCGGAAATCCAGACCGCGATCCACCCCGAGGCGGTGAAGCAATCCGCCGACCAGACCGGCCTGACCCCGCGCGCCAAGACGCCGTCCGTCTACGTCTTCGCGAGCGCCTCCGGCGGCAGCAGCGGCTGCCTCCTGGACCTCGGCCACTCGGTCCGCCGCGTCCTCGCCAAATTCAACATGGCCGACGCGCCGATCACGGCGTTCGTCTTCTGCGGCTCGCCCGAAGACCCCTGCTCCCCGCCCGAGGAACTCGCCAACACCTACGCGACCTTGACCGAGTTCAACCACTTCGCCGACCCGGACGTCCCCTTCACCGCGCAATACAGCGGCGATTCGGGGCCGAAGCTCGAGGCGCGCGGCCTCCCCTTCACCGCCACCTACCTGCTGCCGATGGGGCAACGGACGCCCGAAGGCTACCGCGATACCGTCTCGCACCTGTCCGGCTACGTCACGCACGAACTCACCTCGCCCCTCGGCACCGGACTCGAAGAGTACCGCGCCCGCAAGGCGCCGCCGGGGCGCTCCCCCTTCCGCAACTTCGGCACTTTCGGCGTCTGGTTCCCGCGCGGCCTCCTGCTCCGCTCCGCCGCCCGCCAACTCTGCAACTCGCTCCTCAAGAACTGGGCCACCGCCTTCCAGGCCGAGCCGCCCAACGCCGCCCGGCTCGTCGTCGAAGACATCTTCGGCGACCCGCGCCTGCTCCCCGAAGAGATCCAGCAGTTCATCCATCAGGAATCGCGCTCGCGCCAGGTCGGTCTGCCCGCCGAGTTCGTCGGCAAATGGTTCGCGGACCACGGCGACCAGATCGACGCGACCGCCAAGAACAACGAGTCCGCGGCCTGGTCGTCCGGCGTCTGGGAGCAGGCGCGCGAATTGATCGGCTGGGAACCGACGACCGATACCGACAGCCCGTTCCGCCGCGGGCGCGTCAGCCGGATGCTCGATCGCGGCATCGGCGGCGCGAGCAAGGCGTGGGAAAACGAACTGATCGAACTGGTCCGACCGCTGCACGCGATCACCGGCCCCCGGCTCTTCGCCGTGGCGACGGCGCTCGAACAGGTCGTCGCGGCCATGAACTCCGCGGCGATCGCACGCGAGGAGCAGCTCGCCGGCTTCGTCGATCGGCGCGTCCGGGCGCGCGAGGCGGTCGAGGCGGCGGTCGCCGCCTGCCAGGTCGAATCGGGCGGGTTCAAGCTGTTTGGCAACCACGCCGCGCGCCACCTGCGCGCCTTCCACGAGAAGCTCAAGCTATTCATCGACGTGCGCCTGCAGGAAGACCTCGTGAACGCCGCCGCGCGGTTCTACCGCCGGCTGGCGCTCAAACTCGAAGACCAACTGCGGAACGTGCTGGTGGCGCGGGACCAGCTCGACGCGATGCTGCAGGCGGCGAACGCGGGATCGACGCCGGCGGCGAGCGCCCGACCCGCCGGCCTGAGCCTCGCGTACGACCTGCCCGAGGAATCGGTGCAGGCCACGCTGCAGCTCTCGAACACCATGCGCGTCGTCCTGCCCGACGGCGACGATCAACTGGACCACGCCGCGGCCGGCCTGCTCAAGACGCTGCCGGAGGAGGAGCTGGCGCGGCTGCACGACATGCTCGACCGGCTGGTGATCGAGCCGCGCGGCGGGTTGGTCGATCTCTGCCGCACGAACTCGGACCTCTACCGCGGGCTGTTCGTCCCGATGATCGAGCAGGCGTCGGCGTTCCTGGCGAACGCGGTGCCGTCGCAGGACGTGACGGAGGTGGAACTGACGAGCCAGGCCGCCAAGAAGGGGACGCTGGCGGAGCGCATCCAGCATTATCTGAAGCTGGCGGTGCCGCAGATGTCGGGGCCGGGGCAGGAGGAGAAGACGTACGTGCTCGTGCCGTCGACGGTGCCGGGCACGACCTTCGCGAACGCGGTGAAGATGGTGCTGCCGAAGGCGGTGTCGGTGACCGTGCAGGGGCAGATCACCGACCTGCTGTTCTGCCGCGAGCAGGGTGTGCTGCGCCCCGCGGACCTGGCGAAGGTGATCGAGCCGTGCTGGGACTCGTACACCGACGCGATGGCGTCGGTGGAATCGTCGCCGCACAGCCGGTTCGACGTGCTCGAATGGTCGCCGCTTGGGGAGCGCTGAACGTCACGTGCCCATCACGTTGTAGCCGCAATCGACGTACAGGATTTGGCCGGTGACGGCGCTCGCCAGCGGGCTGCATAGATACAGCGTGCTATTCGCCACTTCCTCCGGGCCGATCGGCCGGCGCAACGGCGAGTGCGTCGCCGCGTGTTCGATCAGCTTGTCGAAGTCCGGGTTGATCGCCCGCGCCGCGCGGCTGGCGTACGGGCCGGCCGAGATCAGGTTCACGCGGATGTTCCGATCGCCGACGAACCACGCCAGTTGCTTCGCGTCCATCTGGAGCGCCGTCTTCGCCGTGCTCATGCCGCCGCCGTAGTGCGGAATGACGCGGTCGCCGCCGATGTATGTCAGCCCGACGACGCTGCCGCCGCCCGGCCGGTTCGCTAGGAACGGCGCGGCGTACCGCACCATGCTCACGAGCGAATAACTGCTGATCCCGAGCGCCTCCGCGTACGCCTCGCGGCTCGTCTCGATGATCGTCTTCGTGATCTCCCGGCTGAACGCGATCGAATGGATCAGGATGTCGAAGCCGCCGAACTCCCGGCCGACCGCCTCCATCGTTCCCTTGATGCTGAAATCCTCGAACTTCGAATAGCGGCGATCGGTCTTCACCTTCTCGGGCACCTGATCCATCGTGTCGTAGCCGGCATCGCAGGCGAACATCTTCTCGACGGTCAGTTCGCCGCCGCCGGGCAGCAGGCGGGACTCGCGGTCGGCGTCGCGCGTGAGGAAGCTCTCGACGATGCCGTACATGCGCGGATGCACGGCCAGCACGACCTTGGCGCCGGCCGCCTTGAGCGCCTTGGCGATGTACCAGGCGAAGCTCTGGTTGTCGCCGACGCCGGACACCAGCGCGGTCTTGCCGGAGAAATCGAGTGCGTTCATGGTCGCGAATCCCGTGGGAGAATGCCGTCCGGGTGAGTTTACGGATTCGGCAAGGCCGGGAAACGGCGGGGTTCGGCGCGGCCTTCACTTGAATCCGTTCTCCGCGAATCGGCGTCCCGGACGGCGAGGGAACGGAACAATCGTCAAAGATCGTGCAGCTTACCGGGTCCCGCGCGGGAACCGGCGGGAATCGGCCCCAATCGCCCGTTCGATTGACCTATGCTTCAGGTGGTGAATTCCGCGAAGGGTGACGGTCATGACACGGCGCACGGCGATCCTCGGGCTACTTCTGGCGACACTCCTCGGCTCGACGGGCTGCCGTCACCTGTGTCGTCGCGGCATCTGCTCCGGCCGTAGCGAACCGGCGCCGCGATCGCGGGACGAACTTCTCATCCCGCCGCCGACGGGGGGATTGCCCTCGGCTCGCGCGCTACCGCGCGATCCCGGCCTTCCCCCGCCGACCGTCGACGCGGAGCCGCGCGGCAGCCGCTTCCGGCCCCAACGCGAAACGCTCTACCCCGATCCGCTGCTCGAATCCCCGGCGATCGGCGGCGCGAAGCCGAGCGAACCGCCTCCGATCCTGACGATCCCGGACGGCGCGTCGTTGAACCGGGCGAACAAGAACGTCGTGCCGACGAAACTGCCGGCGGCCGAGCGCGCCCCGACCGGTTTGCCGGGCTACGCCGTCGTCCGCGATCGGATCGCCACCGGCCGCAAGCCGACGATCGAAGGCTTCGACGCCCTGCGCGGCACCGGTTGCAAGACCGTCGTCTACCTGCATCCGGTCGGGCGCGACGTGAGCGCGACGAAGGACCTCGCTGAGAAGAAAGGCCTCGCGTTCGTTTCGATCCCCGTCGATCCTTCGGGATTGAAATCGGCGTCCGGCACGTTCGCCGAGGCCGTCGGCGACGCCGGCCAACAACCGATGTACGTCTTCGACGACGACGGCGTCCGCACCGGCACGCTCTGGTACCTCTACTTCCGCACCGTCGATTCGCTCGGCGACGACGCGGCGCAGGTGAAGGCCGCCGCGCTCGGCCTCCGCGACGCGACCGGCGACGAGAAGACCAACTTCTGGCTCGCCGTCCAAGAGATTCTCTCGAAGCGATAAGATGTCGGCATGAACCCCGACCTCGGCTCCACGGCCCCGCTCGCCCCGCCGATCCACCTGTCCGCGGTGTACCGCGTCCCCGACCTCGACGCCGTCGACGCCCTCTACGACGGCGGCGCCCCCGGATACATCTACGCCCGCGATGGCCACCCGAACGCCACGCGCCTCGCCGACGAACTCCGACGGGCGCACGGCGCCGCCTGGGGCGTCGTCACCGGCACCGGCATGGGCGCCATTGCCGCGCCGCTGCTCGCCCTGCTCGCGCACGGCGACCGGATCGTCTCCAGCCACCGCATCTACGGCAAGACGACCAAACTCTTCAAAACCGAATTCGCGAAGTACGGCGTCTCCACGACGTGGCTCGACACGAACGACCTCGACGCCGTGAAACGAACGCTCGCCGAAGCGCCGGCGAAAATCCTCTTCGTCGAGACGATCTCGAATCCGCTCTGCCGCGTCGCCGACCTGCCGGCGCTGGCGCAGATCGCCCACGATCGCGGGGTGAAGCTGTTCGTCGACAACACCTTCGCCTCGCCGGCGCTGTGCCGGCCGCACGAATCCGGCGCCGACCTCGTCATGGAATCGCTGACGAAGATGATCGGCGGCCACAGCGACGTCACGATGGGCTTCGTCTCGGGGCTGGACTCGAGCCTGCACGCCGGCGTCGCCGCGGCGACGAGCACCTGGGGCCTGGCGGCGAACCCCTTCGACTGCTGGCTCGTCGAGCGCGGGATGGCGACGCTCGACTTGCGGATGACGGCGGCGAACGCGAACGCCGCGAAGATCGCCGCGTGGCTGGCGTCGCATCCGGCGGTGCGCCGCGTCGTCCACCCAAGCCGGCCGGACCACCCGGACTTCGAGTTGGCGAAGCGCGTCCTCCCCGCCGGCGTCGGGAATATGCTCTGCTTCGAACTGGCCGACCGCGACGCCGTCAACCGTTGGATGCGCGCGACGCCGACGGTCCCCTTCTGCCCGTCCCTCGGCCACCACGAGACGACGTGCAGCCACCCGGACACGACGAGCCACCGGTTCGACGCGCGGGACGAGAAGCTCGCGCAAGGGATCACGCCGGGCCTGGTACGGCTTTCGGTTGGCTGCGAACCGTTCGAGCGCCTCGCGGCCGCGATGGAAGCGGGGCTGAAGACGAACGGCGCGACGTGAGTCCATTACCATTAAGCCAATTCGATGCCCTACGGATCGGCGAGTTCGCTTGCCGAGATTGTCTGGGTTTTCGGCCTGAAAGGCCGGCTCCGTCAGCCCGGGCCGCAGGCCTGGGTATGGTCGTGCCGGATTCCCGTCCTGAAAGGACGGCTCATTCCGCCATATGATTCCGGAACGAGCGGCCCTTACAGGGCCGAAAACCGTGTGTTGCCATGGTCCCAGGCCTGCGGCCTGGGCTGACGGAGCGGCCCTTTCAGGGCCGAAAACCGGCCCAGAAGTTCAAATTCGAGCCGACTTAAGTTGATGGCATGGGCGTGAATCCGCCGGTTTCGCAGACGCGAATCACTGGGATTGCGACAGGAGCGGCTTCAGAACATTGGGGAACAATTGCCACGTGGTTTCGTACGTCGGCTCCAGCGGCAGATTCACATAGTGCCCCGGCTCGAGAAAGATCGGCGCTTCCGGCAACGCATCCCCCACGGCCAGATACTCCAGATACGCCGTGCTGTCTTCGCCGGCGTCGTAAGAGACGACGGTCAGCGGCTTATCCGTTGGGCGAGTCAGGCCATCCTCTTCCTCGACTCCGACATCGTTCCAGATGGCGAAGTGGATGCCGTCGGGGTCTCGCGGCGTGGGCGGAAAGAGATCGATCACCGCGAGGTGGATTCCTTCGTCCATGAGGTCGCGAGCCTTCTCGACGAACGCGCGAAACTCGTGCGAAGAGGCCTTGTTGCCTGGCGAGACGATCTCGAGAACCGCGACAACCTTCCCGTGGCGATGGTGACGGATGGCGATGCGATTCGCCTTGGCGACGTAGCCGGAATCCTTGCGTTGATGTTTCCTCTGGAGTCGCGGCGGGGCGGTCGCGACGGCGAGGGCCGTCGATGAATACCCATTCGATGGAGCGCCGTTCTCTTCGGATCGATGGAGCGTCAAGACGTCCGGGATCGGGCCGCTGATCCGTTGTTCGGGCAGGGCGAAATAGTCTCCGGGAGGCAGAATGCCCGCGTTCAGGGCATCGCAGATCGAATCGATCCAACGATGGTGAAACGCGTGGAAGAGTCCCGCGTCGACGCGTGTCCAGTCATGAATCGGCATCGGCATCGACTCCGTTCAAAGTCACTTCCGCATTCTAACGCATTCCTCTACAATTTCCCATCTCTCCGCATCGTCTCCGGGAGCCGACATGGCCGAGCCGTACAAGATCGTGATCGGGCTGGAAGTCCACGTGCAACTGCTGACGAAGACGAAGCTCTTCTGCGGGTGCCCGAACAAGTTCGGCCTGCCGCCGAACTCGGCCGTCTGCCCCGTCTGCCTCGGGATGCCCGGCTCGCTGCCGGTGATGAACCGCAAGGCGTTCGACCTGTCGCTCAAGGCCGCGCTCGCGTTGAACTGCCAGATCGCCTCGCACCCCGGCGAGAAGCCGGGCTACACGAAGTGGGACCGCAAGAACTACTACTACCCGGACCTGCCGAAGAACTATCAGATCAGCCAGTACGAGCTGCCGTTCAGCCACGACGGCTTCCTGGAAATCAACGTCCACCCCGATCCGAAGAAAGGCTACACGGCCAAGAAGGTCGGCATCATCCGCGCGCACCTCGAAGAGGACGCCGGCAAGAACATCCACGACGAAAGTGGCCGCGGCGGCGACACGCGCGTGGACCTGAACCGCACCGGCACGCCACTGCTCGAAATCGTCTCGCACCCGGACATGAACAGCCCGGAGGAGGCGATCGCGTACCTCGAAGAAATTCGACTACTGCTGCGCGAGTTGGCCGTCTCGGACTGCGAGATGCAGGAAGGCAGCCTCCGCTGCGACGCGAACGTGAACGTCCACATTCCGAAGACCGACGAGCCGAAGGGCTACGCCGCGACGCCGCTCGTCGAGATCAAGAACCTCAACAGCTTCCGCGCCGTCGGTCGGGCGATCACCTACGAAGCGAAGCGACAGTACGAGCAGTTCCAGAAGGACCCCGTCAATTATCGCATCGGCAAGCTGCTCAAGACGACGGCCGGCTGGGACGACGCGAAGGGTCGCACCGAGGTGCAGCGCCACAAGGAGGAGGCGGCCGACTACCGCTACTTCCCGGAGCCGGACCTCGTGCCGGTGATCGTGTCGAAGGAGCAACTCGACGCCGTAAAGGCGACGATGGGCGAGCTTCCGCAGGCGCAGCGCCAGCGATTGCAATCGCAGTACGGCCTTTCGCTGTACGACGCCGAGGTGCTATCGTCGAAGGGGCGAAAGATGGTGGCGTACTTCGAAGACGTGGCCAAGGAATTGTCCGGCGACGGCAAGGCGGCCGCGAACCGCCTCAGCGATCTCGTCTTCCCGGCCCTCACCGAGCGGCACGAGGAGATCGAGGAGTTCCCCGTGAAGCCGGCCGCGTTCGCGGCGTTCGTGAAGGCGACCGCGAACCTGCCGAAGATGGATCGCCTCTCGGTCTTCGCCGTTGTGCTGGAGAAGGGGTTGGATGTCGAGGCGGCGAAGAAGGAAGTCGGCATCAAGGAGTTCGACGAGTCGGCCCTGCGGGACGCGGTGAAGGCCGCGATCGCGGCGAACCCGAAGGCCGTCGCCGATTTCAAGGGCGGCAAGGACTCCGCGAAGATGGCGATCGTCGGCCACGTGATGAAGAACAACAAGGGCGCCCCGAACGACGCGGTGCGGAAGCTGGTGGACGAGGAGTTGGGGAAGTGAAGTCCGTGGTAAGATCAAAGATCAGGTCTCCGGGAGGACATCCATGTCGATCGAAATCCTCGAGGATCGATTGGCCGCCGTGGAATCGGCGATTTGCGAGATTCGCAACGAATTGAAACAATCGAATTCGATCCCGGATGCGAAGTCGCGATGGTGGGAAACGCGTTCGACGTTCGCATCGGACGAAGTCGGTCGAATGCTCGACGAACTCGAGCCATATTCGCACTACATTCGCCAAACCGGTGAAAGCCCGCCCCCGGGCTGGAAACCGGGCGACCCGATTCCCGAGCCGGATCATTGGAAATGAAGTACGTCTTGGATACCGATCACATCAGCATCCTCGAACGCAAGAGCGGCGCCGCGTATTCGGCTCTCGAGCGGAACCTCCAACTCCATCAATCGGATGGGATCGGCGTCTCGGTATCGACGCTTCACGAACAGATGCTCGGTGCCCACAACAAGATCATCCAAGCCAAAACGCCGGCGGAATTCGTACGGGGATACGAAATCCTATTCATGGTGTTGGAACAGCACCGCCAATACGCGATCGTTCCTTACGAAGCCCCGGCGCATTCGGAGTTCCTGCGTTTGAGATCCTCGAAAGTCCGAATCGGCACGATGGATCTCCGCATCGCGGCGGTCGCGCTGGCGCGCGATCTCGTCGTCGTCACGCGCAACGTCGCCGACTTCTCGCGAGTGCCCGGGCTTAAACACTGCGATTGGTCGAAGTAGACTTTCCCAGCAACTCCTCGAGGGCCGAAGCGATCCGCGGATGCCGGAACTCGAACCCCGCATCGAGCGCCGCCGTCGGCAGCGCGCACGTTCCGCCCACGATCGTGTCCGCGATCTTCCCCAGCGCGATCCGCAGCGCCCAGCGCGGCGCCGGCAGCCAGTGCGGGCGGCCAAGAACCTTCCCGATCGCGCGGCCGAGTTCGTCGTTCGTCACCGGGTGCGGCGCCGTCGCGTTCACCGGCCCGACGAGCGCCGGCGTGTCGATCGCGAAGAGCAGCAGCCGCGTCAGATCCTCGTGGTGGATCCAGCTCACCATCTGCCGGCCCGAACCGATCCGCCCGCCGACGAATAATTTGTAGGGCCGCACGAGGTTCGGCAGCGCCCCGCCCTTTGGATCGAGCACGATGCCGAGGCGCGGGTGGACGACGCGATGGCCGGCGAATCGGGCCGGATCGGCGGCGGCTTCCCAATCGCGGCAGACGCTCGCCATGAAGTCCGTGTCGGGATCGCCGTAGTAGCCGACGGCCGAGCAGGCGACGAAGACGACCGATTTGTTCCCGCTCCGGGCCAGCCGATCCGCGATGAGCCGCGTACTCGCCACGCGGCTCTCCCGGATCCGCATCATGAACGAAGCGGTCCAGCGCTTCGCGAAGATTCCCTCCCCCGCCAAGTGGACGACCGCATCGAACGAATCGAGGAGGTCGAGCCACGGCCCCGGTTGCGTCGGATCGCCTTCGGTCACGCCCGGCCCCGGCCGGCGCGAGAGGGCGACTACGGAGTCGCCGCGCTCCCTCAGGGCCGCGACCAGTCGCGAACCGACGAGGCCGGTCGCGCCGGTGACGAAGACGGTCTTGCTCATTCCGTCCCCGGCTTCGTCATCTTCTCCGGCCGCACGATCTGGTCGAACTTCTCGGCCGTGAGGACGCCACTGCCGTCCTTGAGAGGCGGGGCGAGTTTCACGGCTTCCTCGCGGAGCGTGGTGCCGTTGTGGTGCGCCGTCTTCGCGATCTTCGCGGCGGCGTCGTAGCCGATGTACCGGTTCATCGCCGTCACGAGCATGAGCGAGTTGTTCAGGTGCGCCGCGATCTGCCTCGCGTTCGGCTCGATCCCCTCGGCGCAGTGTTCCTGGAACATGTGGCAGGCATCGGTGAGCAGGCGCACCGAGTGCAGGAAGTTGTGGATGAGCACCGGCTTGAACACGTTCAGCTCGAAGTTCCCCTGGCTGGCCGCGAAGCCGATCGTCGCGTCGTTGCCCATCACCTGCACGCAGACCATCGTCATCGCTTCGCTCTGCGTCGGGTTCACCTTGCCGGGCATGATCGACGACCCCGGTTCGTTCTCGGGAATCGTGATTTCGCCGAGACCGCAGCGCGGGCCGGACGCGAGCCAGCGCACGTCGTTCGCCATCTTCATGAGCGCCGTGGCCAGCGTCTTGAGCGAGCCGCTGGCGAAGACGAGCGCCTCGTGCCCGCCGAGCGCCGCGAACTTGTTCGGCGCCGTGACGAACGGCAGCTTCGTCAGCTCGGCGATCTGCTTCGCCACGCGGACGGCGAACTCGGGGTGCGCGTTCAGCCCGGTGCCGACGGCCGTGCCACCGAGCGCCAACTCGTGCAGCCCCGGCAGCGTCTGTTCGATCGCCTTCAGGGCGAAGTCGATCTGCGCGACGTAGCCGCTGAACTCCTGGCCGAGCGTCAGCGGTACCGCGTCCATCAGGTGCGTCCGGCCGATCTTCACGATATTCGCGAACGCTTCCGCCTTGGAATTCAGCGTCTTCCGCAGTTCCTTCACGCTTGGCAGCAGCCGATGGACGACCTCCTCCGCCGCCGCGATGTGCATCGCCGTCGGGAAGGTGTCGTTCGACGATTGCGACATGTTCACGTCGTCGTTCGGATGCACCGGCTTCTTCGACCCCATCTCGCCGCCGGCCATCTCGATGGCGCGGTTCGAGATCACTTCGTTGACGTTCATGTTCGTCTGCGTGCCGCTGCCCGTTTGCCAGATGCGCAAGGG
>CAYVRB010000126.1:0-17132 GCA_964453375.1 uncultured Alcaligenaceae bacterium
TCGAGGCCCACCGGCCTTCTCGTGGAACGATGGTGGGCCTCGAAGACTCGGCCCACCCTACGTGTCGTTCCCGATTACCAGTATTCTTCGAAGTGGATGTTCCCCTTGAACTTCGTCGGGGCGTAGTCGGCCTGGAAGCCGCGGCGCTCCAGCACCTCGATCACGCCGGTCGGTTCGGGGTACTTCCGCTCGCCCGTCTCCTTGTCCTTCACCGGCACGCCGATCATCTTCGGGTTGCCGCAGAGGTAGACGTGCGTCTTCGCGGGGTCGAACGGGCGGCCGAGGCGCTCCTCCAGCAGGCCGCCTTCGATCGCGTCCTGGATGTAGAGCTTGCTCGTCTGGCCCGGCTCGCGCGTGGCGAGGGGGAAGTAGTGGTAGTTCGGGTACTGCTTCATGAGCGCCTGGTGCGTCGGCAGGTAGCCGAGGTCGCGGTTGTAGCGGACGCAGCAGGCGTGGAGGATGTTGCCGGTGTGGCCGCGGGAGAGCAGGTCCCAGATCATGTAGTTGTGGGGCGCCTCGCCGGTGCCGGTGCCGAGGAAGACGACGTCGTCGCCGGGCTTGACATCGGCGGTGGTGTAGTGGCCGACGATCCGTTCGCCGAGTTGCAGGCGGTCGCCGTCCTTGAGCTTGAAGAGCCGGGGCGTGAGCGCCGGTACGCGGCCCTCGGCGTTCTCGCGCACCAGCACGATGTAGAACTCGAGCCAGTCGTCGTTTTTCAAATCCCGTAGTGGGCCGCCGAGCTTGTTCTCGTAGATCGAGCAACTGATCGAATACGAGCGGCGCACGATCTTCGCGAGGTCGTCGGGCTTGAGCGTTTCCGCCTGGCAGCCGTCGGCGCGCGGCTCCCAGTAGCCGAGGCCCAGCGTGCAGTATTGGCCGGGATGGTGGTCGTGGCGGTGGAAGTCGGGTTTGACGCGCATCACCATCAGGTCGGAGTGCAGGAGCGTCAGCGAGGCGACGGTCGCGTTGTAGCGCGCCTGGCGGAGCTGGGCGATTTCCTCGGGGCTCATCGACGGCACATCCTCGCGAATCGAACTCGGCCGAACGGGAAACGAACGCCCCCCGCCGGAGCGCCGCGATGCGGCGCGCGGGCAGGGGGGAGAGCCGAACCCGTTCGGTCGTTATACGGACGCCGCGATGGCTCAGCCGAGTTTCTTGATCGCGTCCTTCAGGTACGTCACGCACTTCTTCACGTCGGCGGACGGATCGTCCGGGTTGGCCTCGTACTCGATGCTGATGTAGCCGCCGAACTTCACTTCCTTGAGCGCCTTGAGCACGGCGTTCACGTCCAGCTTGCCGGTCGGATCGCCGTAGGGCACGTCGGTCTTGCGTTGGTTGTCGTGGTCCTTCAGGTGCATGCCGAAGTTCCGCTTGCCCATTTCGAGCACCTGCTTGGCGCTGTCGAGTTCGACACCGAGTTGCGCGGAGCGGATCAGGTGGCCGGTGTCGAGGCAGGTGCCGATCAGTTCGTGGTGGTCCTTGACGGCCTTGAGGATCGTGGCGGCGTCGGCCCAGCGGTGGAGCTTGCCGCCGCCGGCGGGGCCGTGCGGGTGGATCGCGATCGAGATCTTGTACTCGGCGCAGAGCCGGTCGAGGCTGTCGAAGCTGTCAGGGTCGGGGTCGGCGGAGAGGTGCTTGACGCCGAGGGCGGCGCCGAAGTCGAAGAGCTTTTTGTTCGCGGCATGGTCCTTGGTGAACCGTTCGACGCCGAAGGCGATCGGGGTGATTCCGTACTCGGCGCAGAGCTTCTTGGCGGCGGCGATCTTTTCGGCGGAGCTGTCGGTGGCGACGTGGCCGCGGTAGAGTTCGGCGTACTTCAGGCCGAGTTCCTGGGTCTTCTTGAGGGCTTGTTCGAAGCCGAACTTGCGGAAAGTGTAGGATTGGATGCCGACGGTGAATCCGCCGAAGTCGTCGGCGGCGAAGGAGTTGCGCGAAACGAGGGCGGCGCCGGCGAGCGCGAGGAAGGAACGGCGATCGAGCATGGGAGAGACTCCGGAGGAATGTCGAAGTTTCGGACTCGCGAGTGCGCCCGCGCGTCCCATCCGTGTTCTATGATTCGGACGGCGGCGCGAACTTCCTTTCCGGGCGGACGGCGATGCGATTCATTATCGCGAACGAATTCTACCAGCAGATGCCGCAGATGCCGGACCACACGCCGGACTGCTACGTCCGGCCGGGGGAGTACCTGCACCACATGTACATCGACGGCGTGAAGTACGCCGTCGCGCCCGCGGTGCTGGACTGCCTCGATCAGGCGATCGAGGCCGGCGACAAGCCGGCGGTCGAACACCTCCAGCTCCACAAGCTGCACTACGAGCAACTTCTCGCCGACGCCGAGCGCTACGGCAACCTGGACGGCGTGACGCTGCTGGGCGATCCGCCGCCGTCCGAGGAGGACGAGGCGCCGCCGACGGGGAACCAGTTCGTACCGCGCACGCCGTCGAAGTGGGAGGACCTCGGCTTGCCGAGCGCGTTCCTGTTCGACATGGTGCTGCGGACGATCTTCGCGCGCGGACAGGTCACGGGGAACGAGATCGCGAACGAGCTGGCGGTGCCGTTGCCGGTGATCGGCCCGATCCTGCAATCGATGCGGAAGCAGACGCTGGTGGACATCGTGGGGCAGCGAAACGGCGGGGGCGACGCGGGGTTCGTGTACGAGATCAAGCCGCCGAAAGGCGCCGCCGCGCTGCAGGAGGCGATGGAGAAGACGAGCTACGTCGGCCCGCTGCCGGTGCCGTTCACCGATTACGTCGAGGCGGTGCTGGCGCAGACGGTCAAGCGGATCATGGTCACGCGGCGCAGCATCCGCAAGGCGTTCGAGGACCTCGTCGTCACCGACGACATGTTCAACGAGGTCGGCCCCGCCATCAACTCCGCGCAGTCGATCTTCTTTTTCGGCTACCCCGGCAACGGCAAGACGAGCATCGCCGAGCGCATCACGCGCCTGCTCGGCGACGCCATCTACGTGCCGCATACGGTCGAAGTCAGCGGCCAGATCGTCCGCGTGTACGACCCCATCCTGCACACCCTCGTCGCCGAGGACGAGGAGGAACTCGGCACGCAGACGATCCTCAAGAAGGCGACCGAGTTCGACCGGCGCTACGTGAAGATCAAGCGCCCGACGATCGTCGTCGGCGGCGAGCTGACCATGCCGATGCTCGACCTGAAATTCAACGAGACCGGCAAGTACTACGAAGCCCCGCTGCAGATGAAGGCGAACGGCGGCATCTTCATGATCGACGACTTCGGCCGCCAGCAGATGCGCGCCATGGACCTGCTCAACCGCTGGATCGTGCCCCTCGAAAAGAAATACGACTACCTCAACACCGTCTCCGGCACGAAGGTCGAAGTCCCCTTCGACCAGATCCTGATCTTCAGCACCAACCTCGACCCGACGCAACTGGCGGACGAGGCGTTCCTGCGGCGGATCAAGTTCAAGATCGAGGTGAAGGACCCGAACGAGGAGCAGTTCCGGCGGATCTGGGAGCTGGTGTGCAAGGGCCGGCGCGTCGATTTCGATCCGAGCGGGATCGATTATCTGTTGGATAAATGGTATTTCCCGACGAAGCGTCCGTTTCGGATGTGCCAGCCGCGGGATATCCTGGACCAGATGATCTCGATCGCGAAGTACAATATGGAGCGGGTGAATTTCAGCCCCGACTTGATCGACGCCGCCTGTTCGACGTATTTCATCAACGAGGCGAAGCGCGACTTCGGGGCGAAGGTGCGGATCGACTGATGGACGGCGCAGCGTTGAAACGCGACCTGAAAGCCGAGGCCGAGCGCCTCGGCTTTTCGCGTTTCGGCGTGGCGCCCGCGACCGAGGCGGACGGGTTCGCGCGCCTCGAGGCGTGGCTCGACGAAGGCTATCACGGGGCGATGGGCTACCTGGACAAGCACCGCGCGGCGCGGCGCCATCCGGCGGCCGTGCTGCCGGCGGTGCGGTCGGTCGTGATGCTCGGCTTCGACTATCCGGCCGGCGCACCCGAGCGCGGGCCGAACGTCGGGCGCATCGCGGCCTACGCGCGCGGGCCGGACTATCACGAATTCCTGTGGGACAAGCTGAACGCGCTCGCCGCCTGGCTGCGCGAGCGTGTCCCGGAGTGCGAAGCGCGCGGCGTCACCGACTCCGCGCCGCTCCTCGAACGCGACTTCGCCCGCCGTGCCGGCCTCGGCTGGTTCGGCAAGAACACGATGCTCATCGACAAGCGGCGTGGCAGCTTCTTCCTCCTCGCCGCGCTGTTGACGAGCCTGGAGTTGCCGGCGGACGCCCCGCACGTCGCGAGCCACTGCGGCACCTGCACCGCGTGCCTGGATGCTTGCCCGACGGAGGCGTTTCCCACCCCCGGTACGCTCGACGCCCGCAAGTGCATCAGCTACCTCACAATCGAAACGAAGACGCCGTTCCCGCTCGAGCTGAGAGAAAAGGTCGGCGACTGGCTGTTCGGCTGCGACATCTGCCAGGACGTGTGCCCGTGGAACCGGCACGCCGGCGACCGCGCGACCGCGTTCCCGGCCGATCCGTCGCTGGCGGCGCTCGATGCGATCGCGATCCTGGGACTCACCGATGAGGAATTCCGCGAGCGGTTCCGCGCGACGCCGCTCGCGCGGCCGAAGCGGAATGGACTGCGCCGCAATGCCGCCATCGTGCTTGGTAATACCGGCGACGGCCGCGCCCTGCCGGCGCTCGAACGCGCTTTGGGCGATCCCGACCCGACCCTCCGCGACGCGGCCGCCTGGGCGAAGTTCCGCATTCTGGGGCGATTGACTCAAGTTCAGTCCTAATCCGCAAGTCCGACACCGACTTTTCGCGAGGAATCGTTAATCTCAGTTACTTCTCATCGAGAGTCGGCTATTATCTTAAATTGTGAGAATTGCCTGCCTTCCCTGATCGTGCCGACCATGCAACTGCTCCACTCGCTGATCGCCCGCGGGATTCTGCCGGACGCGGACCGACTGCGCGCGACCGACGCGATCGCCGCCGCCCCCGATCGCGCCCCGCACGTCACGCTCGTCGAGAAGGGGTTCGTCAAGGAAGAAGCGGTCCTGCCCGTCCTCGCCGACGAGTTCGGGATGGAATGGGTCGACCTCACGCAGGTGAAGGTCGAACCCGACGCGCTCACCGGTTCGCCACTCAAGCTGCTCAACCGCAAGAACATCATGCCGATCGCCCGGCACAACGGCACGCTCGTCGTCGCCACCGGCGATCCCTACGACGCCTACGCCCTCGACGAACTCACCACCCTCACCGGCCTGCAGGTCCACCCCGTCCTCGGCTCCGCCAAGGAAATCAGCCGCCTCATCAAGATCCACTTCGGCGTCGGCGGCGACACCGTCTCCACCCTCGTCGAGGAGCGCAAGGACGACATCGAATTCCTCGAGGACTTCGAGGCCGACGACAGCGAACTCGCCAAGCAGGCGCAGGACGCCTCCGTCGTGAAGCTCGTGAACGAGTTCCTCGTCGAGGCGTCCAACGAGCGGGCGAGCGACATCCACATCGAGCACGAGGAGGAAGGCCTCCGCATCCGCTACCGGATCGACGGGCTGCTGCAGGAGCAGAAGCTGCCGCCGCAGATCAACCGCTTCGCCGCCGCCATTGTCAGCCGCCTGAAGATCATGGCGCGGCTGAACATCGCTGAGAAGCGCCTGCCGCAGGACGGGCGCATCAAGATGCGCGTCTCGGGCCGCGAGGTCGACGTCCGCGTGTCGATCATCCCGATGATCCACGGCGAAGGGATGGTCATGCGGTTGCTCGACAAGAGCCGCATGGTTTTCAGCCTCAAGAACATCGGCTTCCTGCCGGACATCGACAAGCGGTTCCGGCAACTGCTGGACCTGCCGCACGGCATCGTCATCGTGACGGGGCCGACCGGTTCGGGCAAATCGACCACGCTCTATTCGGCGCTCAACGAGGTCAAGAACGAGACGCTGAAGATCATCACGGTGGAAGACCCGGTCGAATACCAGCAGCCGGGCATCTGCCAGATCCAGACGCACACGAAGATCGGGCTGACGTTCGCGCACGCCTTGCGCTCGATCCTCCGGCACGACCCGGACGTGATCCTGATCGGCGAAATGCGGGACCTCGAGACGGCCGAGGCGGCGATCCAGTCGTCCTTGACGGGCCACCTGGTGTTCAGCACGCTGCACACGAACGACGCGCCGAGCGCGTTCACGCGGATGATCGACATGGGCGTGGAGCCGTTCCTGGTGTCGAGCACGGTCGAAGGGATCATGGCGCAGCGGCTGGTGCGGATGATCTGCCCGGACTGCAAGACGACGTACGAGCCGGCGATGGACGACCTGCCGATCGACTTCCTGAAGAAGCACGGCGTCGATGGCCGCATCTCCCGGTTGCACAAAGGGGAGGGCTGCCGCGCCTGTCGGCAGTCGGGCTACCGCGGCCGGACCGGCATCCACGAACTGCTCGTCACCGGCGACGACATCAAGGACCTGATCGTGCAGCGGACGAACGCGAACGTGCTGCGCGGCATCGGCCTGAAGAACGGCATGCGCACCCTCCGCGACGACGGCTGGCTCAAGGTGATGAACGGCACCACCACCGTCGACGAAGTGGCGCGCACGACCGCCGGCGACATCACCTAACACGCGAACCCATGCCCGATTTCACCTACGAAGCCCTCGCCAAGACGGGCCTGAAGCAGACGGGGACGCTGAGCGCCGGCTCGGAGCGCGAAGTCCTCACGATGCTCGACGCGCGCGGCCTCTTCCCCGTCAAGGTCGTCTCCGCGGGCGACGGATCCTCGGGCGGCGGGTTCGGACTCTTCAACGGCGTCAGCAAGCGCGAAATCGCCACCGTCTACGCCCAGATGGCCGACCTCCTCCACGCCGGTGTCCCCCTGCTGCGATCCCTGGAAATCCTGGAAAAACAAGGAACGAATAAGCGGCTTTCGGCCGTCATGCGCGACGTGCGCCTCAAGGTGGCCGACGGCACCAACCTCGCGCAGGCGATGACGGCGCACCCGAAGGTCTTCGACGAACTCGCGGTCAGCATGGTCCGCGCCGGGCAGGAGGGCGGCTTCCTCGAAGACGTGCTCAAGCGCATCGCCACGTTCGTCGAGCACCAGGAGGACCTGAAGGCGAAGGTGGTCGGGGCGCTCGCGTACCCGGTCTTCCTCGCGGTCGCCGGCACGCTGGTGCTGAACATCCTCGTGATCTTCTTCGTGCCGATGTTCGAGCCGATCTTCGAGAAACTCGCCGCCAAAGGCGAACTCCCGGTGCTCACCACGTACCTCATCGGGTTCAGCCACTTCCAGCAATCGTGGCTCGGCGTTTTCTCGTTCTTCGGTGCGATCCTCGGCTTCATCGCCTTCGTTCGCTGGACGCGCGGCTCGGGCCGGCGCATCGCCGACGCCGCGCGGCTCAAGATTCCCCTCTTCGGCAAGATCTTCCTCGGCCTGGCGCTCTCGCGCTTCACGCGCATCCTGGGCACGATGCTCCACAACGGCATCCCGCTCTTGAAATCGCTCACCATCGCCAAGGACTCGACCGGCAATCGCGTCCTCGCCGAGGCGGTGGAGAAATCGGCGGATAGCGTCATGCAGGGCCAGAAGCTCGCCGACCCGCTGCGGCGCAGCCCGCACTTCCCGCCGGACGTCGTGGAAATGATCGCCGTCGGCGAGGAGGCGAATACGCTCGAGACGGTGTTGGTCGGGATCGCGGACAGCTTGGAGAAACGGACGGCGCGGAATCTGGAACTGATGGTGAAGCTCCTGGAACCCATGATGCTGCTCGTCATGGCCGGCGTCGTCTTATTGGTGGTGATGGGCCTGCTGTTACCGATCTTCAAGATGGGCCAAGCGGTCGGGACGGGTTGACAGGTCGGGCCGATCATGGCTCGGCGCCAAGCCTTGACCCGCCCTACTGGCCACGGCTTCAAGATGGGCCAGGCGGTCGGGACGTGTTGAGAGGAAACGATGAGAGTCTTGGGTCGGTCGACGATTTGCCGGTCGCACTGGAAATTCTGGCACCGTTTAGGAGAATAGCAGGTATCCCACCCCGTACGGCCGCGTGGCGCGTCCGTTCTCATAAATAGGCGTAATGCCTTAACGGAACACGACTTAAAGTCTCATCTTCCGTTAAGTCCGGCCCGCCTATACTGGCAGCATCCTCTGCCGCTTCAGGAGTGTTCCCATGATCGTCAAACAGGCTCGACAATCCCGCGTCCTCCGGCCCGGCTTCACGCTGCTCGAAGTCCTCGTCGTCGTCGCAATCCTCGTGATCCTCGCCAGCGTCGCCGGCATCGCCGTCTTCAGCTTCCTCGACGATGCCAAGGTCAACAAGGCCAAACTGGACATGACGGCACTCGAGAAGACCTACAAGGCGATGGCGATTCAGTTCCCCGACGAGGTCAACCCCAACACGTTCAACGTCGGCATGCTCGCGTCGAAGATGGAACAGGGCCAGAACGCCCTGCTGGACCCTTGGGGCCGTCAATACCAGCACCGCTTCGTCCAGTCGAGCGACACGGGCGAAATGCGAATCCAGTTCTTCACGATCAACGACAAGACCGGCGAAGAGATTTTCTGGCCGCGCTATTGATCCCGAGGTTCCCATGATCCGCCGCACGCGTCGCCGGGGTTACACGCTGCTCGAGTTGATGGCCGTCATGGCGGCCCTCGTCGTGCTCGGCGTGATGATCCTGCCGACGCTCTCCGGCATTCGCGGGAACACGAACCTCAAGGCCGGCGCCGACATCCTGCGCGCCCTGCTCGCCGAGGCGCGGGCGAAGGCGATCGAGGACGGGAAGAACTACAAGCTCACTTTCACCACCGACGGCCGGATCGTGCGCATCGAGCCGGACGTGAATTCGATCACGGGCGCGGCGGTGCAGTTCGACGAGGACGACCGACCCGTCGTCCGCGAGGAGGAACTGCCGAAGGGCGTGACGGTGGCGATCATCGACTTGCTCGACGATTCCGCCTCGCCGATCGACGACGGCACCGGCCGGCAACGCGTGGCGACGCTCCTGCCCGACGGCACCTGCCGCGAGGACAGCGTCTTCGTGCAGCTCTCCGAGGCGAACCTGAAGCCGCTCACCCTCCGCATCCGCGGGCTGACCGGCAACATCACGGTCGAGGCCACGCCGGCGACCGGAACGGGGGCGATGCCGTGATCGCGCGACCGACCCTCGCGAAGCGCGACGGCCTCACTCTGCTCGAAGTGCTCCTCTCGATGGGCATCTTCCTGCTGGCGATGACGGCGCTGACGCGGCTCATGGACATCGCCACCGACGCGGCGCTCGACGCGACGTTCCGCTCCGACGCCAACCGGCTGGCGCAGTCGAAGCTCGCGGAGATCGAGGCCGGCGTGATCCCGCCCGACCTCGGCACCGCCGGCACGTTCGACGCGGAACCGGCCTGGAGTTGGACCATGCAATCCGAGCCGTGGAGCGTGCCGAACCTGTTCACGGTGAAGGTGACGGTCTCGCGCACGACCGGGAAATCGGTGAGCGTGTCGCACTCGCAGATCGTGTTCGACAGCCGTCAGATGGGGAAGTCCGGCGAGATCGCCAAGCCGGAAACGACCGCGGGGGCCATGCCATGATGCTCGCACGTTCGCGGAATCGGCGGTCCGGCTTCACGCTGCTCGAGGTGCTGCTCGCCACGGTGATCGGCATCCTGCTGCTGGGCGGGTTGTACGTCACGTTCGAGATGGTGCTGAAGCAGGCCGACGCCGGGCGGACCGCCGTGGAGCGCGGCGACCTCGCGCGGGCGATCGTGAACCGGATGACGCTGGACCTGTCGGGCAGCCTCGGCCCGCTGCCGCCGAAGTCCGGCGGCGGCCTCCCGGCCGAATCGAGCGACATCAATTCCGGGGTGTCTTCGGGGACCACGGGCACGACCGGAACGACGGGCACGACGGGGACCACGGGAACGACGGGCACGACCGGGACCGAGACTTCGACCGAGACCGAGACGGCGACGACGACGGAGACGGCCGTCGCCGCGGACGTGCCGTTCCAGGGCGGCGTCTTCGGCTCGGGCAAGCAGCTCACGCTCTACGTCAGCCGCGTGCCGACCGACCTGCTGGACGTGAACGCGGCGGCGCAGACGGCGCTCGGTGGCGATCCGAAGCCGGACCTGCGGCGGATCACGTACTACCTCGGCGCCACCGGCGGCCTCTGCCGGCAGGAGCAATTCCTCGTCACCGCCGACGGCATCCGCAACTCGACCGATCCCGACTTCTCGCGCGAGACGGTCGACCTGATCGCCGAGGAAGTGATCGACGTGAACTTCGAGTACTACGACGGAGGGCTGTGGAGTTCGACGTGGGCCGGCGACGACGAGAACGAGGACGGCAAGACGGTGAAGGGTCCGCCCCGCGCGATCCGCATGACGCTGGTGCTCGTGGACGACGACGGGAACCAGAAGACGGTGGAGCACGTGTTCGCGCTGCGCGCCGCGGTGGGGACGTACACGCCGTCGCTGCCGCCCGCGGACACGACGACGACCACCACGGAGGGGATGTGATGCGCCGTTCTCCCCGCCGCCCCGGCTACGTGCTCGTCGCGGTGCTCATGATCATCGTGGTGCTCTCGCTGGTCGCGTACCGGTTCGCGGACGCGATGGCGGGCGAGCAGCAGGTGGCGTACCGCGCCGGCGAAGCGGCGCAGGCGAAGGCGTTCGCCATCTCCGGCATCCACTACGCCATGGCCGTGCTCGCCGACCCCGCGTCCAAGACGAACGTCTGCAACGACTACCCCTACGACAACTACGGCGCCTTCGCGAACATCCCGGTGACGAACGACGGCGCGCGCGGCGGCGGCCGGTTCGCCCTGCTCAGCGTGGCCGAGAACGAGGGCGGTTCGTCCTCCGAGCGCTACGTCCAGCGCTACGGCGTGACGGACGAGGCGGGCAAGGTGAACCTGAACACGATGATGCGGATCGATTCGTCCGGGGAAGCCCTGCGGGCGATGCTGATCCTGCTGCCGAACATGACGGAGGACGTGGCCGACGCCATCGCCGATTGGCTCGATTCCGACGACGACCAGCGCGCCAGCGGCGCCGAATCGGCGGCGTACCCGAACTACCGGCCGCGCAACGGACCGATCAACACGCTGGACGAATTGCTGCTGGTGCGGGGCGTTTCGACGGCCAACCTGTTCGGCAACGACCGGAACCGCAACGGCGTACAGGATGCCGACGAAGCCGACGGCAACGATTTTAACCGCGGCTGGTCCGACTACCTCACCGTCTACGGGCACGAGTTGAATGTCGATTCCGCCGGTCAGCCCCGACTTTACGTCAACGAGGCCGACTTGGCGGCGACTCACAAGAGCCTCGCGGCGATTGTGGGCCAGGACATGGCCGATTACACCATGGCGTACCGGATGTACACGCAGCAATCGAGCCTGACGGCGCCGAGCGGGAACGCGCGGACGGGCACGGCCGCCGACCTCCGCGCGGCGGTGGAAGCGTCGTTGGCGAACCCCCGGGCGCGCCGGCAGGTGCGGAACTCGATGCTGGCGATGGCGAACACGCGCGTCGTGCTGCCCCGGGCGGCGAACGCGCCGCAGAACGAGCCGGACGTGGTGGTGAACTGCCCGCTGAACGACGCGGCGTACCTGAAGGCGGTGCTGCCGACGCTCCTGGACAAGGTGACGGCGAAGAGCAACCACGAGCTGAACCCGCGGATCAACGTGAACACCTGCCCGGCGACGCTCTTGTCGGTGCTGCCGGGCGTGACGCCGGAGGACGCGGCGGCGTCGGTGGCGGCGCGGGCGACGCTCGACCCACTCAGCGCCGAGTACCGCACCGGCGCCTGGCTGCACACGCAGGCCGGCATGCGATTGGAGATCTTCAAGAACATCGAGACGTACATCACCGGCTACACGCAGACGTACCGCATCCAGTCGATCGGGTATTTCGCCCGCGGCGGACCGGTGGCGCGCGTGGAGGCGGTGATCGACACGAACGCCGGCCAGCCGCGCATCGTGTACTTCCGCGACCTGACCGAACTCGGCGGCGGCTTCGCCCCGCCGCGCGATTGAACCGGACTCGCCCCCAGGAGCTTGCCGCCGTGCCCCGTTTCCTCGCCATCGACGCCGACGCGCACGGACTGACCGTGGCGGCCGGGACCGTCCGCGGCGGCGCCGTCCAGTTGGACGGGGCGCCGTTGTGGCTGGACGCCCCGCAGCCGCTGGCGCCGTCCGGCGTGGCGGCGCTCGCGCCGCGCCTCGCCGAGCTGTTGAAATCGGCCGGCGTGGCGCCCGCGCCGACGCTGTTCGCCTTCGGCCGCGACAAGGTCGTGATGAAGGAGCTGAAGCACCCGCCGTCGCCGCCGCAGGACGAGCCGGCGGTGGTGCGGTTCCAGGCGCTCAAGGAGTTCACGGAGTCGCCGGACGACGGGGTGCTGGACTACGTGCCGCTGGGCGCGGAGCCGAGCGGGGAGCGGCGGTCGTTGGTGGCGTTCGTGAACAAGGACGTGTACGCGGCGGCGCAGTCGCTGTGCGAGCGGGCGGGGCTGAAGCTGGCGGTGGCGACGCCGCGGCCGTTCGCGGCGGCGTCGGCGGCGGCGCGGGCGGTGACGACCGGCGCGATGCCGGTGCCCGACGCCGTGGACGCCGCCATCGCCGTGCTGACGCTGAACGAATCGTCGGGCGAGTTCGCGGTGGTGAGGAACGGCGCGATCAGGTTTTCGCGGCCGTTGTCGGCGATCGCGATGGCGAGAGAGGCTGCGCTCGTCGGGGCGCTGCGGAACAATCTCGCGATGTACGCGGCCCAATCGGGCGGGGACGCGGTGCAGGCGATCTACCTCGCGGAGGCGGACGCGGGCCTGACGGGCTGGTCGGGCCGGCTGGGGGCGTCCTTGCCGGTGCCGGTGTATCCGTTCGATCCGCTGGCCGGGTTCCCGGGCGCGGAGCGGATCCCGCCGAAGCAGCGGGCGCGGTTCGCGGGCGTCGTGGGATTGCTGGCGGCGCAGGCGAAGTTCGGCCCGTCGCCGATCAACTTCGCCCAGCCGCGCCAGCCGAAGGCCGCGGTCGATCCGAACCGGAACCGCAACGCGGTGGGCGTGCTCGTCGGCCTCGTGCTCTTCGCCGGCCTCGCGCTCGGCGGCTACATCCTCGTCAGCAACTCGAACGCGATGACGGCGAACATGCGCCGGCAGGTCGAGGCGGTGAAGAAGCAGATCGAGGACGCGGAGCCGAACGCCAAGCGCCTCGCCGCCGCCGAGGAGTTCGAGAAGCGCGGCGTGCCCTGGATCGACGAACTCTACGATCTCTCGGTGCAGTTCCCCGACATCGCGAAGATGAAGGTGACGTCGTTCGTCGGCACGGCGATCCCGCCGCCGACGGCGAAGGACAAGCAGAAGGCGCCGCCGGTCGGTTCCGGCGCGGTCCGCGCGAACGCGTTGGTTCCCGTGGCCAAGCTGCGGTTGCAGATCGCCTCCGAGAACGCGACGTTCCCGGAGGAGTTGGTGCGGTCGCTCTCGCGGGAATCCCGGCACTACTCCGGCGTGAAGATGACGACCGGCGCGCTCTTGCCCGGCGGCAGCGCCCGGACGCCGGTGCAGCAGTTCATCGTGGAGGCGCAGCTCGCGCACCGCGCCCCGGCCGATTACACCGCGAAGCTCCGCGTGACGGTGCCGAAGCCGGTCGAGGCCGAGCGGCCCGCCGCGCCCGTGCAACCCGTCGAGGAATTCCCGGCCGGCTTCGACCCGGATGGAGGCAACCCGTGACCGCCCGCGAAAAGAAACTCCTGCTCGTCGTCGGCGTGATGGGCCTCGTGGGCGTCTTCTACGCCGGCTACGAGATGATCCTCAAGCCGATGCAGCGCAACCGCGCCGAGCAGGCCAAGCTCATGGACGAACTGTCCGAGAAGCAGACCCTGCTCGATACGATGGAGAGCGCGCAGAAGCGCCTGCCGACGGCCAAGCGCCGCAGCCTCCCCGCCGACGTCGACGTCGCCAAGCGCGAATACGAGGCCGCCCTCGGCTACCTCCTGCGCTCGAGCGGCGTCCCCCCGGGCTACACCATCGTCCCCAAGGACGCCGGCGACGTCCGCAGCATCCCCGACATCGGCCCCAAACGGCCCGCCTACCAGCGCATCGGCTACGACGTGCGCATGCAGAAGGTCGACCTCCCCACCGTCACGAAGGTGCTCAAGGCGTACTACGACCTGAACCTCCTGCACCAGATCACCACGCTCGACATCAAGCGCGTCGAGAAGGAAGGATCGTCCGGCGGCTTCACCCGCCGCGGCGGCGACCGCGCCGACCTCGAAGTGACGTTGCACACCGAGGCGATCATCCTGGACGGCGCCGAGCAGCGGCGGACGCTCCTGCCGGTGCCGATCGCGTTCGCGGCCGCCGGCGGCATCGGCGGCTACCAGGCCGTGCTGCACCTGCCCGAGGCCGGCCGCGGCATCAAGACGCAACAGTTCCCGTCGGTGCTCGCGACCGGCGCCCGCGAATACCTCGCGATGGAGGCCCGCGACGTCTTCCACGGCCCGCTCCCGCCGATCGTCAAGACGCCGGATCCGCCAAAACCCCCTGAAGGTGGCGGTTGGAAAGCGCCCCCCGAGGACATCGCTCCCTATATCCGCCTGAACGCGATCACGACGAGCACCACGGGCGTGCGGGAAGCGGTCGCGTGGGATACGGCCACGAACCACTACTACGAGATGAACGTCCGCGACGAGGACACCGCCTCGCCGGAGTTCCAGTTCATCAAGAAATACCGGCTCGGCGAGAAGTGGAAGAACCTCGAGTACAACAGTTGGAAGCCGGTATCGAAGGCCGAGCCGTTCATGGTCGGCGAGGAGGGGACGGCCACGCAGCGGAAGTTCCAGTTCCTCGGCTACCACGAGGACGGGCTGGTGCTCAAGGAGTTGATCTCGGACGCGAAGGACGAACCGAAGGCGGACGGGAAGGACGCGAAGGACGGCAAGGAGGGGAAAGACCCCAAGGCCCCCGAGCCGAAGAAGGCCAAGGCGCCGGCGCCGAACCGGTTCGACCGGTTCCTGGAGCCGAAGCTCACGAAGGAGCAGATGGCGCAGGTGTCGGCGATCGGCGGGCTGGCGATGACGAAGCCGGCGGTGGTCGAAAAGTACTACGTCTGGCGGCTGGGGACGACGCTGGCGACGCTTGACGAGAAGAGTAAATTGACGGAGGCGGACGCGAAGAAGTTGCTGTCGAAGGGTCCGGCGAAGGAGCCGACCGGGGCGGAACTGGCGCCGGCGCCGCGGACGTCGAACTGATCGCGGCAAGCTGACGGGGGCGGGGCAAGCCGGGCGGCTTGCCCCGTTCGCGTTTGCGGGGGTGCCGGGGAAAACTCATCGGTTCGTCATTCGGATTAAAAATCGCGGACGAGTCCACATTTCGCTTGGCGTTCCGGGTAGGCTAAGGGTAATACCGCCCGAATCCACGGACCGCGGATGGGGGCCTCGCGTCGGGGGACGCGCCGGTTCTCGGGGGCAGGATGCCGCACCGTGAGACACGTTGGGGGACGTTCGATGAGCCAGCAAACCGCGCGGTCGTTCGGCCGCGTGCCGATGTGGAAGCTACGCCGGTGGCTGCCGGCCGTGTTCGCGTCCGGCCTCGCCGTTCCGGCGTTCGCGCAGGCGCCCGCCCCGGAGGTGAAGCCCGCGCCGGCCGTCCCCATGAAGTTGGCCGACGCGCCGAAGGCGCCGGACCTCAAGGCCGCGCCGCCCGAGAAGACCGTCTCGATGAATTTCTCCGCGACGCCCTGGAACCAGGTCCTCGACTGGTTCGCCAAGGAGAGCGGCCTCGCGATGTTCGGGACGAAACTCCCGACGGGCAGCGTGACCATCAAGACCGAGCCGAACAAGAAATACACGATCACCGAAGTGGTCGACCTCCTCAACCGGTCGCTCGCGCTCGAGAAGTACGTCCTGCTGCGCATCGACACGACGATGTTCACGGTCTGCCCCGCGGACGAGAAGATTCCGGACGCTTACATTCCGCGGATCACCAAGGAAGAGCTCTCGAAGAAGGCGAATACGGAAGTCGTCCAGATCGCGATCCAACTGAAGACGCTGAACGCGGACGAGATCCTCGACCAGGTGAAGCTGCGCAAGGGCCTGTTCGGCGACGTGAAGGCGATCGGCGCGAACCAACTGCTCATCACCGACACGGTGGGCACGATCCGCACGCTCCTCAAGGACATCGGCGACCAGGACAACGCGCACGGGGACTCGCTGACGTACATCTGCAAATTCATCCGCGCCTCGGAGGCGGCGGACAACCTGACGAAGCTGCTCTCCGACGCGAGCACGAACGTGCAGGCCGTAACGCCGACGACGTCGTTCGGCCAGTTCGGCCCCGGCGGCTTCGGCCCCGGCGGCTTCACGCCGCCCCCGCCGACGAGCGGCCGCGACCGCACCACCATCTCCAGCCGGTTCCGCACCGTGCAGATCACGGTGCAGGAGAAGACCAACACGATCATGATCACCGGCCCGGCGGACAAGCTCGCCACGGCCGAGAAACTGCTCAAGGAACTGGACGTCTCGCGGCCCGGCCAGAAGGAGTACGTCCCCGGCGAACCGACGCTCAAGATCTACCCCGTGCCGGCGAAGAGCGCCGACGCGCTCGCGAAAATCCTCAATGAGGGCTACGGCACGTCCAAACTCGTGCGCATCGCGGCGATCCCGGGCAAAGACGAGATCATGGTCCTCGCCCCGATGACCGATCACTTCGACATCGCGCTGAAGATCGGCGCGGGCGGCGGCGGCGACGTCCGCACCGAAACGAAGACCGAAATCATCGACATCACCTCCGGCCGGGACCTGAAGGAAATCTCCGACGGGATCAAGCGGCTCGTGCCGGACCTCGGCAGCGGCCCGCTCATCGACACGCGCGCCGATCCGCCGGCGATCATCGTGAAGGGGACCGCGGCGCAGATCGACGAGGCGAAGAAGGCCAAGCAGGTCGTCGATCCGTCGTCGGGCGGCACGACCGGGATCGGCGGGAACATCCGCGTCATCAGCGTGGACGGCGCGAGCGCGGCGACGGTGGCCGAACTCCTCGCCGACACGCTCACGCGGATGGGCAAGCCGGTCGAACTCCGCGGCGTGGAGACGAAGCCCGCCCCGATGCCCGCGCCGACCCCGGCGCCGCGCCCCGGCGCCGCGCCGCCGCCCGTGCCCGAA
>CAYVRB010000127.1:0-12432 GCA_964453375.1 uncultured Alcaligenaceae bacterium
GTCGGGATGCCACTCTCGATTCGCCAGTCGCACGGCGGGTCGGGCAGCCAGGCGCGGGCCGTGATCGACGGCCTCGACGCCGACGTCGTCACGCTCGCGCTCTTCACCGACACCGACGCGATCCGCAAGGCCGGCCGCATCGACGACGGCTGGGAGAACAAACTGCCGAACCGATCGTTGCCGTACGTCTCGACCATCGTCATCGTCGTGCGGAAGGGGAACCCGAAGGGGATCAAGGACTGGCCTGATCTCGTGCGCGGCGACGTGAGCGTCATCACGCCGAACCCGAAGACGTCGGGCAACGGCAAGTGGAGCTTCCTGGCGATGTGGGGCGCCGTCACGACGCGCGGCGGCACCGAGGCCGAGGCGCTCGAGGCCGTGACGGCGATGTACCGGCGCGTGCCGGTGCTCGATCCCGCGGCGCGCGGGGCGACCATGACCTTCGCCCAGAAGAAGATCGGCGACGCCCACCTGACGTGGGAGAACGAAGCCCACCTCGAAGTGCAGGAGGCGAACGGGGAACTCGAGATCGTCTACCCGCCGGTGAGCGTGCTGGCCGAACCGCACGTCGCGATCGTCGACGCCGTGGTGAAGCGGAAGGGGACGAAGGCGGCGGCCGAGGCGTACATGAAGTTCCTCTACACCGACGAGGCGCAGCGGATCATCGCGAGCCACCACTATCGCCCGACCAACGCGGCCATCCAGCGGGAGACGGCGGACCGCTTCCCGGCGATTAAGCTGTTTCCCGCCCGCGCGCTCGGAACGGACTGGGACGCGATCCACAAGCGGTTCTTCGCCGAGGGGGGCGTCTTCGACCGGATCTACGCCGGCGGGAGAGCGAAATGACGCCGACCTCCCGCCGCGTGCTGCCGGGCTTCGGCCTCGGCCTGGGCACGACGATCCTGTACCTCGCGATCCTCGTGCTGGTGCCGCTCGGCGCGGCGGTCTGGAAGGCGTCCGACCTCACGTGGGGCGAGTTCGCCGCCGCCGTCTGGAGCGAGCGCGCCGTCGCGGCCTACCGACTTACGTTCTCGGCGTCCTTCCAGGCCGCCGCGATCAACGTCGTCCTCGGCCTCGTCGTCGCGTGGTCGCTCGTGCGCTACCAGTTCCCCGGCAAGCGCCTCGTCGACGCGCTCGTGGACGTGCCGTTCGCCCTGCCCACCGCCGTCGCCGGCCTCGTCTACGCCAGCCTGTACGTGAAGGACGGCTGGCTTGGCCAAGTCCTCGTGCCGCTCGGGTTCGACGGGGCGTACTCGAAGACCGGCATCGTGCTCGTCCTCGTCTTCACCGGCTTCCCCTTCGTCGTGCGCACCGTGCAACCGGTGCTCGAGGAGATCGACCACGAATCGGAGCAAGCGGCCGAGACGCTCGGCGCCAACCGCTGGCAGATCTTCCGCCGCGTCATCTTCCCCGTCCTGCTCGCGCCGGCGCTCACCGGCTTCACGCTCGCCTTCGCCCGCTCCATCGGCGAATACGGCTCGGTCATCTTCATCAGCAGCAACATGCCGTTCAGCACCGAGATCGCCCCCGTGCTGATCGTTTCGCGGCTGGAGGAGTTCGCGTACCGCGAGGCCTCGGCGATCGCCACGGTGCTGCTCGGCGTGTCGTTCCTGCTACTCGTCGCGATCAACCTGCTGGAGCGCTGGAGCCAGCCCGGCGCGGCGCCGCGGCCTGCGCGGACCGTCTTCGCGGCCCTCGGCTGGCCCTTCGCCCTTCTCGCCCGGCTCTTCGACGGCCCGGCGAACCGCGATCCGGCGCTCGCGTCGCCGGCGCTTGCGCGATTGATCCGCATCGCCCCGGGCGCGCTGTCGGGCTTCACGGTCGCCATCGTCGGCCTGCTCGTGCTCGTGCCCCTCGCGAGCGTTTTCGTGCAAGCTCTCTCCGGCGGCGTCGGCACGTACTGGCGCAGCCTCACGGCCGACCCGGACACGCGGCACGCGATCCTGCTGACGCTCCTCGTCGCGCCGCTCGCCGTCGCCATGAACACCGTCTTCGGCATCGCCGCCGCCTACACCATCGCCCGCTTCCGCTTCCCCGGCCGCGCGCTCCTCACCACGCTCATCGACCTCCCCTTCAGCGTCTCGCCCGTCGTCGCCGGCCTCGTCTTCGTCCTGCTCTTCGGCCTCCAGACGCCGCTCGGCGCCTGGCTCAAAGACCACGGCTACCAAGTCATCTTCGCCCCGCCGGCGCTCGTGCTCGTCACCGCGTTCATCACCTTCCCGTTCGTCGCGCGCGAACTGATCCCCGTGATGGAGGCGAACGGGCCGGAGGAAGAGATCGCCGCGCGCAGCCTCGGCGCGAACGGCTGGCAACTCTTCCGGCTCGTCACGCTGCCGAACATCAAGTGGGGCCTGATCTACGGCGTCATCCTCTGCAACGCCCGCGCGATGGGCGAGTTCGGCGCGATCTACGTGGTGAGCGGGCGCATCGGCGGCCGCACCGACACGATGCCGCTGCGCGTGGAAAAGTTGTTCCAGGAGTACAACCAGCCGGCGGCGTTCGCGCTCGCGTCGGTGCTGACGATGCTCGCGCTGGCGACGCTGGTCGTGAAAGTCGCGGTCGAGCGCCGGCTCCGCGCCGAGCGGAACGAACGCCCGCCGCCGACCGAGTGAACCGGCCGACTCGACGGCGTTCCCGATCGAACCGGACCGGGCGAAGCGAACTCGGCCAACCCCGGTCGGGCGATTCGCGTTATAATGGCAATGGTTCGTCCGCGCGTCCCCGACCGGAAGCTCCCATGTCCCAGGCCATCGTCGATCCGGCCGAATTGCGGCGCTTCGCCGCCAACCTCAAGCGGTTCAACGCCGACCTCCAAACGAACCTCGCGGGCCTCCACGGCCAGCTCGTCGGCCTCAGCGACACCTGGCGCGACCAGGAGCACGACAAGTTCCGCGCCGAATTCGAGTCCACCGCCGGCGTGCTGGAACGCTTCGTCGAGGCGGCCAACTTGCACATCCCGTTCCTGCTCCGCAAGGCCGAGCGGATCGAAGAATACCTGAGCCAGCGATGACCGGAGCCGCCGACGTCCGATCGATCGACGCGCTGCGCGAATGGCTGATCGCGCTGGCGAACTACCGCGCCTCCGCGGCCGAGGTGCTCTCCGGCCTCGAGATGGAAATCCGCCGCGCGCACGACTGGCTCGAGGAACAAGCCAAACGCTGGAAGTCGGCCGTGAAGGATTGCGAGGAAGAAGTGCTGCGGGCGAAGAACGAGCTGGCGGGGCGGAAGTTCACCGACGCCACCGGCCGCATGCCCGACACCACCGTGCAGGAGCGGAACCTGCGGCGGGCGAAGGCGCGGCTGGAGCAGGCGGAGGAGCAGGTGCAGAAATGCCGGAGTTGGCACCAGCGGCTGCCGAAGATCATCGAGGAGAACTACAGCGGTCCCGCGCGGCGGCTGACGACGTTCATCGAGGTGGACGTGCCGAACGCGATGGCGCTCTTGGATCGCCGGATCGCCGCGCTGGAGAGCTACGCGGAGCTGAAGCCGGATTTCGCCCCCGCGCCGTCGGTGGCGGCGCTGCCCGCGCCGCCGCCCGCGCCGACCGGAGAATCCCCGTGAGAGTCGGCGCCAACCGCAGCCAGTTGTTCGACGCCCAGAAGACCGCCCGCGCGCACTGGGACAACCTGCAGGACGTCTGGGACGACGTCGCGCGCCGCGAGTTCGACGAAACCACGTGGCGGCCGCTCGACCGCCACGTCGGCGACCTGCTCCGCGCCATCGACCAACTGAGCGTCGTCTTCGCCCAGATCCGCAACGAGTGCGAATTCCCCGGTTGAGACCGGCCTCCGAGACCCGCCCATGTCCGAATCGCTCTTCGACCGCGAACGCTCGGCCCTCGATCGGCTGCTCGGGCTGATCCACGACCGCGCGAAGGGGGAGACGGAGATCGCGGCGGCGTACGAGGCCGGCGCCGACGAGATCGAGAAGGAGATCCAGAAGATCCGGCGGCAGGTCGCGGCGGGTCGGAAGGCGGCGCGCGACGCCGTCGACGAGGCGCACCAGCAGCGGTTCGCCGACATGTCCGGCCGCTACGCCGCCCGCCAGTCCGCCGCCGACACCACGCGCGACGAGGCGATCCGCAAGGTCGAGGACCGCTTCCAGGATTCCGACCAGAAGACGCGCACGAAGTACCAAGACCGGCTCTGGACGATCGATTCGCTCGTGGAGGCGGCCGAGAAGGAGGCGAACGACCACCACCAGAAGCTCGTGCGCCAGGCGGAGAGCGCCCGGAAGAAATTCGCCGACCACTGGACGCGCGTGGAACCGGCGCTCGCCCGCGTCGGCCTCGAGAAGAAGGACGCCGAGTTCCCGGTGGAACGGCTGCCCAGCCCGACGCCGACCGATCCCGAAGGCAAGCTGCAATCGTGCGTCGAGGACGTGGAGGCGGCGGCGTCCGCGACCATCTCCTGCGTGCTGCCGAAGCTCCTGCGTCCCGTGGCGTCGCTCGGCCTCGCGCTCGTGCTTGGCGGCGTCGCCTTCGGCGTCGGCATGGCCGTCACGCAGACGAAATACGCCGTCGCCCTCGGCCTCGCCGTCGCGCTCTTCGGCGGCCTTGGCCTGTACCAGCTCCTCCTCTTCCTCGCGCGCCGGCAAGTGCGGACGCGCGCGGTGCAATTCGGCGTCTTCCAGGCCGAGGCCGGCCGCGCCGCCAACACCCTCCAGGACTACGCCAAGGCCACCCTCGCCCGCCAGCTCGCCGACCTCAAGCAGCGCCAGGCCACCGACCGCAAGCGCGCCGACGAGCACTTCCAGCCGATGATCGACAAGCTCGCCGCCGAGCGCACCAACAACCGCGACCGGATCGAAACCGAATACACCGACCGGCTCGACAGGATCGGCCAGGACCGCTTCATCGAGGAGAAGTCGCTCGAGGAGAAGTACGCCGCCGAACTCGCCGCCGCCGACGCCCGCTTCGACAAGCAGCTCCGCGACGCCGAGGACCGCTACTCCAGCAAGATGTCCGCCGTCGTCGCCACGCGCGGCGGCGACTGGAACGCGATGGGGTACGCCTGGCACACCGGCGTCGGCGAAGTCGGCGCCGTCCTCGACGACCTCAAGGCGCACGGTCAGAAGGCCTTCCCCAAATGGGGCGAACTCCTCGACGGCAAACACCAAAGCCCCACGAGCGTGCCCGACGGCATCCGCTACGGCGCGATCAAGGTGGACATGTACTCGCTGCCGGAGGGCGAACCGCTCGACGAACGCCTCGCGCCGGATACGCCGATCCGCCTCTTCGTGCCGGCGTACCTGCCGTTCCCGGATAAATGCTCGGTGCTGCTGAAGACGCAGGACCAGGGCCGCGCCGCCGCCGTCCAGGCGATCCAGGCGACGATGCTGCGCTTCCTCACCGGCCTGCCGCCCGGCAAGGTCCGCTTCACCATCATCGACCCGGTCGGCCTCGGCGAGAACTTCGCCGCCTTTATGCACCTCGCCGACTACGACGAACAACTCGTCGGCGCCCGCATCTGGACGGAATCGAGCCAGATCGAGAAGCGTTTGCTCGACATCACCGAGCACATGGAGAACGTGATCCAGAAGTACCTGCGGAACCAGTACAAGAGCATCGAGGAGTACAACCGCGCCGCCGGCGAAGTGGCCGAGCCGTACCGCGTGCTCGTCATCGCGAACTTCCCGACGAACTTCACGCCCGACGCGGCGCGGCGGCTCGTCAGCATCCTGTCCAGCGGCCCCGCCTGCGGCGTCTGCACCCTCGTCAGCGTCGACACCAAGGCCGCGATGCCCCGCGATTTCCGCCTCGCGGACCTCGAACAGGTCGCGTTCAACCTCGCTTGGAAGGACGGCAAGTTCGCGCCGACCGATCCGACGCTCGCGGCGTTCCCGATCGCGCTGGACGCGCCGCCGGAGCCGGCCGAACTGGCGGCGCTCGTGCGCAAGGTCGGCGAGGCGAGCCGGGACGCGGCGCGCGTGGAGGTGCCGTTCGATTTCATCCTGCCGAAGCCGGAGGCGGTCTGGACGTCGAGTTCGGCGAAATCGTTCGACGTGCCGATCGGCCGCGCCGGCGCCACCAAGCGCCAGGTCTTCACCCTCGGCCGCGGCACCGCCCAGCACGCCCTCGTCGCCGGCAAGACCGGCTCCGGCAAGTCGACGCTCCTCCACGCGCTCATCACCAACCTCGCGACGATGTACTCGCCCGACGAGGCCGAACTCTACCTCATCGACTTCAAGAAGGGGGTCGAGTTCCGCGCCTACGCCGTCAACCGCCTCCCGCACGCGCGCGTCGTCGCCATCGAGAGCGAGCGCGAGTTCGGACTGAGTGTTCTGCAAAGGCTCGACGCCGAACTCCGCGATCGCGGCGACCGGTTCCGCGCCGCCGGCGCCAACGACCTCGACGGCTACCGCGACTGGCTGAAGAGCCAGAGGAAGAACGCCGGCCTGCCCCGCATCCTCCTCGTCGTCGACGAGTTCCAGGAGTTCTTCGTCGAGGACGACAAGCTCGCGCAGGAGGCCTCGCTCCTGCTCGACCGCCTCGTCCGCCAGGGCCGCGCGTTCGGCCTGCACGTGCTCCTCGGCTCCCAGACCCTCGGCGGCGCGTACTCCCTCGCCCGCAGCACCATCGACCAGATGGCGGTCCGCATCGCGCTCCAATGCTCCGACGCCGACGCGCAGCTCATCCTCAGCAAGGACAACTCCGCCGCCCGCCTCCTCTCCCGCCCCGGCGAGGCGATCTACAACGACGCCAACGGCCTGCTTGAAGGCAACGATCCGTTCCAGGTCGTCTGGCTCGACGAGGACCGCCGCGAGTCGCTGCTCGCCGACCTTCGCGCCCGCGCCGGGGACCGCTACCCGCCGCCGCTCGTCTTCGAGGGGAACGTCGCCGCCGACCTCGCGAACAACGCGGCGCTCGCCGGGCTGCGCGCCAAGCCGGTCGAGGCGAAATCGCCGACCGTCTGGCTCGGCGACGCCGTCGCGATCAAGGATCCGACGAACGCCGTCTTCCGCGCCCAATCGGGTTCCAATCTCCTGCTGATCGGCTCGTCGGAGGAAGCGGCGATGGCGATCCTCGCCGCGTCGATGGCGGCGCTCGCGGCGCATGTGAAGACCGGCGCGGAGCGGCCGGTCACGCTGCTCGACGGCACGCCCGACGACGCCGAGCACGCCGAGTACCTGCGGAAGGCGGCCGCCGCCGTCGGCTTCGCGAACGCCAACGTCGAACGGTTCGAGATCCAGGGCGCCCTCGCCGAGCTGGCCGCCGAACTGGCGCGCCGGCAATCGGGCGAGTCGGCCGACCGCACGCCGCGCTTCGTGCTCGTGCAGGGGTTGCAGCGCTTCCGCGAATTGCGCAAGCCCGAGGACGACTTCGGCTTCGGCCGCAAGGGCGACGCCCCGAAATCGCCGGGCGAGTTGTTCGCCGCGATCCTCCGCGACGGCCCCGCCGTCGGCATCCACGCCATCGTCTGGTGCGATTCGCTGACGAACCTCCAGCGCGCACTGGACCGCCAGGCGCTCAAGGAGTTCACGCAGCGCGTGCTCTTCCAGATGAGCGCGCAGGACAGCAGCACGCTGATCGATACTCCCGTGGCGAGCCGCCTCGGCCGCGCCCGGGCGCTCTTCGTGCAGGAGGAGCTGGAACGACCCGAGAAGTTCCGGCCCTACGGCCTGCCGGATTTGGGATGGCTCGCGAAACGGACCGCGACGACATGACTTCGCTCTACGACATCCCCGTGCCGGCGCTCGACGGCGGCGCGTCCACGCTCGCCCCCTACCGCGGGCAGGTGCTGCTCGTCGTGAATGTCGCCAGCCGCTGCGGCTTCACGCCCCAGTACGACGGCCTCGAAGCGCTCCACCAAAAATACCGCGAGCGCGGCTTCGCCGTCCTCGGCTTCCCCTGCAACCAGTTCCTCTGGCAGGAACCCGGCGGCGCCGAGAACATCCGCGCCTGCTCGCTGAAGTACAACGTGTCGTTCCCCGTCTTCGGCAAGCTCCGCGTGAACGCCCCGAACGCCCACCCGCTCTACCGCCACCTCAAGGCCGCCCGCCGCGGCACCCTCGGCACCCGATTCGTCAAATGGAACTTCACGAAGTTCCTCGTCGACCGCGAGGGCCGCGTCGTCGGGCGTTTTGGAAGCACGACGAAGCCGGACCGCCTCGCCGGCGCGATCGAGGCGCTGCTGGGCTGATCCCCTTTCCCGTCGATTCCCTAAAATGCCAGCCGGACGATTTCGTTCATTCAAGGAACCCCGATGAAAGCGCGACTGTTCACGCCCGGCCCGACGCCCGTGCCCGAGGAGACCCTGCTCGAATTGGCGAAGCCGGTGACGTACCACCGCTCCGCCGAGGCGAAGGCGATCCTCGCCGAGATGACGGAAGACCTGAAATACGTCTTCCAGACGACGAACACGGTGCTGACCATCACGAGCTCCGGCACCGGCGGGATGGACGCGGCCGTGTCGAGCGCACTCGCGGCCGGCGAGAAGGCGATCCTGCTGACGGCCGGGCGCTGGGGCGAACGCTGGCGCGGCGTGCTGAAGGCGTACGGGATCAACATCGTGAACGTCGAGGTGCCCTACGGCAAAGCCGTGACGCCGGAGATGTTGGACGCGGCCCTGAAGGCGAACCCGGACGCGAAGGCCGTGCTCGCGACGCTCAGCGAAACCTCCACCGGCGTCGGCCACGACCTCGAAGCGTTCGGCAAACTCACGTCGAAGACGGACGCCCTGCTGATCGTGGACGCGATCTCCGGCCTCGGCGCGATGGAGTGTCACACGGACAAGTGGAACCTCGACATCGTCGTGACGGGTTCGCAGAAGGCGCTGATGCTGCCGCCGGGGTTGGCGTTCGTGAGCGTCAACGAGAAGGCGTGGAAGAAGATCGACGCGAACCCGGTGCGCAACTTCTACCTGGACCTGCGCCGCTATCGGAAGTCGATCGCCGAGAGCGATACGCCGTTCACGCCGGCGAACACGCTGATCAAGGCGCAGCGGGCGAGCCTGAAGCGGATCCGCGCCGAGGGGATCGAAAACCTCTGGGCGCGCCATGCGAAGATGGCGACCGCCGCCCGCGCCGCCTCGAAGGCGATGGGCCTCGAACTGTTCGCCGAGCGGCCGAACAACGGGCTGACGGTCATCACGGTGCCGGCGGGCGTGGACGGTTCCGCAACGCTCAAGGCGATGGAGAAGAAGTACGGCTTCAAGCTCGCCGACGGCCAGGACGCCATGAAGGGGAAGATCTGGCGGCTCTCGCACATGGGCTACACCGACGCCTTCGAGGTGCTGGGCGCGTTCGCGGCGCTCGAACTCGTGCTGGCCGAGTCGGGCTTCAAGGTCGAACCGGGCGTCGGCGTCGCCGCGTTCCAGAAGGCGTTCGCGGGGAAGTGAAATGAGTATTCATTAGGATGTACGCAGTTGGAATTAATTCTCGTCCCGAACCTCTGGTTCGGGATGCGGCGTTCGCCAACCTCTGGTTGACGAACACAAGTCTCCGTGAAGACTTATGCACGCCTACCAGAGGTAGGCGGCGGCCCGTCCCGAACCAGAGGTTCGGGACGAGGTTGTTGGGTCGGGACCGGCCCCTTGATTCAACTGCGTAAGTCCTATTCATCAGTCGATCGGCTAAAATTAGTCATCCGACTAAATTTAGCCGATCGACTGATGAATACTCATTTTGGATTCCATCGTTTCCTCCAGCCGCTACCACCGGCCCAATCGGGCCGGTGCGATTCGCCTTTTCGGCAATCTCGACGCACATTCCCCCGCCGCTCCGCTACATTGAGGACAGTTCCGCTCAGGCAACCTGTCTGAACCCCCGGGGAACCCACCCATGACGCTCCGCCGCCTGTCCGTCCTGTCGCTGGGCGCGGGCCTGGTCGCCCTCGCGGCCGGCCCCGCCACGAGCCAAGGCCCTCCGCCGTCGGCCCCGATGCCGCCGGCCGCCGCGATGCCCGAGAAGAAGTTCCCGGACTTCGACGCCGTCGTGCGGGGCGCCAAAGTCACGGAAGGCCTCTTCACCCTGCACCAGAAGGACGAACACGTCTTCGCCGAGATCGGCATGATGCAGTTCGACCGGCCGTTCCTGCTGCCGATTTCGGTCGTGCGCGGCGCGGGCATCGGCGGCAGCACGCTGAACTTCGACGAGCAATGGATCGTCGTCTTCAAGCGCGTCGGCGACAAGGTGCACCTCGTGCGGCGGAACGTGCGCTTCACGGCGCGGCCCGGCACGCCGGCGGCGAAGGCGGTCGAAACCACCTACACCGACAGCGTCCTGATGGCGCTGCCGATCCGCACGATGAACCCCTTCAAGGGGTCGGTCGTCATCGACCTGAACCAGATCTTCTTCACCGACCTCGGCGAACTCGGCCTCGGCATGCTGGACCCGTCGCGCACGACGTGGGGCAAGATCAAATCCTTCAAGCGGAACGTCGAACTCCAGGTGCAGGCCACGTTCGTGGGAGGCCGACGCCGCGGCATGATGACCACCGGCGACGACGTGATCGACAACCGCGGCGTGTCCGTGACGGTGCAGTACGGCCTGTGCGAACTGCCCGACCCCGGCTACCAGCCGCGCCACGCCGACAACCGCGTCGGCCACTTCCTCACCGCCGTCAAGGACTTCTCCCGCGAGAACCCCGACACCAGCTTCGTGCGCATGGTGAACCGCTGGCGGCTGGACCGCCCGGCCGGCGCCCCGCCGTGGAAGGAGGGAGGCAAGCTCGTGCCGCCCGTCAAGCCGATCGTGTATTGGATCGAGAACTCCGTGCCCGACGAGTACCGCACGGCGGTGCGCGAGGGCATCCTCGAGTGGAACAAGGCCTACGAGAAGATCGGCTTCAAGAACGCGATCGAGGTGCGGCAGCAGGAGGCCGGCGAGTTCGACCCCGAGGACGTGACCTACAGCACGTTCCGCTGGATCGCGTCGGACGTGCCGTTCGCCATCGGGCCGAGCCGGGCGAACCCGTTCACCGGCGAGATCATGGACGCCGACATCCTCTTCGACGCCAGCTACATCCAGTACTACAAGCAGGAGCAGCGGCTCTTCCGGGACGACAAGGGCCGGCCGATCGACCCCGCCAGCGACATCCGCGCGACGCAGAAGGGCTGGGACCTGCCGCTGCACCCGCTGGCGTTCCGGGGCAGCCCGCTCGACTGGAACGACCGCGACGACCGCGCCCCGCTGACGCCGGAAGCCCGCGCGCTCCAACGCCAGCACGCCATCCGCAACGGCTACTGCCAGTGCGCCGCCCACAAGCGCGGCGAACTCGCCCTCGCCGCGTTCGGCCTCGCGATGCAGGCGGGACTGAAGGAAGGCGAGAAGGTGCCCGACGAACTGCTCCAGCAGGCCGTGAAGGAAACCGTCATGCACGAGGTCGGGCACACGCTCGGCCTGCGCCACAACTTCAAGGCCAGCACGATGCTGCCCAACGACAAGCTCCACGATACGAGCATCACCCGCAAGCAGGGCCTCGTCGGCAGCGTCATGGACTACAACCCCGCGAACATCGCCCCGCCCGGCGTGAAGCAGGGCGACTACTTCACCTCCACGCTCGGGCCGTATGACTACTGGGCGATCGAGTACGCCTACCGCCCGCTCGCCGGCGGCACCGAGGGCGAAGTGGCGGAGTTGAAGAAGATCGCCGGCAAGGTCGCCGATCCGAACCTCGTCTACGGCACGGACGAAGACGTCTTCGGCAGCGCCGACCCGTACATCAACCGCTGGGACATGGGCGCCGATCCGATGCAGTTCGGCAAGGACCGCATCCTCCTCGCGCAGTCGATGCTCGGCAAGCTCGCCGAGAAGACCGTCGACAACGGCGAAAGCTACGCCCGCGTGCGGCTCGCCTTCAACATGACGATGCGCGCCTACGGCAACGCCGCGTACCTCACGGCCCGCCACGTCGGCGGCATCGTCGTCAATCGCGACTTCAAGGGCGACCCGAACGGCCGCGATCCGCTCGTGCCCGTGAAATCCGAGAAGCAGCGCGACGCCCTCAAGTTCCTGCAGGAGAACATCCTGTCGGACAAGTCGTTCCAGTTCCCGCCCGAACTGCTCCGCAAGCTCGCCACCGAGAAGTGGACGCACTGGGGCACGCGGATGGCCTTCGGCAGCGGCGAGTACCCCGTGAACGAACGCGTGCTCGCGATCCAGGAGACGGTGCTCGACGAACTGCTCGACGCCACGACGCTCGCCCGGATCCAGAACTCGGCGCGGCTCGTGAAGCCCGAGGACAAACCCCTGACGATCGCGGAAATCTTCCGCGGCCTGACCGACGCGATCTACGCCGATCTGCCGGCCGACGGCAAGGCGGCGGCCGCGAAGTCGTCCGTCGCGACGCGCAATCTCCAACGCGCCTATCTCGGCCGGCTGGCGGGAATGGTCGTCGGCCCGAAGGACGATCTCGGTGGCATCATGATCCTCCTCGGCGGAAGCGACCTGCCGCCCGACGCGAAGAGCCTGGCGCGGAAGCACCTCCGCGAC
>CAYVRB010000127.1:12442-17064 GCA_964453375.1 uncultured Alcaligenaceae bacterium
CGACATCGGCAAGCGGATCGACGAGGCGCTCAAGCAGGACGACGCCGCGATCAAGAAGGTGGGCGCCGCCCCGCTTGACGACGCGGCCCGCGCCTTCTTCGAGGAATCGAAGGACCGCATCGCCAAGATCCTCAACGCCACCGTGACGGCGAACGAGCCGTGAGCGGATTGCTGCTCAGCGACGACCTGATCTTCACCAGCCGCATCCTCGCGACGGCCCGCGCCCACGGCCTCGCGATCGCGGCGGCGAAGACGCCGGAGTCGCTCGTCGCGAAGGCGAGGGACGCGCCGCCGACCGGCGTGATCCTGGACCTCCACAACCCGACGCTCGACGTGCCGGCGTTGTTGATCGAATTGAAATCGCTCGGTGCGATGCGCGTGATCGCCTACGGTTCGCACGTGGACGCCGAGCGATTGAGGGCGGCGCGCTCGGCGGGCTGCGATCTCGTGCTGCCGCGCAGCGCCTTCGTCGAGAAGTTGGAGAGCGATCTGGCGAGTTGGTTGAGTCGCTGAAATACCAGCCCGGAGCGCGAGCGACGGGCGAGCCCCCCCCGTCGCTCGCGCTCCCGGGGGACCCGCAAGTCGAGGGCTCCCAGGGGAGGTTATTGCCGCGCCACGCCGACCGCCCCGCGAAGTTGCTCGTGAAGGCGCTCGTCACGATGTTCGTGCTGGGCCTCTCGCTGCTGCCGCTCTCCGTCCTCTTGCTCGCGGTGCCGGCGTTCATCTCGCAGGAGTCGGTCCTTGAAGACACGACCTCCGGCCGGCGCTCCGGCCTGCGCAGCCTCCTGAAGCGTTGCTTCGCCCTGCTCACCGGTCTGATCGTCCTCGTCACGCTCGTCGCCGTCTCCGTCGAAGCCGTCAGCCGGTTTTCCCTCCCGGAGAAAGGCTCCTTCGGCGTCATCGCCCGCTTCTTCACGCCCGCGATCGGCGACTCGTACTTCATGGGCAAGACCAAGCGCGAACGCGAGGAAAACCTGTCCAAACTCCCTCCGGCGGCGCAAAGCTTCCTCAAGACCCCCCTCCACGAGAAGCTACCTCCGGCGATGATCGAACACTGGCCGTTCGTCATCCTCGGCGTCTACGCCTTCGACCTGCTCATCCTCGTCTTCATCGGCAAGGTGCCGCTCGCCTACAACCTCCGCAACGTCCGCGTCCGCTGGAAGACCAACGCCATGACGGCCGTATCGTTCACCGCCGTCATCGCCCTGCTCACGTTCCTGCTCGCCTTCGTCAACGGCATGAACAACCTGACGGAGAACAGCGGCGTCCCCGGCAACGTCTTCGTCCTCTCCGACGGCTCCACGGACGAGATCTTCAGCAACCTCGGCTACGGCGACCTCGACAACGTCGAGCGCGTCGTCGTGGACCTGGACGAAAAGGACCGCGTGCTGAAGGCGCCGGTGCGCGTGAAGACGATCGAGCGCGACGGCAAGCCGGTCGCGCTCGCCAGCCGGGAGACGTACTACGCGATCAACATGCCGGTGCCGAACTCGAATCCGCCGCGCCGGCGCTTCGTGCAGGTGCGCAGCCAGGAGGATTCCGAGGTCGCGGCCGCGGTGCACAACATCCAGCTCTATCCGGGCGGCAAGTGGTTCCGCGCCGCCGGCGTGAACGACAAGAGCCAGATCGAGTGCGTGCTCGGCGAAGGGATCGCCGGCGTGCTGGGCGAGGACAACCCCGGCAAGAAGCCGCTCAAGCCCGGCGACGTCTTCACGCTCGGCGAAGTCGAGTGGGTCGTCACCGGCATCATGAGGAGCGAAGGCACCACCTTCGGCAGCGAAATCTGGGTGAAGCGCTTCAGCCGCATCTACGCCCCGTTCGGCAAGGAGAAGTACACGACGCTCGTGCTGCGCACCGAGCAGGACACGCGCGAGGCCTCCCGCGCCATGGCGCACCACCTCAGCACCCGCTACACCCAACAGAAGCTCAAGGCCTTCTCCGAACCCGACTACTACGCCGAGTTGACGAAGACGAACAACTTCTTCCTGACGGCCATCATCGTCGTCTGCGTCGTCATGGCGATCGGCGGCGTCTTCGGCATGATGACGACGATGTTCGCCAGCATCGCCCAGCGCATCCGCGACATCGGCGTGCTCCGCCTGCTCGGCTTCAAGCGCTGGCAGGTGATGGTGTCGTTCATGCTCGAATCGCTGACGATCGCGATTATCGGCGGCGCGCTCGGCTGCCTCGTCGCCTATGTCCTCGCCGACGGCAAGGCGAGCACCAGCACGCTCTCGAGCGGCGGCGGCGGCCCCGGCGGCAAGTCGATCGCGCTGCGCATCAACGTCGACGCCCAGGTGATGGCGATGGGCATGCTCTTCACGCTCGTGATGGGCCGCCTGGGCGGCCTCGTGCCGGCGCTCTCCGCAATGCGGATGAAGGTGCTGGATTCCCTTCGGTGAGAAGAGTTAACCACAGAGAACACAGAGAACACAGAGAGAGAAGACAGGGGAATTCCTCTGAACACTCGATTCCATCTGGCCCTGTCCATTCCCCCCTGATTTCTGAAATCAATCACTCTCTTCTCTTCCCTCTGTGCTCTCTGTGTCCTCTGTGGTTCAATCTCTTATTCTCTTCTCCATGAATACTCCTCCGCGCATCCGGGCCGGCATGGTCGGCCTCGGGATGATCTTCGACGAGACCTACCGACCCTTCTTCGAGCAGGTCCACCGCGACGGTCTCTTCCGACGGGACTTCGGCCTCGTCGAGGTGGAGTTGAGCGCCGTCGCGACGCGCACGGGGGCGCGGGCTGCGAAGTACTTGCCGCAGGCGCCGAAGCCGTTCGCGAACCTCGTCGGCGACGACGCGGCCGAGCGGCTGGCGAAGGAGGTCGACGTCGTCTGCGTCGCGACGCCGGACGACCGGCACTGCGCGCCGGCGAAGGCCGCGCTCGCGGCGGGCAAGCACGTCCTGATCGAGAAGCCCTCGGTCCTTTCGCTCACGGAACTGGATGAACTGCAAGCGCTCGCCGAGCGGAACGGCGTCCTCGCGAAGGTCGTCTACCACAAGCTGCTCGACCCGGACCACAAGAAACTCCGCACGCACGTCGTCGAGGGGAATCTCAAGCACGTCAACACCGGCTATTGCTCGCTGCTGGAGCCGAAGTCGATCTCGATGGGCCAGTTCGCCGAGTGGCTGACCGGTCGGAATCCCGGCACGTACGTCGCCTGCCACTATACGAAGCTGATCGACTTCAGTTTCGGCCCGGATTGGAAATTGTCTCGCGTCGGCGCCACCGGCCAGCGCGGCCTCGTCGGGAAGGCCGACGGCACCACGTGGGACTCGACGCAACTGCAAGTGACCTACCGCCATCCCGATCGGCGCGAAGCCGTCTTCGACATCCACACGAGTTGGGTGACGCCCGACAACTTCCCCGGCTACGTCGATCAGGAAGTGCAGTTCCGCTTCGACAACGGCGTCTGGGCCGCCCACCAGCGGAAGCGCGGCGTCGAGCTGACGGTCGAGGACCGCTCCCCCGGCGAGTTCAAGTACACGCCGAACTACCACTACAACGGCACGTTCGTCGAGCCGTGGGGCGAGCGCTCCCAGCGCGGCTACGGTGTGGAAGTCATCCGTCGGTTTTTCGAGGAGGTCGCGTTCGTCGAACACGGATCGACCGGCGATCGCGAGGCTCGTTTGCAGGCGATGCGCGCCCTGCGGTACAACGACCTCTCGGCCGACCGCAACTGCGTCGCGATCGTGCAGGCGCTGGAGGCGATCCTCGCCGAGCACGCCGCCGGCCGGCCCGGTTCGCTCGCCGTCGTCAACGGCGCGCACGGCGGCCTCGTCCTCGAACGCCCCGGTTCCGCCGACCGCCGCGTCCTGTACGCGCCCCCGGTGTGAAATCGAAGTCGCCGCGGGGCGAACCCTTCTGGTAGACTGACGGAAACGAGTTCCGCCGCGGTGCCGTTCGCAGCCATGCCGTCCACCACCGAATACTTCCTGTCGACCAAGCCGGCGTATCCGTGGTCCGAGTACCCGCTCGGGTTGCCGGCGCTCGGCGTCGTCGCGGCGCTGCTCGTCGGCGTCACGCTATGGACCTACCTCAAGCACCCGTCCGCGACGCGCCGGCGCGTCGCCATCATCCTCGGCTTGCGCCTGCTCGCGCTCGTCATCGCGCTGCTCACCGCGCTGCGGCCGAGCGTCGGCGTGCAGGAGGATCCGAAGGTGCCGTCGGTGCTCGTCGTCGGCGTCGACCTCTCCGAGAGCATGACGATCGCGGACGAGTTCAACAGCCAGTCGCGCATCGCCGCGGTGCGGAAGATCCTGGAGAAGTGCGAACCGATCCTGGAGGAGATGCGGACGGAGCAGAACGTGAACGTCGTGTTCTACGGCTTCGGCCGGACCGACTTCAGCGAGGCGGCCGGCCTGTACGACCCGAAGCTGCCGGCCGACGCGAAGCGCTCCGACTACGGCGCGTACCTGAGCCGCACGTTCGAGAAATGGCAGACGGAGCGCTTCCTGCGGGCGCACCTGATCGTCGGCGACGGGGCGGACAACGGCACGACTTTCGCGGCGCAGGCCGAGGCCGCCCGCTGGCGCGCCCTCGCCCCGCTGCACACCTTCTCCACCGGCTCCAAGACCACGCCGCCGACCGCGAAGGACGTCGCCGTCGTCGCGGT
>CAYVRB010000128.1:0-16912 GCA_964453375.1 uncultured Alcaligenaceae bacterium
CGTCGAGCACCTTGGCGATGTTCGGATGGTCCATCAGCGCCAGGGCCTGCCGCTCGGCCTCGAATCGCGCGAGCACCTGCCGGGAGTCCATCCCGGGCTTGATGACTTTGAGCGCCACGAGCCGCTTGACCGGTTCCTGCTGCTGGGCGAGCCAGACCGTTCCCATCCCCCCTTCGCCGATCACCTCCACCAACTTGTACGGCCCGAGGACGGCCCCTTCGCGATGGACCGTCGGTATGTCGCAGGTTCGACCTTCGGCGGCGTACTCCTGAGTGCCGAAGGTCCGGGGAAGGGCGGCGGGCTGGCCGAGGAAGTTGCCGGCCTGGGCGTGTTCCGCCAGGAGCCGATCTAGACGGCCACGGAGGTCGGGTTGGCCGCCGCAGGCCCGATCCAGGAAAGCCGCCCGCGCGGCCGGGTCGGCGATGTCCAGGGCTTCGGTGAAAAGGGTTTCTTCGGTCATAGCGAGCCTACCGGGGCGGGCGCGAAGTCTCCCAACCCCATGCGACGCCGATCCCGCCGTTGCGCACGGATTCCGGCTCAGGCGGCCGGTTCGTTCAATCGGTCGAGCAACCAGGCGCGGGCGTACGCCCACACTTGGTCCGCCTTCCGGGGCGAGATGTTCAGCACGCCGGCCGCCTCGCGCCCCGTCAGCCCGGCGAAGAATCTCAGCTTGACCAACTCCGCAGCCCGTGGGTTCACCGCGGCCAGCCGGTCGAGGGCCTCGCTCAGGGCCAGCACGTCGTCGTCGTTCGCGGCCTCGGCGCGACGTCCAGGTCGTCGAGGGTCAGGCGCTTCCGTCCGCCGCCGTGGCGTTCGCGGTTCTTGCGGCGGGCGCTCTCGACGAGGATGCGGCGCATGGCCTCGGCGGCGGCCGCGAAGAAGTGTCCGCGGCCGTCCCAGTCCTGGGGTTGGATTCCTCCGACGAGCCGGACATACGCCTCGTGGACGAGCGCGGTCGGTTGCAGCGTGTGGCCGGCCTTCTCGTTGGCCAGCCGGGCGGCGGCGAGCTTGCGCAGCTCGCCGTACACGATCGGGAGCAACTCGGCGGCGGCGTGCGGGTCGCCGGCCGCGGCGGCATCCAGGAGGTGCGTGACGACGGCCATGAGAATTGAGTCTAACCGCCGCGACGTGGTTGTGCAAACCGCGGACGCACCCGCCTCGCACCGGCTGCGCCCGCAGGTCTGAAATGGCGACGGTGAGGATTCTCGGAAATCGGGCGATGACCTTGGCGAAACGGATTGTGGCGACGTCCCGTCGAGCGGAGGGCGTGAAAACCCCCGCTCGGCCGGACATCGCCACGATTCAAAAGCTCAAAATGACGAACGGAACTTCACGTTGCGATTTCCCGCACCGGCGTTCCGCGGCGTCCCCGTTCGAGCGAGAACTTACTTCTTGTTGATCGTTCCCTTGACGTGCGCCGGCTTGTTTTCCTTCTGGCCCGCCTTCGCCGCCATGTTCGGCCACCACTCGACTTGTAGCTCCTTGTCGGATTTCCACACGAAGCGGACTTCGGACTTGTCATTGCCCGTGCCGTTCATCGACATCGCGTTGCCCACTTTGCCGCCCTCGGGGCCAATCTTGCCCTTGTAGGTCACTTCATTGTCGGACCACTTCACGTGAACTTCCCCGTCGCCTTTGACGGTGGCGGTGCAGGCCCAGTCCGTCCCGCCTTTGGCCTGCTTCAGCGTGCCGGAATAGGTCGCCTTCGCCTTGACGATCTCATCCTTGCTGGGCTGCTGGGCCGACGCATTCGCCGCGAAGAACAACAGGGAGAGTCCGATCATCGGGGCCGTGAGCTTCTTCATCGTGGGCGATCCTTGGGCTCGGGTGGGAGATTGCCGGGTGGTGGCGTGTCGAGGGCGGAACGAGCCGATCCGGGCTCACCATTCCAATGTTCAACGCCCGTAGTGGTCCGACAGGCGATGGATTGGATTCTTGGGAATTTCCCGGACGCATTCGAATTTCCTGAGGAATCGGATGATTTGAAACACGGGTCCTGCCTGGTATCATGACAGCCCTTGGCTCTCGCCGGCGAACGGACCATGAACAGCCAATCCGTCACGGCTTGGATTGACCAGCTCGCCGAAGGGAACCAGCAGGCGGCGGAACAACTCTGGCGGCACATCTCCACCCGCGTGCGGGAGTTCGCGCGGCGGAAACTCGACGGCGACATGCGCCGCCGCTACGACGAGGACGACGCGGCGATCAGCGCGTTCCACAGCCTGTGCGACGGGTTGGCCGACGGCCGCTTGTCGGCCGTGAATCGCGACGCCCTCTTGGGATTGCTGGCCGTCATCACTTCCCGCAAAATCTCGGCCCAGCGGCGCATGTTCAATCGCCAGAAGCGAGGCGGGGGAGTCCTGCGTGGCGAATCCGGTTTCGCCGACCTTGGCATCGACGAAATTGCGGGCCGCGGCAAGGCGCCCGATGTCCTCGCGGAAATCTCGGAGAGCTGCGCCCAGCTCCTCGATGCCCTGCCCGAGGAGATGATGAAGAAAATCGTGTTGCTCAAGTTTCAGGGGGGCCAAGAACGGCGAAGTCGCCGACGAATTGCAGTGCACGCGGCGCACGATCGAGCGAAAACTGGAGCGAGTCCGGCGGATCTGGGTCGAGGCGGGGCTGCATCCGCAGGCAATGCCGGATGCGGGCGAGAGTTCGTAATCCGGGCGTCCCCGGCCCAATCGCCGCGCGGCGCGTCCTGTCGGAGTTTTCCAGTATCTGACCATTCCAAATCAGTGAGTCGGCGACTCGGTTCGACTGCCATGCACGACCCGTCGATGACAAACCCGGCCTACCGATCCCTGACCGATCGGCAACTCGCCGCGATCGACGAGCTGTGCGAGCGATTCGATCACGACTGGGTGACGGGCCTCAATCCGCGCATCGAATTGTTTCTCGAGATGGCTTCGGAGTCCGATCGGAACGGGCTGCTGTCGGAACTGTTGGCCATCGAACTCGAATATCGCGCACGGCGGGGCGATCGGCCACGACCGGACGAATACCTGTCGCGATTTCCGCGGTGCGAACGCGCCGTCACCAGCGCGTTCGCCGGGCATACCGAAACGCGGATTCCGGACGGACCGACGACTTCGTTCCCGGCCGAGGTCCTGCCGGTGCTGCCGAATTTTCGATTGATCGAAGAGATCGGTCGCGGTGGGATGGGACGCGCCTGGCCTCGGGGGGATTTGATGAAACCCTGAGGCTGTGGGACGGCCGAACCGGCCGGGAAATCCGAACCTTCCGCGGACACGTCGGACGCGTGCGCGTCGTGGCGTTCGACCCGCGGGGCGAACGCATCGCGTCCGGCGGCTACGATCAAACGGTCCGAGTCTGGGACCTGGCGACCGGCAATCCCCTGGCCACGACGCAGGCTCGTTCGGGAGCCGTCTTCGGACTGGCGTACAGCCCCGACGGTCGGCGGATCGCGGCGGGCTACACGGATATGGCCGTCAAACTGTTCGATGCGGCCACCTGCGACGAGATCTTGCCGTTCGACTTGGGGAATTCCGGTTCCTCGCGCATCGCCTTCAGCCCGAACGGGGACCGGCTGGCGGTCACCGCCTCGGGGATCGCCAGGGTCCGCATCTTCGACGCGCGTCCCCGGCACGAAACCGCGTTCCTCGGCGAACACACGGACCGTGTCGCCAGCGTGACCTTCGGTACGGACGGTTCGCGACTGTACTCGGAATCGGCGAATGAAAAACGGGTCTGGGATGTCGCGAAGCGGGCGTGGTTGCCGGATGCGTCGTGGGACCCGCCGGAGAAGCCCCGGCCCACGTCTCCCGATGGGCGCTGGTTCGCGACCGCGGAATCGAATTCCGTCGTGCTGGTGGATCTCGAGTTCAAGAAGACCCCGGACGAAGTCGGCTGGCGCATGGCCAAGGCGAGATTCGATCCGTTCTGGCATCACGAACGGGCGATCGCGGCCACCCAGGCGGAGAACTGGTGTGCCGCGGTCTTCCACTATTCCCGGCTGGTGAAGCACGACATGAATCGTACGTCCTACCAAGATGGTCTTCAGACATGCTTTCAAAAACTGATCTCGGAGTTTGGCGCAACCAAAGGGGAGAAGCTCTTCTTGAGATTCTTTCGGTGACACCTTGCGCCGATACTGTACTTATGTACCATAAATGATGTTAAGCGATTCCCCATACGGTCGCTTGTGAAAACTAGCCGCGCGATGGCTTCCTTGTGGGATTTTAACCGCTCACGCGTCGCGGAACGATCTTGCGCTATCGCGCTCGGTTTGCCATATCCGCTGCTCGGTGGCCCAGGCGGGTCGCGTCATGGGAAGGCCCTCCGGGACTTCCCACCGGTGTAGCGCGACCGCGCGCCGCGTCGACGGTTATCGTGCGTGAACGCTGGGCTGAATGGCGACCTCCTTGACTTGGCTTCGGCATCATGGTGTTGTGGCGATTCATAATCTAATTCGATATCTTCCTGTCGCGAGGCCGAACTGATGACCCCCATCCGCCCCGCGGGCTATGGCCCGCCGAAGCTGCCGTTCACGCCCGCCATCAAGGCGAACGGATTCGTCTTCGTCTCCGGACAGGCGTCCACCGATAACAACGGCAACATCGTCAAGGACACCTTCGAAGCCGAGTTCCGCCGCTCCGTCGAACACGTCAAGGCGATCCTCGCGGCCGACGGGCTGACGCTCGCCGACGTCGTGCAGGTGCGCTCGTACCTCGCGAAGCAGGAAGACCTCGCCGAGTACAACAAGCTCTACCGCGAATACTTCGCGGAGCCGTACCCGGCCCGCACCACCATCGTCGGCTGCCTCGGCGTCGGCAGCATCCTCTACGAGATCGACGTCGTCGCGGCGGCCAAGTCATGAACCCCCGCGTCGGCATCGTCGCCCTGCTGCACGAATCGAACACGTTCATCGGCAAGCCGACGACGCTCGACCACTTCGCGCGCGACCTGCTCGTCGAAGGCGAAGCGGTGCGGGAGAAGCTCGGCGAATCGCTCCACGAGGTCGGCGGGTTCTTCCGGGGCCTCGCGAAGGAAAAGTTCGAAGCGGTGCCGATCTTCGCGGCGCGGGCGCTGCCCTACGGCACCATCGCCACCGAGGCGGCCGACGAACTCGTGCGCCGATTGCTCGCAGCGCTCGGCTTGGCCGGGAAACTCGATGGCTTGCTCGTCGCGCCGCACGGTGCCGGCGTCGCCGAGGCGTATTCCGATTTCGACGGCCACTGGTTGAGCCTCGTCCGCGAGCGCGTCGGTACCATTCCCGTCATCGGCACGCTGGACCTGCACGCGAACCTCTCACCGAAGATGGTGGCCGCTTGCGATGCCCTGATCGCGTATCGGACGAATCCGCACCTGGACCAGATGGAACGCGGGATCGAGGCGGCGACGCTGATGGCTCGCACTCTCCGGGGCGAAGTGAAGCCGACGATGGCGGCGGCGTTCCCGCCCCTCGCGGCGAACATCGAGCGCCAGGCGACGGCCGAGCCGCACTGGCGTCCGCTCCTGGAATTCCAAGCCCAGCAGAAGGATTTACTTTCCAGCAGCCTCGTCTACGGCTTCCCATATTCGGATGTGGAGGAAATGGGTTCGGCCGTGATCGCGGTGACGAACGACGATCGCGCGCTCGCCCAACTCCGGGCGAACGAACTGGCCGACGAATGGTGGAAACTCCGGGCCGATTTCGCGGGGGAACTCGTCTCCGTGACGGACGCTGTGGATCGCGCCGAGAAACTCGACGGCTCGGTCGGCCTGCTCGACATGGGGGACAACGTCGGCGGCGGCTCGCCGGCCGATTCCACGATCCTTGCCCACGAGCTCCATCGCCGGAAGCTCGGGCCGAACCTCGTCGTGCTGTTCGATCCCGATTCCGTCGCGAAGCTGGAAACGGCCTCCATCGGCGACCGGCTTCGCCTGGCGATGGGCGGCAAGACCGACGACCGCCACGGCACGCCCCTCGAAGCGACGGTCGAATTGCTTTCTCGGAACGAGGGACGCTTCGAAGAGACGGAAGTGCGCCACGGCGGCATTCGTTCGTTCGATCAGGGCCGCACGGCCGTCGTGCGAACGGAGAGTGGATTGACGGTCGTGCTCACGAGCCGGCGGATGGCGCCGTTCAGTTTGAATCAGATCTCATCGTGCGGACTCGATCCGAGATCGTTCCACATCCTGATCGCGAAGGGCGTCCACGCGCCGGTGGCGGCGTACGCTCCCGTTTGCAAGCACCTCATCCGCGTGAACACGCCAGGAACGACGACGGCCGACGTGCGAACGCTCCGTTACGAGCGTCGCCGTCGGCCGTTGTACCCGTTCGAAGGCTGACGATCAGTTCGCACTCAGTTGCGGGACGACGAAGCCGTTGATGAGGGCGGCCGTCTTCGGCTTGCCTTGTTCCATCGGCTTGGGGGCTTCGGCCGGCTTGGGCATCGCCTTCGGGGCGGGCGTGGCCGCCGGGGCGGGCGCGGCCGCCGGGGCGGCGCCGCAGCATTCCGTTTGGCAGGCCGGCTCGCAGCACTTGTTCTTGCGGGAGTGCAGGCGGGCCTTGATGCGGTCGAGGATGCTGGTCTTGGCGCACGGGTCGTCGCAGGCCGGGGCGCACGCCGGGGCCGGGCAGGCCGGCGCGCACGCCGGGGCGGGAGCGGGGCAGGGGGCCGGCGCCGGGGCGGCGCACGGGGCCGGGCAGGCCGGGGCGCACGCGTCTTCGCACTTGTGCGACTTGGCGAACTTCGCCTTCAGGCGGTCCAGCAGGCTCGGCTTGCCGCACGGATCGCAGTCGTCCTTTTTGCAGCCGGCGAAGATCGGCGTGCCGCAGGGCGTGCACGAGTTCTTGCTGAGCTTGGCCTTGATGCGGGCGAGCAGGCCGGGCTTGTCGCACGGATCGCAGGAGCCGGAACACGAGGGGGCGCACGGGTCGCCGCTGACGGCGAGGGCCGAAATCAGGAGGGCCGCGGAGACGTTCATGGACGAAATCCTTCGAGGGGTAGAAGCCGACCTTGCGAAAATCGACCGTTTTCCGGCGCGAATGAATGGATTCCGAAGGACTTGAGCGAAACCCGCCGTCCGGTCGTGATTGGAATAGCGACCGTGCCGACCGCGACGGCGCGTCGCGGTCGGCAAACCCGTCGCCGTCGATTCCGTTCGTAGAATCACCGTTCCCCCGCGAGGCAAGCATCGGTGCGTAGCGCGAGCAAAGTCTGGAGGCTCCGGCCGCAGGACGAATCCGGCGCCCGGCGGTTGGCGGCGGATCTGAAAATCTCCGACGTCGTCGCGCGGCTGCTCGCCACGCGGGGCCTCGCCGACCCGGCCGCCGCGAAGCGGTTCCTGAACCCGGTGATGTCGAATTTCCACGCGCCGGCGACGCTGCCGGGCGTCGGCCGCGCCGCCGAACTCGTCCTCGAAACGATCCGCGCCGGACGCCGCGTGCGCGTCTTCGGCGACTACGACGCCGACGGCGTCACCGGCACCGCGATCCTCGTCCGGCTCGTCGAGCAACTCGGCGGCGCCGTCGATTTCCACATCCCGCACCGGCTCGACGACGGCTACGGCCTCAACGTCGACGCCGTGCGCAAGGCCCAGGACGACGGCGTCGGCCTGCTCGTCACCGTCGATTGCGGCGTCACCGCCGTCGCCGAAGCCGAGGAGGCGCGCCGCGTCGGCCTGCCGCTCGTCGTCACCGACCACCACGAATTCCAGGCCGAGTTGCCGGCCGCCGACGCGATCGTCCACCCTCGCCTGCCGGGCGGCTATCCGTTCGCGGGGCTATCCGGGTCCGGCGTCGCGTTCAAGCTGGCGTGGGTCGTGGCGCAGCGCGCGAGCGAGTCCGACCGCGTCACCCCGGAGCTGCGCGAACACCTCATGGACGCGGTGGGGCTGGCGGCGCTCGGCCTCGTCGCGGACGTGGTGCCGTTGCAAGACGAGAACCGGATCTTCGTGAAGCACGGACTCGCCCGGATCGCCGCGAAGCCGTCCCTCGGATTGAAGGCGCTGATCGAGACGTGCAAGCTCAAGGACGCGAAGCTGACGGCGGAGGACGTGGGGTTCAAGCTCGCCCCGCGCCTGAACGCCGCCGGGCGCCTCGGCTGCGCGCTGCTCGTGGTCGAACTCCTCACGACGAAATCGCCGGTGAAGGCGCGCGAGATCGCCGAGTGCCTGGACGGCTTCAACGCCCAGCGGCAGACGATCGAACGGCGGATGGCGGCCGAGGCGCGGGCGATGCTGGCGGAGGGGCCGCACGCGAACGATCCCGCGATCGTGCTCGCCTCGCCGGACTGGCATCAGGGTGTCGTCGGCATCGTGGCGGGGCGGATCACGGAGCAATTCGGCAAACCCTCGGTGATGGTGGCGCTGCGACCGAACGACGAAGTCTCGACCGGATCGGGCCGCTCGGTGCCGGGCGTGCCGTTGCACGAAGTGTTGAAGGATTGCGAGGGCGCGCTGGAAGGATTCGGCGGTCATGCCGCCGCCGCCGGCGTGAAGGTGCGGCCCTCGCGCCTCGACGAATTCCGCGCCACATTTGCCGCTGCGGTCGCGCGCCGATTCCCGAGCGGTCTGCCGGCGCCGCGGCTCAATCTGGAATCGGAAATTCCCCTCGCCGCGCTCACGTTGACGCTCGTGAACGAACTGGAGAAGCTCGAACCCTACGGCGCAGAGAACCCGCGGCCGCGATTCCTCGCGTCGGGGTTGGAGGTTGTGCCCGATTCGGCGCGGAAGCTCGGCGCCGAAAGTCGGCACCTGACCTTCCGCGTCCGGCAAGGGGCGACGACCGTGAAGGCGATCGCGTTCGGAATGGGCGAGCGGATGGACGAACTGCTCTCGGCCGGCGGAAGTTGCTCGCTGGCGTTCGTGCCGCGCATCAACGAATGGCAGGGCCGCCGCAGCGTGGAGATGGAAGTCGTCGATCTCCAGGCCGGGGCGGACCCGCGCATCGAGTGACGCCTCATTTCTCCGGCAGCTTCTTCTTCAGGTCGTCGATCCGTCGTTTCCAGGCATTGAAGGAGCCTTCGCGGGCGAGCGGCGCGGCGGCGGCGTCGAAGTTCGCGAGCACCTTCATCGTCCGCGCCTCGGGATCGACTTCGTTGACGAGCTGCCAGAACGCCAACTCGCGAATCGCCAGCACCGGCGAATTCAGCGACTCGACGAGCGTGTCGAGCGCCTTGGGATCGGCCTTCTCCATCGTCGACGGACCGCGCAACAGCCGGGCGACCATGCGGGACTGGTCCGCGGAGAGCCGGCTCTTGTCCGCGAACGACTTGGCGATTTTGTCGACGGCGTCGGGCGCGGCGGCGGCGAGCGATTGCAGACCGAAGGCGGCGGCGTCGCGGACGCGCGGCCGGGCTTCGTCCACGAGGCCGTCGATCGCCGGCGGCAGTTCGCCGATCGCCGCGTAGGCGAGAACCGCCACGCTTGGCTTCACCAGCCGCCGCGCCGTTTCCAGCGGCGTTTCGTTGAATCCCGCCTCGCGGAGCGTGAACATCTCCGCCAACCGCACGCGCACCGAATCGGCTTCCTTGAACCCGTCGGCGAATTCGGCGAGCGTCGCCTGCGCCGCGCGGGACGTCGCGTCGGTCGCGTTCGTCGGCACGCGCGCGAATGTCTGCTCCTTCGCCAACTTCTTCGGCCCCGCGAATCCCGCCCCCTTGCTCGACCACGTGACGGTGTCGCCCGCGCCGAGGTCGGGCAGATTCCGATGGCGATTCGTCAGGCCCGCCCGACCCTTGAGAACCGCGAGTTGCAGGGTCGTCTGCGGTTTCTCGCCGGGGTCCACGTCCACCAGCAGGCCGGGGACGATGCGGCGCGTCGTCTCGATCGCCACGTCCGCGGCCGCGTCGGCGAGCGTCACGTCCCAGATTTCGTCCGCGTGGCGGACGCGCACTTTCGAGCCGGTCGGCTTCGCTGTCGTGAGATAGATCCGCCCGGAGTGCAGGGTCAGATCGGCGTCGATCCCCTCGTCCGGCACGTGCAAGGTCGCCGACGATTCCAGGATCGGGATCGGGGATTGATCGGGCAGGTTCCCCCAGAGTTCCACCTGCGCGCCCGAATCGAGCTTGATCGGGCAATGGAAGCCGGGCAGCGCGAGCAGTTTCTCGGCCGTGGCGACCTCCGGCATCTTCGGGAGGATGCGCGTCCAGCGGCCGTTGCGCACGGCCAGCAGCACGCGATCGGCTTGCTCGAATCGCGAGACATTCAATGGGTCGTTGCGCGGCGCCGGCACTTTGGGAACCAGTTCGACCGGCGGATTCTCCGGCTTCGGCGCGATGGCGACCGGTTCGGCGAACATCGGTTCCACGGCCGGCGGCATCGGCACGGCCGGCGCCTCCATCGGCGCCGGTTCCGGCGGCTTCTCCTTCGGCGGTTCGACGGCCGGCTTTGGCAGCACGGCGACGGCCGGGCGCGGCGCGGGCGCGGCGTCCGTGTCGGGGCTGGGCCACGCCGCGTAGGCCGTCAGGCCCAAGCCCGCCACCAGGGCGCCCAGGATCGACAACTGCACGATGCGTTGATTGCGCGACTCCGTGCGGCCGAAGGCCTTCATCCCCAGCAAATAGGCCGCTTCGGCGTCGTCGCTGCCCGGCGGCGGCGCGTCCGGCGCCACGCCGCCGACCGGCACCGTGTTCCCCGGCTTCTTGTTCGGCAACGACTCCGGCCCCGTCACGAGGCGGTACATCCGCTGCCGCGCCGTCGGCGGCACGCGCACCGGTTCGCTCAAGAGCAGCGTGAGAATCTGGTGGCACGCCGACACTTCCGCCAGGTGCACGTCCGATTCCAAACAGAGATTCTCGAATTCCGTGAGCTGGCCGGACGCGAGCGCGTCGCTGAGGTATTCGGCGACGGTGTTCGGGTCCGAGCCGTTGCCTCGTTCGTTCGGCGGCGTCGAAAGGCCGCGGCGGCGCGTCACGCGCTTGATCTTTTCGATCAGCTCCTGCGCCGCCGGGCTTTCGGACACCTTGTGGCCGATGGCTTTGGCCTCTTCGCCGGGCAGCGTGTCGTCGAGATAGGCGAGCAGGGTGCGGAGCGTCAGTCGCATGGCGGATCCTCGTGCGTTCACTTCCATTGGTGGCGATCGGCGTCCGTTTTCGTGCAAGAATCCGGGAAGAATTTGTCGCGGCCTCCGTCGGCAAATCCGCTATCCTTGGCGGTATTCCCGCCGCTTCTCCCGTTTGCCATGAAAACCATTCTTTCCTTAGTGCTGTCCGTTTCCGTCGTGGCATTCGCGCGGGCCGAACTGCCCCTGAAAGTGCCGGCCGGTTTTGTCGTCGAAGAAGTCAGCGGCCCGGACGTCGCCAACGACATTTATGGAATTCACATTGATGCGAAGGGGCGGCTCGTCGCCTATGGCCGCGGCTACGTGCGTCAGATCCTGGATGCGAAGCGGTCGGTCGAACTGGTGGCCGAGATGACCGGCGGCCCGATGGGCGCCTTGTGGGAGGATGAGACGCTCTGGGTCGTCGTGGACGGGGGACTGAAGAAGTACTCGAACGTGACGGGCCGCGAGCCAGCAAAGAATCCGCAAACAGTTCTGAGGATCAAGACTGGCGGCGAGCACGACGCGCACGCGATCCGGCGCGGGCCGGATGGCAAACTCTACCTGCTCTGCGGGAACAACGCCGGCGTGAACGCGAAGACGGTCACGTCTCCGAATTCGCCTGTCAAGAATCCAATCGCAGGAGCGTTGCTGCGATTCGACGACGATGGCGGTAACGTCGAAGTGATCGCCGACGGCCTCCGCAACGCCTACGATTTCGATTTCGATCTCGGCGGAGTGCCGTACACGTTCGACTCGGACAACGAGCGTTGCGTCGGCCTGCCGTGGTACGAGCACACGCGGTTCTACCGCGTCGATCCCGGCGCGAACTTCGGCTGGCTGAACCCGCAGTTCGCCCAGACGTGGCGGAAGCCGCCGTACTATCCGGACGTCGCGAAGCCGGTCGCCACCGTCGGCCGCGGCTCGCCGACGGGCTGCATCGGCTACCGCCACACCGGCTTTCCCGAAAAGTATCGCGGCGGCTTCTTCCTCGCCGATTGGACCTTTGGAAATATTTGGTTCGTACGCGACGACGGCAAACCGGAACTGTTCCTCGAGCCGACCGGCGACAGCGGCTTCGCGCCGACGGGATTGGCCGTACATCCGAAGACGGGCGATCTCTACGTGAGCATCGGCGGCCGGGGCACGCGCGGGGGCATCTATCGCATTTTTCCAAAGGTGCGCAACCCGGACGCGAAGCCGATTCCGATCGAAACCAAACCGATCAAGCCGTTTCCGATTCTCGCGAAGCCCGATTCGACGGACTTTCAGAGCGGGGGAGTCTCTCTCGTCCGCGCCTGGCAGGTTGAACTCGGCGACCTCGTCGAAATCAACCTCGCCGGCAAGGTCTGGGAAGGCTACTCATTTCGAAAGCTAATCCCCGTCAAAATCGAAAACAAACTTCTTCCAGCAATTCAATCCGCCTATCCCACGAAATCGGAAGAATTGAATCGAGAACTGACTCGCATGCTCGCGGCCTTTGGCGATGAGGATCCCGAGACCGTCGCGAAAGTCGTTGCCTATTTGACCGAGACCTCGAAGCCTATCGACGACGTTCATCACCTCATCGTCCTCTCGCGACTGACCGGAGAGCGAACCGAAACGGACCGCGCGAGAATCGCTGACGCTATCGTTCGCCTCGATTCCAAATTCGAGAAGGCTGATATCGCCCGTGACCGGCACTGGCCCCTGCGGCTCGGGGAGGCGACCGGCGCCCTGCTCAAGATCGATCCGAAACTCGAAGCGGCCCTGCTGGCGCATCTGGAATTTGGCCGTTCGTCCCACGATTGGCTCGCAAGGAAGCTCGACCGGCCCAAGGCCGCTCGGCGATTCCTCGACCGCGCGAAGCGCGAGAACGATTACGACTGGTCGCCGGCGATCGTCGAACTCCTCGGCTCGCTCGAAGACGGCGAGATTCGCCCGCTGATACCGCAACTCGTCAAGCGCGGCGGACTCACGGAAGCCTTGATTCCCCTCGTTTTCAAGTCGAATCGGCCGGAAGATCGCGAACTGTTCGTCGCGGGCCTACAATCGTTTCAACCGCGAACGCTCGCGCTGTCCGCGACTGCTCTGGCCGGGTTTTCGGCCGAGGAACGCGAACTCGTTCCGGCCATGCAAGCCCTGCGGCGGCTCGGCGATACGCCCGGCGATGCCGAGGCGAAGAAGTCGCTCGTCGCGCTGCTCCGGCAACGGACCGGCCAGAAATGGTCCAACCCGAAGGAATGGACCGAGTGGCTGGCGAAGGAGAAACCGGCGCTCGCGAAGCAGCTCGCCTCCGGCGGCTTCGACGCCGTCGCGTGGGCGAAGCGCGCCGCTGCGATCGATTGGACCGCCGGCGATGCGGGGAAGGGGAGGGCGGTCTTCGCCAAGGCGCAGTGCGCCGCCTGCCACAACGGCGCGCAGGCGATCGGGCCGACGCTCGAAGGCGCCACCAAACGCTTCGGCCGCGACGACCTCCTCACCGCGATCGTCGATCCGAACCGCGAGGTACCCGCCCGCTACCGCACCACGGAAATCCAGACGCGTGACGGCAAGACGCACCGTGGCGTCGTGATCTACGAGGCCGTCGACGGCGTCATCCTTCACACCGGGACATCGGACACCGTGCGCATCGCCGGGGACAACATCGAATCGAAGCGGACGCGCGAGAGTTCCATCATGCCCGTCGGCCTGCTGGATTCTCTTCCCGACCGAGACGTGGCCGACCTGATTGCGTACCTCAAGACGCTCAACCCGAAGTGACGAGGCGACCATGCGAATCCTCCTCGCGATCCTGCTGCTCGCGATCCCGGCGCGCGCGGCCGATCCGAAACCGGCGTTCCGCGCCGGCGCCTTCGCGCAGGACGTGACGCCGACCTGGTTCCCGATCTCCGTGAACGGGAACATGGCCGACGTGAAGGCGAAGTCCGCCAACGATCCGCTGCACGCCCGCTGCCTCGTGCTGGACGACGGGACGACGAAGCTCGCGCTCGTCGTCGTCGATAGCTGCATGTTGCCCCGCGAACTCCTGGACAAGGCGAAGGCACTCGCGAAGGCGAAGACCGGCATCCCGACGTCGCACATGCTCATCTCGGCGACGCACACCCACACCGCGCCGACCTCGACCGGCGTATTCCAGAGCGAGCCGGACGAGAAGTACGTGGCCTGGCTGCCGGGGAAGATCGCCGAGGGGATCGCGAAAGCGCACGCGAACCTCGCGCCGGCGGAACTCGGCTGGAGCGCCTCGGACGAACCGAACCAGGTCTTCAACCGCCGCTGGTGGATCAAGCCCGGCATCGAGAACCGCGACCCGTTCGGCGGCACTTCCGACCTCGTGCGGATGAACCCGGGAATCAAGAACCCGGCCCTGATCCAGCCGGCCGGGCCGGTCGATCCGGCCGTCTCAATCCTCGCGGCGCGGTCGAACGGCAAGCCGACGGCGCTCTTCGCGAACTATTCGCTGCACTACGTCGGCGGGCTTCCGGCGCTCTCGGCCGACTACTTCGGCGCGTTCTCCGATTCGGTCGGCGGGAAGCTCGGCGCGACCGACCCGAAGTTCGTCGGGGCGCTGTTCAACGGCACGAGCGGCGACGCGAACAACATCAACTTCCGCGAGGCGGCGATCCCGTACAAGCCAGGTGAACGACTGCGCCTCGTCGCCGACGCGGTCGGCACCGCCGCGAACGCGGCCTTCGAGAAGGCGAAGTTCGAAGCGACCGGCACGCTCGCCGTCGCGGAGACGGAAATCGAATTGAAAGTGCGGAAGCCGACGGAGAAGGAACTCGAACGGGCGAACGGCCTGCTCGCGAATGCCGCCGGTCGCGACTTGAAGGGAGTCGAGGAAATCTACGCCCGCGAGACGACGCTGATCGCGAAGTACCCGGACACGGTGAAGCTCAAACTCCAGGCGATGCGCATCGGCGGCCTCGGGGTCGTCGGCATCCCGTGCGAGGTGTTTACCGAAATCGGTCTGGAATTGAAACGACGTTCGCCGGTGCAGCCCACGTTATGCGTCTCGCTCGCCAACGGCTACAACGGCTACCTGCCGACGCCGCAGCAACATCGCTGGGGCGGCTACGAAACCTGGCGGGCGCGTTCGAGTTATTTGGAAACGACGGCGTCCGACGCGGTGGTGAAGGCGCTGACGGAGTTGCTGGCGAAGGTTGTGAAATGAAAACCCCCGGCGGACCTTTCGGTCCGTCGGGGGTTGTTCGGTCCGCGGATTCCGGGCCGCGGGCCGAGGCCTCTTCCGTCCAGCCCCGTTCCGACAAGGCTGCGTCGGTGCGCCATCAGACGCAATGCCCGTGCCATTCGCCCGGCGCGCCGATTTCCCGAAAACTGGTCTTGATTCGCGCGGATTTCGGGCGGCCTCGCGACTTTTCTCCATCGCCTCACGGCAAGAATTACAATCGCCGGCGCACGACCGGCAAGAAATGCACGCCGCGGCTCACTCGACGAGCACGATCCGCACGTCCATGACGTTCGTGCCCGTCAGTCCCGTGCGGATCAGGCCGCCGGTCGCGTCGAAGAACGGATACGCGTCGTGCCGGGCGAGGTGCGTTGCGGTTGACAGACCGAGTCGTCGCGCGGCAGAAAGGGTCTCCCGCGTGGCGACCGCGCCGGCGGCGTCCGTCGGACCGTCCTCGCCGTCGGTGCCGGCGCTCAGCACCGTCACGCCCTCCATGCCGTTCTCGCCGAGCTTGTCGAGCATCGCCAACGCGAACTCCTGATTGCGCCCGCCCTTGCCGGGGTTCGCGCCGAGCGTCACGGTCGTCTCGCCGCCGATCAGGATGCACGCGGGGGGCTTCGCCGGCTCGCCGCGCGAACGGATGCTGCGCACGATCCCCGCGATGGCGACGGCCACGTCCCTCGTTTCCCCTTCGACGAACGGCCCGAGATCGACGACGGCGTAGCCGCGCTCGATCGCCTTGCGTTTGGCCGCGTCGAGCGATTGCGCATTCGAGGCGACAACCGCGTTGACGATGTTCGGCGGCAGCGCCTTCGGCGTCTCCGGGAGTTCGCCCCGGCGGCCGCGCTCGAGTTGGTGGAGCACGGCGGTCGGCGTCCGCGATCGCAGGTCGAACTTGTCGATCACGGCGAGGGCATCGGCGAAGGTCGTCGGGTCGGGCGCCGTGGGGCCGGAGGCGATCACGTCGAGCGGATCGCCGACGACGTCCGAGATGATGAGGCTGAGCAAGTACCGCCCGCGAAACGCTTCCGCCAAACTTCCGCCCTTGGCGCGCGAGAGGTGCTTGCGGACGGCGTTCATCTCGTCGATGGTCGCGCCGCTCGCGTGCAGGAGCTTCGTGATCGCTTGCTTGTCTTCGAGCGGAATGCCCTCGGCCGGGGCGGGAAGCAGCGCCGAGCCGCCGCCGGAGAGCATGCAGAAGGCGAGATCGTTCGGCCCCGCCGACGCGAGGAGCGCGAGCATCTCGTCGGCGCCCGCGACGCCAGCCGCCGTCGGGTGGTTGCTGCCCGCCGGCCGAGCCGGATGAAGGCGGATACGCGAGGTGGATTGCGGAGTGCCTTCGGGAACATTGACGAGGCCGACAACGTTGCGCTCGACTTGCAGGACCGCTTCCAATCCCGCCGCCATCCGCCCGCCGGCCTTCCCCGCGCCGACGACGAGGATGCGTTCCGCCCGGTCGAGCAATGGCGCCAACTCGTCGTAGCGCCTCATGCACTCGGCCAAGATCGCGGCTTCGGGATTGGCCGCCGCGACGGCCGCGTTCCAGATGTCGAGAGCGATTTCAGAAGGGGTCATGATTGGCCACAGATGAACCCGGAGAACACAGATCAGAACGAATTCCTGATTTGGTTTTATCTGTTTTCATCTGCGTTCATCCGTGGCCAATCCCTTAGGCCAGTGCTTCCTTCACGACCTTTCCGTGCACGTCCGTCAAGCGGAAGTCGCGGCCGGCGTAGCGGTACGTGAACTTCTCGTGG
>CAYVRB010000129.1:0-16834 GCA_964453375.1 uncultured Alcaligenaceae bacterium
CGTGCTCCTCCTCGCCGAACTCGCCCTCTTCCAGAAGCGCCGGAACCAGACCGTCGTCGACTACCTGGACGCCATCAATCGCCAGTTCGGCTACTTCCGCAACGAGGTCGTGAACATCGTCATGACCGGCCTCGAAGGGAAGATCAACATGGCCAAGATGCTCGACGCGCTGCGGTCGAATCCGCCGAAGACGATCGCGGGCCGCGCCGTCGAATCGGTCGAAGATCTTCGGGATGAAAACGGCCGCATGGGACCGTTCAAGGGGGAGACCGACAAGGCGGCGCGGAACTTCCTGATCTTCCGGCTGGCGACCGTCGACGGCGTCGCGGCGAAGGTGTGCCTGCGGCCGAGCGGCACGGAGCCGAAGGCGAAGGCGTACATCGAGACGAGTTGCGAGCCGTTCAAGGCCGGCTCGACGCAGGCCGCGTGGGACGCGACCTGCCGCGCCGTGGATCGCGAAATCCAAAAGCTCGCGACCGATTTCCTCGCGAAGGCGATGGCGACCGTGGGCCAGACGCCCGCACCAGGCGCGGACAAGCTGAGCCGGTGAACCTGTATGGCCACAGATATGCACGGATGAAGACTGATCAGAAAAAGAATTCGGGTTTGATCTGTTTTCATCCGTGTTCCTCTGTGGCCGATTTCATGTCCGCTTGACGTGCGACTCCAGATCGAACTCACGGACCAACTCGTCCAATCGCGGGGCGATCCGTTCGTATCCGTCCGCGTCCGTCACGATCGTCACTTCCACGCGGCCGGTCGAACGTTCCACCTCCGCGTCGGCGAGCGGTTCGAGGCGGAGATTCCGCAGCGTCGCGTCGTCGAAGCCGGTCAGCGGCGCCAGCTCGCCGAGTCCTTCGAGCACGGCGAGAAGTTTGTCCGGGTCGTACCGGCCCTGCGCTTCGAGGTTGTTCAACACGACGTTGAGCGCCCGTTCGCGGGCGTCGTCGAGGTCCACGACGGAGACGGGCACGACCGCGTGGCCGAGTTCGCGGAGCAAGTCCAACCGGGCGTGCCCGCCGACGACGTGGCCGGTGCGTTGGTTCCAGACGAGGGGTTCGACGAGGCCGAACTCGGCGAGGCTGGTCTTGAGTTTGGCGCGCGCCTTGGCGGTGGGCGGCCGGCGCGGGTTGTACGGCGCGGGCACAAGGGAATCGATCGGCAGCAGGCGGATTTCGAATTGGGTCATGGCGGCCTCACGGAAGTGAATCGACGTTCACTATTCGCCATGCTTATGATTTGTCAAACGTAGGGAGTCGCTCGCGAGGGAAAGCCTTTGCCTCTATTCGCCGCCGCCTTGCCGCCGCTCGACGTTCCGATGGCCGCGGCCGGTCCGTTCCTGCTCTTCCTCGCCGCCATCGCCGTGCTGCCGCTCGCGGCCGGGCACTGGTGGCACGAAAACCGCAACAAGGGGATCGTCTCCGCCGCGATCGGCGTTCCCATCGCGATCTTCCTGCTGGTCCAGCCGCACGGCGCGGCGCACCTCGCGCACGCGCTGGAGGAATACGCCTCGTTCATCACGCTGCTCGGCGCGCTCTACATCATCGCCGGCGGCATCGTCGTCACCGGCGACCTCGAGGCGAAGCCGCGCGTGAACACCGCGTTCCTCGCGCTCGGCGCCGTGCTCGCGAGCGTCATCGGCACGACCGGCGCGAGCATGGTGCTCATCCGCCCCGTGCTGCGCACGAACTCCGAACGCCGCAACGTCGCGCACATCCCGATCTTCTTCATCTTCATCGTGTCGAATTGCGGCGGCCTGCTCACGCCCCTCGGCGACCCGCCGCTGTTCCTCGGCTTCCTCAAGGGGGTCGAGTTCTTTTGGACGCTCCAACTCTGGCCGCAGTGGCTCTTCGTCAACGCCGTCCTGCTCGCGATCTTCTTCGTCTGGGACCGCCGCGCGTACGCGCGCGAGAAGCGCGGCGACATCGTCCGCGACATCCGCGAGGTCGTGCCGCTCAAGGTGCGCGGCCTGCGGCTCAACGGGCCGCTCCTGCTCGGCGTCGTCCTCGCCGTGCTCGCCAAGAAGTTCGTGCCGGTGTTCCCCGCGTGCGAACTCGCGATGGTCCTGCTGGCCGCGATCTCGCTGCGCAAGACGCCGCGGACGAACCGCGAGTTGAACAAGTTCGCCTGGGGGCCGATCGTCGAGGTGGCGGTGCTCTTCGCCGGCATCTTCGTGGCGATGGTGCCGGCGCTCGCATTGCTGCACAAGCACGGCGCCGCGCTCGGCGTCACGGAGCCGTGGCAATTCTTCTGGATCACCGGCGGGCTGTCGAGCTTCCTCGACAACGCGCCGACCTACGTGACGATGGGCGAGCTGGCGGTCGTGGTCGGCGGGTTGACCGAGTTCCGCGAGTTGCCGACGGCGATGCCCGCGGTCCTGTCGGCGATCAGTTGCGGGGCGGTGTTCCTCGGCGCGATGACCTACATCGGCAACGGCCCGAACTTCATGGTGAAGGCGATCGCCGAGGAGAGCGGCTACAAAATGCCCTCGTTCTTCGGCTATTTCGGCCTGGCGTGCCTCGTGCTGCTGCCCGTCTTCGCCGGCGTCACCGCGCTCTGGTATCGCTGAACCGAACGAGAACCGTCCCGAAGGTCGTAATACCGCGAACCCCGGACGGTATCCCCCTGTCTCGGAACGTATCCGCTTCGACCGCTCGCGAGGACGCGCATGGAGACCGATGGCGACCCTTCCCGTTCCCGCTTGACCCGCCGCGAACTGGGGCTGATCCTCGTCCTCGCCGCCATCAACTTCACGCACATCCTCGACTTCGTCATCGTCATGCCGCTCGGCGACCAGCTCCGCCGGCAGCTCTCCATCGACCCCGCGCAGTTCGGGTTCATCGTCTCCGCCTACGGCGTCGCCGCCGTCGTCGCCGGCCTGCTGGCGTCGTCCGTCGTGGACCGCTTCGACCGCCGCACCGTGCTGCTCGTCGCCTTCGCCGGCTTCCTGCTCGCCACGCTCTACTGCGGCCTCGCGCCCAACTACGAACACCTGCTGGCGGCCCGGGCGCTCGCCGGCCTCTTCGGCGGTCTCGCCGCGTCCATGATCATGGCGATCATCGGCGACGTGATCCCGGACCAGAAGCGCGGCCAAGCCATCGGCGCGGTCACGAGCGCCTTCGCCGTCGCGTCCATCCTCGGCCTGCCGGCGGGGCTGGCGCTCGCGAACGCCTTCGACGACTGGAGCGTGCCGGTCCGCGCCATCGCCGGCCTCGGCGTGTTCGTCGGCCTCTTCGCCGCGTGGAAACTCCCGTCGCTCACCGGCCACCGCACCGGCGCGCCCGCGAATCCGTTCCGCCAGTTCGCCGCCGTCCTCCGCCAGCGGAACCACCTCGCGTCCTTCGCGTTCATGCTCGCGATGGTGCTCGGCACGTTCATCATCATCCCGTTCATCGCGCCGTATTTGCAGGCGAACTGCGGCCGCCCGGCCACCGACCTGCCGATCGTCTACGCCGTCGCCGGCGTCGGCTCGCTCGTCATGATGAACTTCATCGGCAAGCTGACCGACCGCTACGGCGCGCGGCCGATGTTCCTGGCGACCGCCGGCGGCGCCGTGCTGCTCACGCTCGTCATCACCAACCTGCCGCCGCTCGGCCTGGGCGGCACGCTCGCCGTCATCACGGCGTTCATGGTGCTCGCCTCCGGCCGCGTGGTGCCGGCGCAGACGATGATGCTGCGCTCCGCCGACCCGAAGCTGCGCGGCGCCTTCACGAACCTGAACACCGCCGTCTCGCACGTGGCGACGGGCACGGGTCCGATCCTCGCCGGCCTCATCATCGGCGAGGAATCGAAGGGCGGCCCACTGACGAACTACTGGCTCGCGGGGCTATTGGCGGCGTCGTTCGGCGTCGCGGCGCTCGCGCTGTCGTTCCTGTTGCGGCCGTTCGCGGCGCCGGCGGTGAATCCGGTGCCGGCCAATCCGTTCCCGTTGGCGCTCGACCCCGACCCGATCCCCGACGCCGAGCCGACGACGGCGGTGTGACACTACCGGCGAACCGGTGGACGTTTGCCCCCACTATCTTGTCGTCAGTACTGGAATCCAATGACAGATCGATTGGGCTTGCGGCAATCGCGCCACCGATCTATATAGATCGTAGCGGGAGGGTTCCATGGAGACACAGGGTTTGCAAGCCGGCAGAAAAGCGGTTTTGGTCGTCCTGTTCGTGCCCAGCGTCGAGCGCGATGGAACCACGGCGATCGACCAGAACCATTGGGTCGATGCCGCGCTCGCCATGTTCGGTCAACTCTTCGGAGGAGCCACGGCCTATCCGCGAGCCAAAGGGGTTTGGCGCGACGACGAGCGGGGCGGCGTACTGGTCAAGGACGAACCCGTCGTCGTTCATTGCTACACGACGCCATCGGACCTTGCCGAAGGCGGTCGCCTCGGTCAACTGGGGAGCTTCTGCCGGAGAATGGGCCGCGAGGCGCGACAAGGCGAAATCGGTTTGGTAATCGGCGACGAATACCTGGCGTTCCGAGACTTTTCGGAGGAGTAGAACGTGGGCACGACTCTCGACATGGACCGGATCGCGCAGGATCTGGGCGCGGAACGACGCGGCAAGGTCGTGTCCCGGAGTGGCTTCTTCGGGGCCCTCCAACTGGCCGTCGAAGTCTCGGCGCGATTCCGCACGCCGGAAGGCGGGGGGCGACCGACCGACCCGTCCTGGAACGAACAGCGGCTTGTCCGCCTCTCCACGTCAACGCTCGAGCGGCTCGAGCAACTCGCCGAACGGGCGCACGCAAGCCCGATGCAGGTCGCCGCGTTGCTGCTCGAACAGGCCGCACTGTCGGCCGTCGGCGAGGAGTAGTCGTGACATCATCGGCCGGAGTGCCGGTGCAATACACCGGAAAGAGGTCGGCGTCGATCCGCACTTCGGCCACCGGATGGAATTGGAAGCGGATTACTTCGCCTTCGCCTCCAGATAGTCGGCGAGCAAGGCGACGTTGCGGGCGAAGACCTCGCTCGAGAGGTATCGGAAACCCTCGGCGAACTTCGGCTGGCCCACCAGCTTCTCGCCCGAGTAGGTCGAGACCCAACGGCCCTCGACGTCGAGCGCCGCGAGCACCTTGCGCACCTCGTCGTCCGACGGCGTGCGCCGCTTCTCCGCGATCGGCTCCTTCCGCTTCGCGGCCTCGTAGCGCTTCTCGATCGCGTCGAAGCGCGCCGGCTGCTTCCAACCGTAGTGGCTCGGCGCGGCCGCGTCGTCATAGGTCAACGTGTAGGCGGCGTCCATGTAGAGCGGCTTGTTCGTCGTCAATTCGTAGAAGCGCGCCACGCGGCCGTCCGGCAGCAGGCTCTTGCGGAAGTACGCGAGCGCCTTCGGCACCGGCTCCAGGTACTTCGAGTCGCCGGTGAACCGCGCGATGCGGATCAGCGCGTCCATCGCGTCCTGCGATTCCCAGCCGCTGATCGCCGGCGGCTCGAACTTGCGCGCCCAGATCGGCGCCATGTCGTAGCCGTATTGCTGGCACCAGCCCGGCTGCGGATCGGGCATCTGCGCGGCGAGGAGGAAGTCGCCGAGCTTCGCCGCGGCGGCCTTGGCGCGGGCGTCGCCGGAGATCGCGTGCGCCTCCAGGAGCACGTCGAGCACGGTGCCGGCGAGGCCGTCGTTGAGCGTGTAGTAGTCCCAGTAGTTCTTCACGCGGCCTTCGGTCTTCCAGTTGACGTCGGGGAATTTCGCCTTCAGGATCGGGTGCTTCCCGGCCGGCTTGCTCCAGATTTGCGGGAAGGCGCCGTTGGGGAATTGCGCCGCGAGCAGCGCGTCGAGGCCGAAGTGGGCCGCCTCGCGGATCGGTTCGTTTTGGGATTTCAGCGCCCGGTCCACGCGCAGGAGGCAGACGAGAGCGGCCTGCGTCTGGCCGTCGTCGAGCGACGAGTTGTTCCAGGTGCCGCCCTTCCCGTTGCGGTATTTGCCCATCCGGTTGACCTTGGCGAAGTGGATCGTCTGCGTCCAGCCGCCGGATTGCAGTTGGCCGTAGACGAGCGCGTCGGCGGTCTCGCGGGCGGCGTCGAGGTAGGCGCGGTCGCCGGTGGCGCGGTGGGCGGCGAGATACGCCAGGCCGATCGTGGGCGTGCCGGGGGGCTGCACGAAGATCGTGTGGTCGTCGGCCTTGCCTTCGCCCCATCGTTCCTTGAGATCGAGGGCGGTGTAGTAGACGTAGCCGCCGTGGCGGGCGACCTTCGCGCGGTGGAATTCGACGGCGCGGGCGAGCGCGGCGCGGGCTTCGGCCCGGAGATCGGCGGGCGGCGCCGCGCGCGCGACGGAACAAACCACGACGAGAAACGCGAGGCTGCGGAGCATCGGTCGATCCTCCCGCGAAATGGAGTTATTTCTTGATCGGCAGGGCGAAGAAGCCGACTTGGCGTTCCTCTTCGATGCCCGTGGGGGGCATCTTCTCGCCGGTGATTTGCTCGAGCGCCCAGCCGCAGGCGTTGCTGACTTCGTCGCGGACCGGCCGGCCGGAATAATGCTTGCGCAGCGAGGGCACGGTCGCGGCGGCGTGCACGCGGCCGAGCGTCACGGCGCACATCCGGCGGATGATCGACGGCTCCATATCCATCGGATTGACGGCGTTCAACCGGCCTTCGAGGAGCGATTCGAAGCCGAGGTTCCGTTGCCCGTCGTGGATGCGCCCGAGCGCCCAGATGGCGGCGGCGCGCGTCTCCACCGGTCCGCTGTTCAGCGGGATCAGCGTGCGGAACGAGGCGCTTGCCGCCGCGTGCTTCCGCTGGCCGAGCAACTGGGCGAGCTGCGAGAGTTGCTCGTCGAAACCCTGGCCGACCAGCGGATGCAGGGTTTCCGGCCGGGTCTTGATGATGCGTAGCCGTTCGTTGAAGATCGTTAGGACGGGGGAGGTGGTGTCGGGCAGGTCCAGCTTGCGCAGCGCCCAGGCGGCCGACACGAACACCTCGTTGCGCGCATGGCTTTGCAGTTCGAGCAGGCGCGGGGCCGCCGGCTTATGATCGATCGCGCCGAGGAGCACGGACGCCTGTTGCAGGCCGCCCCAGAACGTCCCGTTCAGGAGGCGCATCCCCTCGCGGCGGATCGCGTCTTTGTGTTCGGGCTTCTCGAAGAGTTCGAGCAGCGCGAGCCGGGATTTCGTGCGCACCTCCGGGTGGAGGTCGGCCATGCGGTCGGCGAGTTTGCGCAGGTTCGGTTCCGTCGGATCGCGGCGCAGCGCGACGACGGTGTGGAGGCGCACGGCCGCGTCGGCGTTCGCGATCGCGGCGTCGAGCACCGGGGCGACGTGCTTCGGATCGAGTTCGACGAGGCGGACGAGCGCGCGGGAGGCGACGGTCGGTTCGGGGTCCTTCGCGAAGGCTTGCAGCAATCCGATGGCGTCCGCGCCGTCGTGGCGGCGCAGGAGGGTGGCGGCGACGACGCGGTCGTCGATGCCGCGCGGGCCGGCGTGCGTGGCGAGCGCGCGGGCGTCGGGTTCCAGGCCGGCGGGCTGGAGTTCGGCGAGGGCGGCGGCGGCCTCGAGCCGCACCGGCGGCGGCTCGTCGGCGGCGAGCGCGATCTCCCGCAGGCGCGGGATGGCGCGGACGTCCTTCGCCGCGGTCAGGCCCCGGATCGCCAGCACGGTGCCGCGCTGGCTCGGCTTCACCCGGATGCGCTCCAGCCACGCGGCGCGGACCGGCTCGTATTGCCAGCGCGTCAAGCACGGGTCCACGATCTGGCGGACGTCGATGTCGCCGTCGCGGCCGGCGCGGAACATCGCGTCCGCCGCCGTCTTCGCGTCCAGCGTGGCGAGCGCGTGGACGAGCGCGACGCGCACGGTCGGCGCCACGTCCTTGCGGTCCAGTTCGGCGACGAGCTTGGGGATCGCCTTGTCCAACCCCGGCATGCCGCGCCGGTGCGCCTCGGCGATCGCGCCCGCGGCGCGGGCCTTGTGGTCCGATTCGGGGCGCGCCAGCAGTTCGTACCAGAGCGGCAGCATGGTGTCGTCGAAGACCTTGACGACCTTCGGCCAGGCGACCGGCGGATCGGCGAGCATCGTCCAATCGATCCCTTCGCCGGCCGCGCGCGCCGGCGCCGCGATCGCGACGAGCGCGGCCAGCACCGACAGCGCGCGGAAGACGAACCGGAGCATGGCGAATCCTCAATCGGGCCGGCTCAGGCGCCGGGTGCGGACCATCACGAACAGCAGCAGGACGGCACTCGCGCCGCCGACCACGTACCAGTTCAGCGGGATCAGCTCGTAGTCCTTGAAGCCGGGCGTCACGGCGGCGCTCAGGGCCGCGGCGACGGGGTTCACGGTGAGGATGGCCTCGACGGTGCCCTTGCCGAACGGGGCGTCGCGGGCGATGACGGCGAGCAATGTGCCGACGCAGACGCCGACGAGCGCGAGGTTCGCCGCCGCCGTCGCGACGGCCGTGGTGCGGAACAGGCAGCTCGCCGCGGCGCTCACGAGCATCGCGAACACCGCCGTCAGCCCCAGACTCACCACCACGCGCACGACTTGCGGCCCCAACTCCGGCTTGATCGTCATGAGGAACACGTAGCCCGGCAGCGTCGCGCACAGCAGCAGCAGCAACGGCCAGACGACGCTCAGCAGTTTCCCGCGCAGGATCTTGCCGGTGGAGAGCGGCGTCATGCGCAGGAGCTGCCAGCTCCCGCTTTCGCGCTCGGTGCTGATGAGGCCGGCGGCGAGGCTGGGCGTGAAGAGGATGAGGATGGCGGTCTGCAGCAGCACGAGCGCGCCGCCGATGATTTCGATCCCCCAGCCGATGGCGCCCTCGGCGGCGGCGGTGCACAGGCCGAGCGAAAGGATGGCGCTGAGCGCGATCAGGCGCAGCGTCCAGTGCCCGCGGCCGAACTTCCGGCTGCGGAATTCCTTCAGCATCACCGGGTTGACGAGCAGGGGCATGCTGGCGGAGCGGCGCTGCGGATCGACGAGGAAGAAGAGGCGGCGGAAGATCTGGCCGCCGGTGGAGCGGTCCTGCGTCATGACGCCGGCGGCGCGGGAGCGGTCGAGCGGCCGGCCGCGCAGCTGCGCCACCGTGGCCCAGGCGAAGCCCGCGCCGAAGACGAGGGCGAGCAGGACGAACTTGCCGATCGCCCCGCCGGCGGCGCCGAGGCCGTGGGTGCCGACGGCGGCGTGGCCGAGCACCTCCATCACCGCCGGCACCGGCGACAGGCAGCGCACCCACGCGGCCACGTCCAGCAGGTCGCTCGCTTCGCCCTGGAGCGCCCAGTAGGGCAACAGCGGCACCAGCGCGAGGGCGAGCACGCCGGCGTAGGTCAGCCGCAGGGCGAAGTCGGTGGAAGTGGCGCGCGAGCTGATCCAGAGCGCGAACGTGGCGATCTGGAAGGTGGCGACCGCGAGGACGACGTACAGCCAGGCGACGCCGCCGGAGGTGGAACTGCCGCCGAGGGCGTAGCAGGCGGCGGCGGCGGGCACGGTGACGGCGAGGAGGATGGCGGTGAAGCCGAGCGTGCCGCCGAGCTTGCCGAGGTAGATCGACAGCGGCGTCATGGGCGAATTGAGGAGCAGGGCGAGCGTGCCCTTGATCCGTTCGCGCACGATGCTGGTGGCGGGGAAGGCGGGGACGAGGAAGAGGATGCCGGCGAGCAGCCCGTAGCCGAAGACGCGCAGCACCTGGAGGGAGCGGGCGCCGCCGAGATCGCTGACGCCGCTGGCGGGCCAGCGCAGCAGCACGAGCAGGGCGCAGGCGACGGCGAGCGCGATCTGCGCCGCGATCGCCTTCGGCGTCCGCAGCAACTCGAGCAGTTCCCGCCGGATGATCGGGTTCACGCTTCGACTCCCTTCGATTCCAAGGAAGTCGAAGAACGTCGTACGGCGCTCGAGGTACCGGTAAATCGTCGACCATGAATCGAACGCGCGAACGATTGGTTTTGACCTCCCCCCTTGAGGGGGAGGTCGCCGCGAAGCGGCGGGTGGGGGGTTGGACGTTGCCTCGAAGCGGAGGAGCGTTCATGTGCGCCGTCGGCTCGCGTTGCCCCCCCCCCCACCCCCCCCCCCCACGGGGGGAGGGAGAAAGAGAGACGAGGAGCTTGGGTATTCGCCGTCGGCTCGCGCTCCCCCCACCCCAACCCTCCCCCTCAAGGGAGGAGGGGACAAAACCCATTCGCGCGATCGGGATTCTCGGAGTTTCACGCCTTCGCCTCCGGCGCGTCGTCGTCGGAGCGGGCGACGGTCATGAACGCCTCTTCCAGGTCGGTCTGCACTTCGCGGAACTGCGTGACCGGCAGCTTCGCCCCCACGAGCGCCGCCAACGCGCCCGCGAGTTCCTCGTCCGGCTTCGCGGTGCGGAAGCGCACGGCGAACTCGGCCGGGTGCGCCGCGAGTTCGGACTTTTCCTCGACGTGCGGCCGCAACGTCGCGACGGCGCGATCGAGTTCGCGGTCGGTGGCGAAGAGCACTTCGATCGTGCGCATCTGGCTGAGCTGCCGGCCGATCTCGGCGAGCGTGCCGTAGGCGCGAAGCTTGCCCCGCGTGATGATGGCGCAGCGATCGCAGATGCGCGCCAGCTCCGGCAGGATGTGGCTCGTGACGATGAGCGTCTTGCCGCGCGCGGCCAATTCGAGCAGGAGACCGCGCATCTCGATGCGCGCCTGCGGGTCGAGGCCATTGGCGGGTTCGTCCAGGATGAGCGCGACCGGATCGTGCAGGAGGGTGCGGGCGATGGCGACGCGCTGCTTCATGCCGTGGCTGAGGCTCTCGACGAAGAGGTCCTTGAACGTGCCGGCGCCGGCGGTCTCGAGGACTTCGTCGATGCGCTTGGCGCGGTCGCGGCGGCCGAGGCCGTAGGCGGCGCCGAAGAAATCGAGATATTCGCCGACGCGCATGTTGTCGTAGGAGCCGAAGGTGTCGGGCATGTAGCCGAGGAGGCGCTTGATCTTGCGGGCGTCCTTGGCGCAGTCGATGCCGGCGACGGTGGCGGAGCCGGACGTCGGCCGCGCGAGGCCCACCAGGATCTTGATCGTCGTCGTCTTGCCGGCGCCGTTCGGGCCGATGAAGCCGAGGATCTGGCCCTTGTCCACCGCGATCGAGAGCGAATCGAGCGCGACGAAGGCGCCGTACTTCTTCGTCAGGTTCCGGGTTTCGATCACCGGCCCGTCGCTTGGCATGGAACGGTTCCCTTTCGATGTCCGCGCGGTCACTTGGCGACCGTGCGGCCCGCGATTTCCAGTTGGATCGAGTCGATGTACCAGAACGATTCGAGGATGGCGCCGAGATTGGCGTCGCCGGTGATGGCGAGGCCGACGTGCAGCCCGCCGGCCGCATCGACCTTCAACAGATTCGGATCGGTGATCTCCACGCGCAGCGGCGCGGTCGGTTCGACGGCTTCGAGGAGCTTCGTGGTCCGGTCGCCCTCGTAGCCGTGGACGAGCACGCGGCGGGATGGGGCGCGGACCTTCGCGACGAACGTCGCCTTCTCGATGCTGATCGGCAGCACGGAGCGGGGCAGTTGGAAGCGCAGGCGCATGTCGACGGGGCGCGTGGAATCGAGGGTGGGCGCGCGGGGGCGGCCGTCGAGCCAGCGGCGATAGGGGAGAAAGGCGCGGGGCAGCAGCACGGCGGTGCCGGGCGGCGGGTTCTCGTATTCGACCGGGACGGCGAGCAGGGACGCTCCGACCATCCGCGCTCCGTCGCCGGTGGCGAAGGGGAGTTCGGCCGGGCGCGTCCAGGCGAGCAGCACGTCGCCGGCGTCGTAGTGGTCGGGCACGACCTTGCCGTCGCCTTCGCCGAACAGTTGGCGATAGATGCGCTGGCGCGCCTGCTGGCGGTCGCCGAGGACGGCGCCGGCGAGGAACTGCCCGCGCGCGAGTTCGTCGCCGGGGCCGATCTGGAAGGTGCCGTCGGAGGCGAAGCGGGCGGCGGTGGCGTCGCGATTGCGGGCGACGAGGAGCGCGTCGGCGGGATCGAGGTAGTCGGTGGTTTCGAGGCGGCCGCGCAGGCCGTCGGGGCCGAAGGCGGCGACGGCGCGGACCTGCGCGGTGCGGGCGCCGCGATACTGGCCGAGGCGCACGCCGGCGGGCATCGCGAGCTTCTCGTAGTGCCACGCGTCGCGATCGGTCTGCACGCGGATGCGGTTCTGGCCGTCCAACCCGTCGAAATCGAAATCGAGGATGCCGCCGTTCGGAGCGGCCAGCGACAGCGGCCCGGGGGACGGTTGGTACGCGGCGAAGACGCCGGCGCGCGCCACCTCGCCGCTGCCCGGCACCGCGTCGACGATCTCCGCGACGGCGGCCGTGGGCGGGATCGCGTGCCGCGCCGAGGCGCTCGCCAGCACGAAGATCGCGCCGACCCCAAGCGCCGCGCCCGGCACCAGCCAGCCGACGATCTCCGTGCGCCGGGACCGCCGCAGCACCACGCCGATGCCCGCCAGCGCCGCGACGAACGCCCCGAGCAAGAGCGCCACCGAGCCGCGCTCCGGCACGCGGTAGCCGATCTCGTCCTGCACCAGCGGCGTCAGGTCGTCGAGGCGGAACGGAATGTCGGTCGGCTTCAGGTCGCTCGAAAGCTCCAGCAGCGCGTCGAGCGCCACCGGCAGGTCGGGAATGGCGGGATAGGGCGACGGCGGATCCAACGACGACGCCGGGAAGGGGCGCCGCCCTGGCGGCGCCGGGGCCGCAACCGTGACGCGCGGCCGGTACCATCCGGCCGCGCCCAGCGTCGTCACCAGAATGCGCCCGCGTCCGGCGCGGATCGAGAACGACGCCGGCCAGGCGTCCACGAAATGGTGCACCGTCTCCCGGCCGGTGAGCGCCACGCGCACGAACGGGACGGGATGTTCGTGGTCGCGGGTCGGGATGGACGGATCGAGGTCCGTCGGCCGTTCGTTCCCCCCGACACGCACGAACCGCACGCGATTCAGGCTCGTCCGGTCCACCACGCGCGGCGCGCACTCTTCGCCCAGCAGCGATTCCAGCAGGTCGGCGTCGACCTGGTCGAGCATCACCCACAGCAGCCCGCCGCGCTCCACCCACTGCCGCAGCGAGGCGCGGCCGTGCGGATCGACCTTCAACCGGGTGCTGGCGAGCACGATCTGGTCGACGCCGTCGTACGATTCGGGCGACGACGGCAGCGTGGCGGCGACGACGTGGGAGAAGTAGTCGGATTGGCCGCGCAGCGAGCGCATGACGCGCACGATGTCGTTGGCCTCCTGGTCGGGCGTCGGATGCCGGAACGACGAGGCGTCGGGGTCCACCGGTTCGTCGGTGAAGAGCGCGGTGGACCATTCGGTTTTCGGCCGGTAGAGCACGGCGCGATCGCGGAGCTTCTCCTCGGACGTCGGCCGCACGACGGTCGAGGTTCCACCGGTGCGATCGTAGAGGATGTAGTGCAGCGTGCGGCCGATGGCGGAAAACGGCTTGGCGCCCGGTTGGGGCTTCGGCACGGGGCCGAGCGACATCCACGCCGTCACTTCCGAATTCGCCGGCACCCACAGGTCGCGCGCGTACTCCGCGAATTCGTCGCCGTCGTGGAAGGCGACCACGCGCGCCTCGCGCGGCGTGTCCGAAACGTTGCGGATCGCGAACGCCACGGACCCCCAGCGCTCCGTCACGGCGATGCGCAGGCCGCCCGGCCCGAGGCCGCCGACGCCCAGCGCCGGCCGGTCCTGGCCGAACGCCCGGCCGCCGACGCACGCGAACACGAGCGCGATCGCGATTCGAACCCGACACGGCGCGGAAGGCATGGCGGTTCCGACGGGAAGGACATGGAAAGTGGAATCAATGTCGGGAACCGGGCCGGTCGCGTCAAGGCGCGCCGTTGACTCCGCCGCCGCCGATCCTTGAATAGCCCCGTCGCAACCCGCGACGCCCACCCCATTTCCTCTCGATGGTACTCCCATGACTACCTTCGCACGCCGCCCCGCCGCCGTCCTCCTCGCGGCCGGCCTCCTCCTCGTCGCCTTCCGCGCCGACGGCACCGCCCAGGACAAGGACAAGGCCAAACCCAAGGACAACGACGCCGCCAAGCCCGCCCACCGCCTCGAACAGGCCAACTGGAAGAAACGCCACGAAGCCTTCGTCGATCGCTCCAAGAAGGGCCACGTCGACGTCCTCTTCGTCGGCGATTCCATCACGCAAGGCTGGGAAGGCGCCGGCAAAAAGGTCTGGACCGAGAAATTCGCCAAGTGGAACGCCGCCAACCTCGGCATCGGCGGCGACCGCACCCAGCACGTCCTCTGGCGCATCACCGAAGGCAAGGAACTCGACGGCATCGACCCCAAAGTCGTCGTCATGATGATCGGCACCAACAACTTCGGCTCCAACTCCCCCGAACAAATCGCCGACGGCGTCAAGGCGATCCTCGCCGAGTTCCACAAGCAGAAGCCCAAGGCCAAGGTCCTGCTCCTCGGCGTCTTCCCCCGCTCCGGCAAGAAGCCCGCCGATCCGATGGTCGTCGCCAAGGACGAACTGAACACGAAGACGCCCGCCGTCAACGCCCTGCTCGCCAAGTTCGACGACGGCAAGAGCGTGAAGTACCTCGACATCGGCGAGAAGTTCCTCGACGACAAGGGCGGCCTGCCCAAGGCGACCATGCCCGACTTCCTGCACCTCTCCGAGAAGGGCTACACGATCTGGGCCGACGCGATCGCGAAGACCGTCGAAGAGATGGTGAAGTAACGGATGGCGCGGCCCGCGGACGACCGTCCGCGGGCCGTTCCTCGCCGCGCGGCGCGAATGCCAATAGAAACTGACCATCATCACCACCCGGAGCCTGCCCCGATGTCCACCCTCCGTTCCGTCACCCGCCTGCTCGGCCTCGGGTTCACGCCCGGCAAGCTCCGCGGCCTCCAGCGCATCTGCAATCCGAACGGCACCCTCACCATGGTGGCGACGGACCAGAACAGCTCCATGATCTCCATGATGAAGAAGGCCACCGGCAAGGAGCCGACCTTCGCCGAAATCGCCGACGCCAAGGTGATGCTCTCCCGCGCCCTCGCGCCGCACTGCTCCGGCCTGCTCGTCGACGGCTACTACGGCTACTGGAGCACCATCGCCGCCAACGCCGTCCCCGCCAGCACCGGCACGCTCATCCGCGTCGAGAAGTCCGGCGCCAACAAGAACAAGGCCGGCGCCCCCTGCGGCGAGGTCGAGCAGGGCTGGGGCGTCCACAAGATCAAGAAGTGCGGCGCGGACGCGGTGAAGCTCCTCGCCCAGTTCGAGCCGGAGGAGTTCGACTCGGCCGAGCACAACTTCGAATTCACCCGCAAGATCTGGGAAGAGTGCATCGCGCACGACATCCTCTTCCTGCTGGAGCCGATCCACTTCGCCTACAACGGCGAGGACGACAAGTCGCCGAGCAAGATCGCCCGCAAGGCGACGACGGTGATCGAATCGGCCCGCATCCTCAGCCGCTACTGCGACATCTACAAGTCGGAGTTCCCCGGCACGCCGGGCGTCGAGAGCGACGCGCAGCTGATGGACAACCTGAAGCGCCTGAACGACGCCTGTACGAAGCCGTGGGTGCTGTTGAGCGCGGGCGTGGACTACGACCAGTACAAGAAGCAGGTGGAAATGTCGATGAAGGCCGGCGCGAGCGGCATCCTCGGCGGCCGGGCGTTCTGGAAGGAATTCTTCACCTTCACCAGCCCGGCCGAGCGCCAGAAGTTCGCCGAGACGGAGTGCGTGCGCCGCGTGAAGGACATCGACGCGATCGTGAAGCAGGGCACGCCGTGGTTCCAGAAGTACGGCTACACGATGGAGGAGTTGCACAATCTCCGCGCCGCCGAGGGCTGGCACGCCCGCTACGCCGGCGGCAACGCCGCGTCGAGCGGCCCGGCGAAGGTCGATCCGAACGCGGTGTATTGAGTCAAGGTATTTGGTGAGCCGCCGGATCGGGGGCGTTGGTCCTCGACCCGGCGGCTCATCGCATTTGGCGAACGGCGCGACGTGAGTCCGCCGGTGGTTCCGCATTCCCTCGCACGGCGGGCTGACGCCGCGCCGTTCGCCGGGGCATTTCTTCGTTGAACTGGCCGAGATTTACAAAAATGGGGACGCAGATCGTTTAGAAACTAGCTGCGTCCCCTTTTTGCGTCCAGTCTGCTTCATAAGTTTGTTATATCGCATTTTGGCCGTGTTCGGGTGGAAGCAATCGGCCTTTGCCAATATTGCACGCTTCGCAGAGGGTCTGCAAATTTTCTATCAATGTTTCGCCGTCCTCGGCCCATGGTACGATGTGGTCGATGTGCAACAAGAGTCCCAATACCATCGCCGGACTTCGCCCGCATGACCTGCACGTGAAATTGTCGCGTTGGAGGACGCGAAATCGTAACCCCAGTGATGGATCACGCGGCGTTCGGCGAATCGGCCGACTAGGTTCGGCGATCGGCACGGATGCAGCCGTGGTATTGGCGAAATCAACAAAGGCACGAAGGGCATTCGTCCAGCCACCGAATGCGCGGTTGTATGGGCCCATTGAATAGTGTGAGGGCGGAATCGCGAGTTCTATTCGGCGTGGTTGACGACCGTAATACTGCCAAAGCTCGAGTATGTTCTCGAATAAATCTTCCGTTGAAATTGAATTCTCGTGGCCAATTTCAAGTCCGGCGGCGAGCAGCGCACCGTTCCAATTCCCAAACCGCACACTTTGGGTCGTATGAGAAAAATTACCATAAAGCTGGTATGCCCTACAGGACACAGTGCGCTGGCCGAGCTGCGTGGCTACCCGGTTTAAATCGATCTTTAGCTCCTCGTCGCTTACGACCATCCCCGCAACTTGCTCTAGTTGAAATCTCGCCATATGATAAAGCCCTATGCGGTATAACAGATGATTATCCCGATGCACAGATTACCTATTACGTAACCGTTCACGGCCCGTCTGATTGATCTTGCGCTTTTTCGGGCCTTCGGCG
>CAYVRB010000130.1:0-16637 GCA_964453375.1 uncultured Alcaligenaceae bacterium
CACCAAAGCCTCCGGTCTTTAATTCCGCCTTCCGAATCCCGCATTCCAAAATCCGCATTCCAAAAACAATCGGCCGGGGGATCCTCACGTTCCCCCGGCCGACGAATCGCTTCGGATCGTGCGGGAGATTACGGAGGACCGGCGAGACCGCTCAGGCTCATCGCCCTGCGGTTCATGCGTTCGAGATTGGCGAGCATCGCGTTCATGGGAATTCGTGGCCCCGCCGTGCGTGTCGTGTACGTTGAAGGGACGCGGGAACCGACCGTCGGTTCGCGCGATTTCCGGGATTTCTCCCCATGTCGGACGACGAACGCGGAATGCGGCGGGCGCTTGCGCTGGCGGCGCGCGGAATCGGCGCCGTCGAGCCGAACCCGATGGTCGGCGCGGTCGTGCTGGACGCGGCCGGCCAAGTCGTCGGCGAAGGCTGGCACGAACGGTTCAGCGAAGCGCACGCGGAGGTGAATGCCTTCGCGATGGCCGGCGAACGGGCGAAGGGCGGCACGCTCTTCGTCACGCTGGAGCCGTGCTGTCACGTCGGCAAGACGCCGCCCTGCACCGACGCGGTGCTGCGGTCCGGCGTGCGGCGCGTCGTCGTGGCGATGGCCGATCCGTTCCCGAAGGTCGCCGGCGGCGGGCTGACGGTTCTTCGCGAGGCGGGAATCGATGTAACGGTCGGAGTCTGCGAATGGGAAGCGAAGCAGTTGAACGCGCCCTATTTGAAGTTGCTCGCGACCGGTCGGCCGTGGGTGCACCTGAAGTGGGCGATGTCGCTCGACGGCAAGATCGCGACGCGGACCGGCGACTCACGATGGATCAGCGGGGAGGAATCGCGCGCGATCGTCCACGAACTGCGCGGGCGCATGGACGCGATCGTCGTCGGCGCCGGCACGCTGCGCGCCGACGATCCGCTGCTCACCGCGCGCCCGCCGGGGCCGCGCGTCGCCACGCGCATCGTCCTGACGAGAACGGGCGAACTCCCTCCCGATCGCCGATTGCTCCAAACGACCCGCGACGCGCCGGTACTCGTCTTCGCCCCGAAATCCGCCGGATCGAAGCTCGCGCCCTGGATCGCCGCGGGCGCGGAAGTCGTCGTCGGCGATTCGATCCTGGATTTGCTGGACGAACTCGGTCGCCGGCGGTTCACGAACATCCTCGTCGAGGGCGGCGCCGCGTTGACGGGTTCGTTCCTGGAGGCCGGCGCGGCCGACGAGGTCCACGCCTTCGTCGCGCCGCTCCTAGTCGGCGGGGACGGCCCCGGCCCGGTCGCCGGCGTCGGCGTCGAACGGATCGCCGACGCGCTCAAACTCCCCCATCCGAGCATCCGCGTTCTCGGTTCCGACCTCTACGTCCACGGCCGGCTGCGCTGATATACCATCCGCATCCTTTCCCATCGGAGCTGTCGCATGACGCCGCTCGTGCTCGCCGCCCTCGTCCTGTCCCAACCGCCCGTGCCCGAAGTTTTGCCGCTCTGGTCCGGCAAGGCGCCGCACGCCGTCGGCGACAGCAAGTTCGACAAACCGACCATCACCGTCTACAAGGCCCCGGCCGACAAGGCGAACGGGGCCGCGTGCGTGATCTGCCCCGGCGGCGGCTACGGCATGCTCGCCGACGAGCACGAGGGCAAGGACGCGGCCCTCTTCCTCAACAAGCACGGCGTCACCGCGTTCGTCCTGCACTACCGCATCGCGCAGGGCGAGCGCAAGGGGCCGCTCCACCCGGCCCCGATGGAGGACGCCCAGCGCGCCATCCGCACCGTGCGCGCGAAGGCGAAGGAGTGGGGCCTCGACGCGAAGCGCATCGGCATCTGGGGCTTCTCCGCCGGCGGCCATCTCGCCAGCACGGCCGGCACCCACTTCGACGACGGCAAGGCCGACGGCGACGACATCGACAAGGCGAGCTGTCGGCCCGACTTCCTGATCCTGTCGTATCCCGTGATCTCGACCGATCCGAAAGTGACGCACTCCGGATCGGTGACGAACCTGCTTGGCAAGAATCCGGACGCGAAGTTGCTGGAGTCCTACTCGAACGACAAGCAGGTGACGGCCAAGACGCCGCCGACGTTCATCTTCCACACGAGCGAGGACACGGCCGTCGTGCCGGAGAACGCGATCCTGTTCTACCTCGCCTGCAAGAAGGCGAAGGTCTCGTGCGAGCTGCACATGTACGCCAAGGGCGTCCACGGCCTCGGATTGGGCACCGGCTGGAAGAATGCCGAAACCGGCAAGTGGCGGATCGCCCCGGACGCGACCGTCGCCGGCTGGCCGGACCGCCTGGTCGAATGGCTGACGGCGCAGGGCGTGATGGGGAAGAAATAGAATAGAACGCGGGTTCGCGATCGGGAGTCACGATGAAACGCAAGAAAACGACGTATACGGTCTCGGACGGCAAACTCGTTTTGACGTTCGATCCGCAACCGGAGGGCGGCTACGTCGTCACGTCGCCGCTCGATCCCGAGTTGATTACCGAAGCGGAGACGATCCAGGAAGGATTCGAGAATGCGGCCGACGCGATGGAAATGTTGAACGCGGTACGGAACGGCGATCGGAAACCGCGCCGCGTTCGTCGGGTCGCCGTGACATGAACGGACGCGATCTGGAACGGCACCTCAGCGCAAACGGCTGCGATCTGCTACGACATGGTCAGAAGCACGACGTTTGGTGGAACCCGTCGAACGGCCGTCGCTCGACGGTTCCACGCCATACGTTCGTCAAGCCCGGCACGGTTCGCTCGATCTGTCGTCAGTTGGAAATCCCACAACCTTGATCTCGAGCCAGTCATCGGTCGCAGCCGGCAATTCGCCGAAATCAGTCGGCGTTCGTCGTTGTCGGTCACTTCACGCGCGTCGCAATCAATGCGATGATCCCGATCGCGAACAGCGCCAGCAGCACCAGCCGCACGATCTTCCACGTGCTCCACGGGCGCTTGCCGACCACCTTCCCGCTGCGGCCGTTCACGAGGATCTGGAACGTCCGGTCGTGGTAGCGGTAGACCGCGATCCAGACCGGCAGCAGCAGGTGCTTGAAGGTGATGGCGGAGTGCTTCGTCTTCTGGTCGTGGACGCGCTGGTGGTCGCCGCCAATGTCCTGGCGGATGAGCCGGTCGATCGTCGGCTCGATGAGGGACTTGGCGACCTGGAAGCCCTCCTTCAAGCCGAGGGCGTAGCGCTCGGTGCGGAAGCCGCTGAGGTATTCGGGCTGGAAGCCGTCGAGCCGACCGATCTCCCACGGTTCGAGGCCGTCGATGAGGCCCTGCGGCAGGCTCTTCGAGCCGCAGACGAGCACGTCGTCGAAGAAGTGCTGGACCTCCCCCGACACGCTCGACCAGGCGATGCGCGTGACCGGCACCGTCTCGGTCCGCGTGTTGCCGTTCGCGTCGCGGACGGTGCGCGTGACCCAGTCGGTGTAGTTGTCGCCGCGCTCGCCATCGTAGAAGGTGTACGTCATCGTGTCGTAGGTCCAGTACGGCACGTAGACGCCTTGGAGCTGGCCGAGCGTGGCGATGCGCGTCAGTTCCGACGGCGCGAACCAGAGCGAGTGAAGCCACTTCGAGAAGGCGCTCCGGGCGCGGCGCAGGTCCACCTTGAACGGCAGGATGCACTCCGGGGCGATCATCCCGGCGACGGCGACCGGCTTGTTCTCCAGGTGCGTGACGCAGAACGGGCAGCGCTCCGTCGCCACCTTCTCCTCCAGCAGCACCATCGCCCCGCAGCCGGTGCAGCGCGTCTGCGTCTCGCGGCCGGGGATCGGCTTCGATTTCGTTTCCAGGTCGTCGAGATACTTGAGGTAGTCGCGTTCGAGGACGGCGGGCGCGGTGTCCTTGCGGATCGTCTCCTCGTGGCCGCAGTAGGGGCAGGCGAGGCCGCGGACGGCCGGGTTGAAATCGAGCCGCGCGCCGCACTGCGGGCAGGGGAACTTCTTCCCCGCCGGCGGAGCCTTGGAGACGGTCGGAATCTTTTCGATCGGTTCGCCCATGGATTATTTCGGCAGCGGCGGGGGCAGGTGCGCGAACAGCGGTTGCAGCTCGGCGACGGAGTCGGCGGCGACCCAGTTCGCCATGCCGCTCTTCCACACGAGCGAGTTCCGCGTGATCTCGCCGGCGGCGACCTTCGCCTGCAACATGGCCCAATCGAACGGCCCGGCCGATTGGCCGGCGATCGCGGCGTGGTACTTGACCGCCGCCGCGCCGGGCAGGGGCGGCGGGGCCGCGGCCGCCGGGCCGACGTTGCGCAGGTCGATGACTTCGTTCGGGTTGCTCGGTTTCGGCGCGAACGCCGTGCCCATCTGGTTGCCGATCGCCATCCCCGCGCCGAAGCCCGCGCCGAGCGCCGCCCCGCCGCCGCCGGGGTTGTTCGCCGCGTCCCGCACCGCCTCGGCCGTCTGGTACTTCATGTAGTTGTCGAGGTTCCCCAGCACGCCCATCTCGGAGCGCTTGTCGAGCGCCCGCTCCACCTCCGGCGGCAGCGAGATGTTCTCGACGTTGAACTGCGTCAGCGTCAGGCCCATCGTCGCCAGGTCCGGCGCGATCCGCGGCAGCGCCACCTTTCCCAGGCTCTCGTAGTTCCCGGCCATGTCCAGGATCGGGATCTTCGCGCTCGCCATCGCGTCGATGAATTTCGTCACGATGGTGTTGCGGAGCTGGCCGGTGATCTCGAACGCCTCGAACGACGGATCGGTCGAAACGAGTTCCTTGAGGAACACTCCGGCGTCGGACACCTTGAACGCGTAGTTGCCGAAGGCGCGGAGCCGGACCGGACCGAATTCGGGATCGCGCAGCATGATCGGGTTCGACGTGCCCCACTTCTGGTCCGTCCACTGGCGCGTCGAGATGAAGTAGACCTCGCACTTGAACGGCGACTCGAAGCCGTACTTCCAGCCGAGGATCTTCGAGAGGATCGGCATGTTGTTCGTGTCGAGGGTGTACATGCCCGGCGTCTTGACGTCGGCGAGCTGGCCCTCCTTGACGAACGCGGCGACCTGGCCCTCGCGGACGATCAACTTGGCGCCGTTCTTGATTTCGTTGTCGTAGCGCGGGTAGCGGTACGCGAGGATCTCGTTCTGCGACGGTTCGGTCCATTCGATGATGTCGATGAATTCGCCGCGCAGGCGATCGAGCAAGCCCATGACGGAGCTCCCGCGAGGAGGGACGTGACGCCGCTATTGTTGCGGGGGCGCGGCGCACGGCAACGGGAATTCGCGGGAGACGAGTCGGGATTTCGTCGAGGATTCTTTTGGGACGGCGTCCGTCGCGAGTGGGTCCGCCGCGCCTGCGCCACCCCCCGGCGGACCCACCCATTTTTCCGGACCCACTCGGTCCGACTCAAGCCAGATAACGACTTGCGACGACTTCGACGCGTTCCAGGAATTCACGGGAATTCGCGTTTCGAAGCAAACGGGCCAACTACGACTGTGCCGCTTCTGGTAACGTCAGATCGGGAGTTCCAACCGGAAGCAGGCGCCGACGCCGCCGTCGGCGACGCGGTAGACGAGCGTGCCGCCGAGCATCTCGGCCCACTGCTTCGCGAGCGCGAGTCCGAGGCCGGCACCGCCGGCGGTGGTGTCGGCCGCCTGGCCGCGGCGGAACGGGCGAAAGATGGTGGTGCGTTCGGCGAGCGGGACGCCGGGGCCGCGGTCCTCGACCTCGAAGACGATGCGCTGGCCGACGCCGGGCTTCGCCCACACCCAGATGCGCGGGTCGGCCGCGCCGGGCGAATATTTGCGGGCATTGTCGATCAGGTTGCCGAGGATCTGCCCGACGATGCGCGCGTCGGTGCGCACGGTCTGGTCGACGGGGACGGTGCCGATGACGACGAGCTCCTTGCCGTCGGCGGCGACGCGGTCGGCCCAGGTGGCGCGGGCCGAATCCAGCAGCGAGTCCACCTTCGTCGGCGCGACGTGCGTCTGGAGCGTGCGCTTCTCGAGGCGGGCGAAGTCGAGCACGTTCTCGATGAGGCGGTTCAGCCGGTCCGATTCGCCGTGGAGCGTGCGCAGGTATTCCTTCTGCTTCTCCTCGTCCTCGATCATGCCGCTCGTCAGCAGATCGAGATAAAGGCGCAGCGAGGTGAGCGGCGTGCGCAGCTCGTGCGTGACGGCGGAGACGAACCGGATGCGGCGTTCGGAGAGGTCGATGAGCGCGCGGCCGCCGATCCAGATGCCGGCGAGCGCGACGAGCGCCGCCCCCCAGCCGAGCGAGAGGCCGAGCCGCAGCGGCGTCCAGCCCGGCGCCTCCGCGGGAGGCGTCGGTCCGGGGTCGAGTCGCGCGGGGATCGCGGCCATCTGGCGCTCGGTGTTCTCCTCGCCGTCGTACACCGGCACGAGCGCCGCGTCCGGGAACGTCGGGCGAATCTCGTCGAGCAGCACGTCCTTGAGGCGCGTCCAATCGAGGACGACGCCCTGGAAGACGGTCTTGGTTTCGAGGCGCGCCGAACGGACGAGCAGGAGGTAGCTGCTGCCGTCCTCGGCGAACATCCATTGCGGCCGCATCGGGCCGACCTGCACGGCGGGCGCCTTCTCGACGGCCACGGGATTCTTCGCGCCGGATTTCGACGGCCCGATCGCTTCGGACATCTGCTGGACGTTCGGCGCCTCGGTCCGCGGCGCCTCCGGCTTGGCGGCGAGAGGGGCGGCGTCCTTCATCATCTTCGGCTGGGGCGGCGCCGGCGCGGCGGCGCCGGGTCGGCCACCGCCCATCCCGCCGGCCGCCGGCGATGGAGCCGGTGCCGGAGGACCGGCCGGCGCCGGCAATTGGCCACGCGGCGCGTAGGGCGGTGGACTCGTGTTCTTTTCCAGGCTCGGATTCGGCGCCGCGCCGCGGCCCATCGTGTTGCTCGGCCCGAATTGCGCGCCGGTCGTCGCGCCTTCCTTGCTCGCGCGCTCGGCCGCCTTCTTTCGATCCATCAGGTCCTGCTCGGTCCCGCCGCGGTTGCCGCGGAACCTTCCGTCCGCCTGCTGGTATTCGGGCGGCGGCTGCGCGCCCGGCATCGGCAGCGTGTTCCGCTGGTAGTTCATCGGATCCATCGCCGCGGTGTTGCCCGCGTTCGACAAGCGCGTCTGTTCGGCCGCCCCGTCGCCGTACACCGGCACGCCGAACGCGCCTTCGTTCGGGTCCGCGAACTCCTGGTTCACGAACTGCAGGTGCGTCGGCTTCACGTCGAACTTGTCCCGCAGCTCCACGAGCAGCTTCCGGCGCATCGGCGTGTCGTTCGCGATCGCGATCTCGTCGCCGAGCTGCTTGCTCAACATCTCCGAGACGCTCGCCGGCGGCACTTGCGGCGAGAACCAGCCCTTGTCCGGGTCGAGTTGGAAGTGCAGGAGCATCCAGTCGGGCAGTTCGGCCGAGAGCAGCGGCGAGGGAACACGGCCGGGGTTGTTCACGTTCCCCTTGTCGTCGAGGGCGACGGGGTGCGGGATGTAGAGGCTGAAGTATTGCGCGTAGGGTCGGCCGTTCTCGACGGCGAGGGTGGGGAAGAGGCGGCTGTCGAGCTGCCAGAGCGCGAGGCGTTCCTTGGCGGAGGCGTCGGCGCGGGCGGTGGCGTCGCGCTCGGAGGCTTCGACCATGAGCGCGGCGCGCGTGACCCAGCCGAGACCGCCCGCGACGAGCGCGACGATCAGGAGGAAGACGCAAAGCCCCCCGAAGGGGGTGAGCAGCCGTCGACCGAGCAAGAAAAAAACCTCTCTGGTGTCGTGACTACGAGTCGTTTCAACCGCCCCGTCGATCGATCTTGCGAGCAACGTCGATCGTGGAAATCGAATCGTGCGTCCCGAAAGCCTCTTGTCCCCTCCCCCCTTGAGGGGGAGGGTTAGGGTGGGGGGTGGCCCCCTCCGAGAGCCGTCGAAACAAATCTTCCGCGATCCAATCCCAGTCCTCGAATATCTGATGATTCCAGTATCGCACCACCCGATATCCACATTCGTTTAAGTACCGAGATCGTCGTTCATCGTAATCCCTCCGATCGTCATGCTGGCCGCCATCCAATTCCAGGATGAGTTTTCGTTCCAAGCAGATGAAATCGACGATGAACGGGCCGATCGGATGCTGGCGACGAAATCGAAATCCTCCCAGTTGCTTGTGTCGAATCCGCGCCCAGACGTAATGCTCCGTATCGGTCATGTTTTTCCGAAGTAGTCGGGCGGATTCGTTGGCCCTGACCCCCAACACTAACCCTCCACCTCAAGGGGGGAGGGGACAAAACCCTGTCATCAATTCAGGTGTATTCGTTGTCTTCACTCCCGCGCTCCGCTCCGAAGACTCCGCGTCGCGGCTAAACGGTCTAGTCCGGCGTCGCCGCTAAACGGTCTCGTCCGGCGTCGCCGCTACACGGTCTCCTTGATCGTCAGCCCCGGGCCGGCCATGTAGCCGGTGGCGCGGACGGTCACGATCGCGTCGCCGTGGTCGTCGCCGGTCGGGTCCTTCAACTTCGCGCGCAACCGGGCGACGTGCATGTCGACGGCGCGCGTCTCGAGGCCGGCGGTGCCGATGCCCCAGACGCGGCCGAGCAACTCCTCGCGCGGCACGGCGCGCTCGCGATTCTCGATCAGATACTTCAACACCGCCGCTTCCGTCTCCGACAGGTCCGTGCGCTCCTGCGCGGTCCAGCGGATCTCCCGGCGTTGGAGATCGACCGTTCCCTTGCCGATCTTCACGGAAAGCACCGTCGGCGGCGCCTTCATCGTCCGGCGGAGGACGGCCTCGACGCGGGCCAGCAGTTCCTTGGCGGAGAAGGGTTTGACGACGTAGTCGTCAGCGCCCATCTTCAGCCCGCGAACCCGATCCTCCTCGCCGCCGCGCGCCGTGAGGATGATGACCGGGCGTGTGGGGTGGACCTTGCGAAGCTCGGCGAGGACTTCGAGTCCGTCGCGGCGCGGGAGCAGCAGATCAAGCAGGACAAGGTCGATGCCGCCGGCGGAGGCTTCGACGAGTCCGACGGCGCCGTCGGGCGCCTCGGTGACGTCGTAGCCGGTGAGGCGCAGGGCGTCCGACACGCCGCGGCGGATGGCGGGTTCGTCCTCGACGACGACGATGCGCGCTTTGGGCATAGTGTGGCTCCGAAAGCCCAGGGACGGCCGTCCCTGGGCTTCAAGTCCATTATTACTTCTTCGCCTCGACCGTGAAACCCTTGTCCTTGGCCTGATCGCGGATCATGCCGCGGAGGGCGTCGTCGAGCGCGGCGTCGCCGCCGTCCTTCGGCAGCTTCTTCAGCTCCTCGTCGATGTGCTTCTGACGCTTCGCGGACAGTTCGCCGATCTCCTTTTGAAGCTTGACCCGCTCCTCGCCCTTCTTCTCGACGTAGGCTTTGCGGTCCTCCGGCTTGAGCTTCTTCATGTCGTCGCAGAGTTCCTCCGCCTTCAGCTTCGTCAGGTCGAACTTCGGGTCCTGCTTCAGCTTGTCGACGAGGTCCCAACCTTCGTTGCGATAAGAAGCGCCGGCCTTGGCGGCGGCGCGGCCCAGTTCCGCCGCCGGGGCGTTCGCGGCGGCGTTCTTGTCCTGCGCCGCCTGGTTCTCGGCCCCCTTCTTGCCGTCGCCGCCGAACGCGACGTACGTCGTGTTCAGCTTCTCGTTGAACGAGAGAATGTCCTTGTCGTACGGCGTGGCGATGTGGGGCACGGCCTTCGCGCGGTTCTGGTCGATCGTCGCGAACTTGCCGCCGCACTTCGCGGCGAAGTTCGCCCAGCCTTGGGATTCCCGGTTGTTCCCCGCGCCGCAATAGATCGTGTTCACGATGACGCCGAGTTCCTTCGCGAGGTTGGCGACGTCGGGCAGTTGCACCACGCGGTCCTGGTTGGCCGGTTCGTTGCCGCAAACGAAGATCAGCTTCAGGGCGTCCTTGTCCTCGCACCATTTCTGCTCGGTGAGCGAGGCCTTCGTGACGCGGGCGACGTATTCCTCGCCGCCGTTGATGGTCAGCGCGTTCAGCTTGGCGTACACGGTGTCGAGGTCGGTCGTGAGGTCGATCTCCTTGCGCACCCAGCCCGATTCGCTGGAGTAGGTGGAGTGGCCGTAGCTGTAGAGTCCGACGCGGAGGTTCGGCGTGGGTTTGAGGCGCGTGAGTTCGTTGACGATGTCCCAGAGGCGGATCTTGGCGGAGTCGATCAGGCCGTGCATGCTGCCGGACACGTCGAGGCAGACCACGAGGTCGATCGGTTTGGGTTTGACGACGGCTTTTTCGGCGGCGGTCGCCGGCAGGGCGACGCAGGCGACGAACAGGGCGCAGAGGACGCGGGACATGGGAACCTCCCGGGAAGCGGGCGAATCGCTCGAATTCTAGCCGGAAAGCTGTAACGGGGGGGTAACTGGGGAAGTGGGGAGTGGGGGGGGGGGGGGGGGGGGGGGGGGGGGGGGGGTCGCAGGAGGGGGGGGGGGGAGGAGTAGAGGGGGGGCAGGGGGTTTGTCAAACTACAAAGCGCGGCGCTACTTATTACGCGCTTCTTGTATTTTGTTTTCCACTCCCTACTCCCCACTCCCCACTCCCCACTCCCCACTTCTCCAAATTGTGCCGGTTGCTCCGTCTGGCGAATCTGCGCGAGGGGTTCGGATTTTATCCAAAGTTCGGACCGGACCGGGACGATGTTAACGGCAGTAGCGATTCTTCGCGAACCGATTCCCGGCTGCCTACCCGTTGGGGAACCCATGAAACGTACGACCGCAACCGTCCTGCTGTTGGCCGGCCTCGGCGGGTGCATGACCACCGACGCCCAGAAGAAGAAGTCCGCGTCGACCGCCCCGCGCTCGGCCGGGGAAACGTCGGAACGGATGACCGCCTTCGTGCAGAAGAAGGGCACGAAGGGGGCGAAGGCCGAACCGAAGATTCAACAGGCCTCCGCGAACGTCGTCGAGGACGCGCAGCTGCAAGGCGCCTCCGGCCTGACGCGCATCGTCGGCGGCGGCAGCGCCGGCTGCGAAACGTGCGCCACCTGCGACACCGGCGCCGCCCCGCATTGGGGCAGCCACGGCGGCAACGTCCACCCCGCCGGCGGCGGCGACCCGTACGCCTTCGGCCCGATGGGCCACGGCCTCGGCACGATGATGGGCAACAATGGCATCCTGCCCGTGCCCGCGATGGGCCCCGCCGGCGCCGTCGCCTTCGTCGGGCCGACCGGCCCCGGCAGCGCCTACGGACCGACCATCAGCAACCAGCGCACCTCCATCAAGTTCGTCTCGCCCGACAAGGCTCGCATCGGCTGGCTCGTCAACGGCAGCTACGCCGACACCGGCCTCGTCGCCCCGGCCAGCTACAACTTCATGCAAGGGAACATCTATCGCCTCAAGGTCTCCGGCGTGCCGACGCAGCCGAGCAAGGTCTACTACCCCACGCTCGAAGTCGCGCCGTCGTCGATCAAGACCATCACGTACCTCTCGCACAACTCCGTGCCCGTGTCGTTCACGAACGACGACTTCGAGCGCGTCAACGCCGGCAACCTCGTCGTCAAGGTGATCTACCTGCCCGACCCGGCGTTCCAGGACGCGGCGGCCCTCGGCGGCGCGGAGGAAGTCGTCTCCACGCAGCTCGAACCGGGCGCCGACCCGATCGTCGAAGCGACCCGCCGCGGCACGGTGCTCGCCGTCATCCGCATCGGGAACATCAACCTCGAAAACCCGAACTCGCCGGCGATGGACGCGGTCGGCGGCCCGCCGATGGCGACGATGCCGGCGGCGACCCCGCCCATGGCCGCGGCGCCGCGGATGCTGCCCGCTCAGCCGGTGACCTCGCTGCCGAGCATTCCGCAGGTTCGCTGAGTCGAACGATGACGACGGGGCGGCGCCGACGGACACGATTGACCGACGGCGCCGCCTCTTTGTTTTGACGGCTCCGCGCTCCGCTTCGCAAAGCCACCGCGTCGCCGCTAAACGATCTCATTCGATGGGATGGCCGCCATGAACTTCGCGTCGCTGCTGCTGTTGGCCCCGCTCGCGACCGGAACGCACCCCGGCAAGGCCGGCCCGAACTGCGCGACCGGGAACTGCCCGCCCGCCGCGCCGGCGCGGATGCACATGCTGCAGCCCGGGCCGACGCAGCCGCCGATCGCGCAGGCGTGTCCGGCGCTCGCGCCGGCGCCGCTGCTCGCCGTGAAGTTCACGCTGCCCGACGGCGTGCGCGTCGTCACCATGCCCGGCACCGACGGCGCGAAGCTCCACGCCGCCGGCGGCACCTTCGGCTTCCGCCCCGGCTACGTCTACCGCGTTCAACTCACCGGCCTGCCGAATCGACCCGACGAAGCGCTCTACCCCGAGATCGAAGTCCGCGGCTCGCTCGCGCCGCGCCCCGGCATGAACTACATGGACTACGCCGCCGCGATCGCCTTCGGCGCCGACGACCTCGCCAAGGCCGCCGACGGATCGCTGCTCACGAAAGTGATTTACCTCGAAGACCCCGAGAAGGCGGTACCGGCGAAGACGACCGCCGACCGGCCGCTCGAACAGATCGCCGACACCGACGACGACGCGATCGGCGCCGCCGCCGACAACGGCCGGATCGTGATGATCGTGCGCGTCGGCAACCGCGTGCCGACGGCCGAGGAACTTCGCCGCACCGCGATCCCCGGTACGGTGCTGCTGCCCGGCGAGGGGAAGCTCGCCAGCCCGGCGGTGCCGCCGCCGCTCGCGTGGACCGGCGTGCCGCTGTACGATCCGATCCTCGGCCCGAAGCCGAACGCGGAGGAATGCCTGACCGACGGCGGCGACACGAAGACCGCGCTCGGCATCCGCGACGACGGCGAACTCGGCGGCCTGGACGCCACCGACGTGGCGCTCGAATACACGCAGGGGGCGAAGCGGAAGGTCGCGACGTCGAACAAGGTGTGCGTCTGCGTGCCGCGCTTCGCGGTGCAGAAGGTGGAACTGAATCCGAAGGGGCTGTACTTCGCGTACCGGCTGCAGGGCTGGCAGCAGCGCGAGGCGAGCAGCGCGGCGCGGACGACGACGCTGCCGCAGGCGGTGAGCGATCGCCTCAAGCCGATCGGCCTCGAACTGCCGATCCGCGCGATGGAGCAGGTCGGCCGCCAGGGCGCCGAAGTGATCCTGAGCGCCAGCAGCGTCAAGGCGACGTTCAACTTCAACGGCACGCAGGTGGTGAAATCCGCCGTCGAGCCGGACGAGCTGGTGAACTTCCCGAACGAGATGATCGTCACGAAGGCGGTCGATCCGAAGTCCGGCGTGAAGATCGGCGACGAAGTGACCTTCACGCTGAAGTACAAGAACGACACGGCGCTGCCGGTGTCGGACCTCGTGCTGAGCGACAATCTGTCGCCGCGCCTCGAATACGTCGCCGGATCGGGCCTGTCGGATCGGCCGACGAACCTGACGATCTCGCCGAACGCGAGCGGTTCGAGCATCGTGAAGTTCGAGATTCCCGGCACGCTCCAGCCCGGCCAGGGCGGCGTCGTGAAGTTCAAGGCGAAGGTTCGCTAAGCCCCCTGAATCGAACTCCTTCACGCCGGTGCGACGCGGGTCGCGCCGGCGTGTCGTTTTTCCCGTCGCTTCGCGCGAATCCCGACGGCGGGTTCGTGCGTCTATTCCTTGATCGAACCGGCCGCGGATTCCGCCGCGCGCGAAGTTTTCGCGCCCTCGGATGAATCGGCGCGGCGAATTATTCTTGCACCGCCCGCGTGCTATGGTTGCACGGACCGCGATGTGTCGGGACCTCCGACGGCCGAGCCGTCGCGTCCCTTCGAGCCAATGCGAGGATGCCATGCGAGCGAGGCTTTGCGTCGAGACGGGCGAAGGAGCGCCGTGCACGTTCGAACTGGCGCCGGGGCAGCCGGCGACTCTTGGCCGCAGCCGCGATAGTTCCGTCGTGATTCGGGACGATCTCGCCTCGCGTTTGCATGCGAAGGTCTACTTCGAGGATGGCCGCTGGGTGGTGCGCGATTTCGGGTTGAACGGCACGAAAGTGAACGGCGCGAAGGTGACGGGGGCGGCGGAACTGAACGACGGCTCAGTAATTCAGATCGGCGAGGCGGTGGTCCGCTTCCAAACTTTTTTAGAAAGTTTGACTACCCCCCCCCCGCCTATTCGTCCTTCCGAGATTCTACAGTCGCTTCCGAACGGTAAATCCGGCCTCGACCGCCGCACGCCGCCGCCCGAGCCGGTGAACGCCACGAAGACCGGCTTCAATTCCGAGCGCTTCCCGGCTCGTTTCACCGACGCGGAAGTCGCGGCATCGCAATCGAAGGTCGACGAACTGACGGCGCTGACGCGCTTCATGACCGCCGCCGTGGACATGCGGGACGCCCACGAACTGATCCGCCACGCCCTGCGCGCCATCGTGAACCAGACCACGGCGAAGGTGGCGGGCTACCTGAACCTCGACCCGAACGATCCGACGCCGAAGTTCATCTTACCCGAGGCGGCGTCGGTGGATGTGCCGCTGAGCCGCCGCCTGACGGAGCGCGTGCGCATCGAGCGGAAGACGGTGTGGCTCTCCAACGATCCGCCGAAGGCGGACGCGCCGCGCCCGCCGACCGAGAGCCTCTTCGCGTACCAGGATGCGCTCTGCCTGCCGCTGGCGGCGCGGGGCGACCTGTACGCCGCCGTCCACGTCTACCGCACCGGCAGCGGCTTCGCCGATCGCGACGTGCGCTTCATCGAGGCGGTCAGCGGCTACCTCGGCAAGGCGCTGGAACTGCACCGTTATCGCCGCAAGCTGGAAGCCGAGAACCACCGCCTCCGCGCCGCCGTGCCCACCGCGGACGAACTGATCGGCGACAGCAACGCGATGATGGGCCTGCGCCAGCAAATCGCGAAGGCGGCGCCGCTGCCCTTCACCGTGCTGATCCACGGCGAGAGCGGCTCCGGCAAGGAACTCGTGGCGCAGGCGCTGCACCGGCAGAGCCATCGCGCCGCCGGGCCGCTCGTCGTGGTCAACTGCGCCGCCATCGCGCCGACGCTCCTCGAAGCCGAACTCTTCGGCTACCGCAAGGGCGCCTTCAGCGGCGCCGACCGCGACCACCCCGGCCTCTTCGAACAGGCCGACGAAGGCACGCTCTTCCTCGACGAAGTCGGCGAACTCTCGCTCGAATGCCAGGCGAAGCTCCTGCGCGTGATCGAAGGCAAGCCGTTCCGCCCCGTCGGCGGCACCAAGGACGTGAAGGTGGACGTGCGCGTCGTCGCCGCCACGCACCGTGACCTCGACAAGGAAGTGAAGGCCGGGAAGTTCCGGCAGGACCTGCTCTTCCGCCTGAAGGTGATCCCGCTGAAGGTGCCGCCGCTGCGCGAGCACGTCGAGGACGTGGTGGAACTGGCCGGTTTCTTCCTGGACCGGCTGAGCGTGCAGTGCCGCAAGGTGTTCCACCTGAAGCCGACGGCGATCCGCAAATTGCAGGCGTACGCGTGGCCGGGGAACGTGCGGCAGCTCCGCGCCGTGCTGGAGAGCGCCGCCGTGATGAGCGAAGGCGAGACGATCGACGCCGGCGACCTGGCGATCACGGCGATTTCGGAGGGGCCGCCGACGCCGTCGAGCGAGGTGCCGTCGAGCTTGAGCATCGACGACCTGGAGACGTGGGCGATCCGCAAGGCGTTGAAGCAGACGCACGGCAACGTCAGCCGCGCGTCTCAGATCCTCGGCATGTCCCGCGACACGCTGCACACGAAGCTCAAGAAGAAGGGCATCGTCCGCGAAGAGGTCGTCGCCGCCGCGGAGAGCGAGTGATTGGAATTCGGAATTCGAAATACGGAATGAAAGACACATTTTGATGGGCGATCGCGGTCGAGAATCGGCGAGCTGCTCCGTCACTCGCGATGAACGACCTCGCAAGTCATTCCGGAACCGTGACGTTCGCCGCCTCGGCCATTTCCCCATTGCGCATTGCGTGATTCCAATCCCATCGCGTCCGCCCCTTGCGGATTTGGGCGGCTTGACCGTATCCTCACTGCATCCCACCCGCCGGACGCCTCCCATGCGACTCTCGCTGGCCCTTCTCCTCGCGTGCCCCCTCGTCGCGTTCGCGCAGACTCCGCCGGCCGAGGCCGTCAAGCAGATGAAGCTGCCGCCGGGGTTCACGGTCCGCGTCGTGGCGCACGAGCCGATGGTGCGGCAGCCGGTGAGCATGAGCTTCGACGAGCGCGGCCGGATGTGGGTGCTCCAGTATTTGCAGTATCCGAACCCGAACGGCCTCAAGCCGGTGAAGCAGGACCAGTACCTGCGCACGATCTGGGATAAGGTGCCGGAACCGCCGCCGAAGGGGCCGAAGGGGCTGGATCGCCTGACGATCTGCTACGACCCGGACGAAAAGGGTGTCTTCCGCAAGTCGAAGGACTTCATCGAAGGGCTGAACCTCGCCAGCGGATTCTGCATCGGCGGCGGCGGCGTCTACGTTTTGCAATCGCCGTATCTCCTCTTCTATCCCGACAAGAACCAGGACGACGTGCCCGACGGCGATCCCGTCGTCGCGCTCTCCGGGTTCGGATTCGACGACACGCACTCCGTCGCCAACAGCCTCCAATGGGGCCCGGACGGCTGGCTCTACGGCGCGGCCGGCAGCACGAGCACCTGCAAAATCCCGAACCCGGCGAAGCCCGGCGAGGTCGTCGAATTCCAGCAGGGCATCTGGCGCTACCATCCGAAGACGAAGGCGTTCGAGCTTTTCAGCGAAGGCGGCGGCAACACCTTCGGCCTCGACTTCGACAAGCACGGCCAGGTGATCGCC
>CAYVRB010000131.1:0-16628 GCA_964453375.1 uncultured Alcaligenaceae bacterium
TCCTCGAAAATGAGGGTGATCATCGAGAAGTTGAACTCGGACGACGACCGGACTGCCTTGATTCCCGCCAGGCCCTGGAGCCGGAGCGAGAGCGGGTACGTGACCTGGTCCTCGATCTCGCGCGGGCTTCGGCCCGGCCAGTCGGTGAACACGATGACCTGGTTCTCGGAGAGATCCGGGATCGCGTCGACCGGCGTCTTGAGAGTCGCGTACACGCCGAAGACGGCAAGGACCGCGGCCACCACGAGGACGAGGAACCGGTTGCGGACGGAGGCTTCGATCACCTTCTCGATCATCGCGAATCCCTTCGGGCGTTATCGCTTCTCGAGGCTCGTCAGCGCGTAGGTTCCGCCTTCGGACTTGATCTTGCCCTGGACGACGTCGCCGGCCTTGAGGCCGTCGAGCACCTTCGCGTCCGCGACCGAGAACTCCATCGTCATCGCCTTCATGAACCCTGGGATGTCCTCGTGGTCGAGCGTGACCACCTTCTTCCCGGCGTCGAGGGAGACGATCTTGCCCTTCACGTCGTAAACCTTCGCGCCGGGGGCGGACGACGTCGACGACGAGTTCTGGCAGCCGGCGATCGCTGCCGCGACTGCCACCGCGACGACCAGAGAGGGAATGAACGAGCGCATGAGCTTTCTCCTTGAGGTTCGGGGGGACAAATCATTTTTTCGGATGTTGACCGTTCTTGAACGCCTCGACCTTCGCGAGCATCGCAGCGGGTTTCGCCTGGAGGTCGTCGCGGCATGCCTTGCAGCAGATGAACACCGGCTTCCCGTCGAGCAGCAATTTCGGCGGCACGCCCATCGAGCCGAGCCGCTCCTCCTGAACGGGGCAGAATCGCTGCTTCTCCGCCAGGGCCCGGTCTTCGGCCGAGAGTTTCGCGAGTTGCGCGCGGATCTTGGCTTCCGTCTCCGCTTGGTTCGCCGAAGCGGCCACCGGCAATGCCTTGCTCGCGCCGTCCTTCAGTTTCTCGGCCTTCGCGGCGGTCTTCGCGGGTTCGGCGGTGGCTTGCTCCACGCAGGCGATGCAGCAGATGAAGACTGGCTTACCGTCGAGCGCGAGCTTGACCGGCGCGCCCATCGACCCCAGCTTGCTCCCGTCGAGTACCGGACAAGTGACTTGCCGTTCGGCGAGCTTACGGTCTTCGCCAGAGAGTCTGGACAACCCGGCTTCGACTTTCGAATCCGTGTCCTCGGGTGTCGACGGGCGGACGATCGCTCCGGACTTCTGCCCGCCGCCGCTCCCTCCGAAGTAGATGGAACCGACGGCCGGATTCAGCCGCGTCTCCGCATCGACGAGAAACGCCCCCGAGGCCACGACCGACTGCCCGGCCTCGATGCCGGAGAGAACCGGGAAGTACGGCGCGCCGGCCAGACCGGTCATCCTTGGCCCGAGCTCGACCCGAACCCCCTCGAACACGCCCGGCGACTCCTCCCGGTAGACGAGCGTCATCGCCCCCGTGTCGATCACGCTGCCCTCGGGGACCGCGAGCACGTTTTTCCCTTCGAGCTTGAACCGCGACGACGGACCACCCTTGCCGACCAGCCGTTCCGGCGGCAGGGCCACGCGCACGGAGGTCGTCATTCCGGGCTTGAGCCGTCCGCCCGGGTTCACCAACTCGAAGCGGACCGTGAGCGTGCGGGTCTCCTGATCGACGTGCGGGTAGAGGAACGAGAGCGTGCCGACGAACGACTCCCCGGCGTACGCCCGCGTGGTGGCGACAACCGGCAGCCGGTCTTCCTTGCGAAGTTCGTGGCTCTCCGGGGGGAGAAAGGAGAGGTCCTCCTCGTACACCTGGGCTTGGATCCAGACGGTGGCCAGGTCCGCCACGTCGTAGAGCGCCGTGCCCTCGTCCACGTAGCGGCCCTCGGTCTGGTACTTCTTGACGACGTGACCGTCGATGGGCGAGCGGACGTTGAGCTGCGTGATCGGCTTCCCGGTCTTGACGATCTGCTCGATCTGGTCGCTTTCGATGCCCCAGAGGACGAGCCGGTCCTTCGCGATCTTTTCGAGTTCCCCGTTCCCCGAACGCTTCGCGTCGAGCAGGTTCTGCACGGTCACGACCAGGTCCGGGCTGTAGAGCGTCGCGAGTTCGTCCCCCTTGTGGACCATCTGTCCGGTCTGGTTGACGCTCAGCTTGTCGATGCGCCCCTTCACGCGGGCGGCGACATGCTTCAGTCCCCGCTCGTCGAACTCGACCGTGCCGACGGTCGTCAGCTCCTTCGCGAGCGGCAGGTAGGCGACGGGAACGGTTCGCACTCCGGCGAGGACGATGCGGTAGGGGGAGAGCTGCACTCGGTTCACCACGCCCGCCGGCAATGCAACCTCGCTCCCGTCGCCCTTCTTCCGCTTGGAGAGCGGCATGAAGCAGATGGGGCACTTTTCCTTGTTCGTGTCGCGCACGACCGTCGGATGCATCGGGCAGAAGAACTCGGTCGTGGAATCGGCCGGCGCCGCATCGGCGGCGGAGCGTGTCCACTTTTCGTAGTGGGCCACGAGCAAGTCCCACTTCACGATCGAAAGGCCGATGGCGCCGAGGATGGCGACGAAGCGAAGCCGGGCGAACAGGGTGATGGCCACCTGTCGCAGGCCACCGAACCGTGGTTTCGGCCCAACAGGCGCATGGAGTTGTTCGGACATGGGATCGCTCCTCATCATCGGTATGCACGGCCTCGACCACGCGCGGCGTCGATACGGGTAGAAAGCTCGATGGAACGGAACGATTGGAGTGCGTGGATACGCGGTGTCACAGCCTACGGAAAGGCAAAGACGGCTAGCAAACGAGGACGTGCAGCCGGAAGAGGAGATCGATTCCCGATATCGGTGGTGGGCCGGTGCGGCCCGTCGGAATGGTCGCTTGGTCGGCATCGGGACGGGATACCAACGTCGAGACGAACGGCATGATCGTCGGCAGCCAGTTGGCGACCGGTGCGATTCTCGCATCGCTGTCAGTCGGGAGTGCCGAAGCCAGTTGTCGGTCGCCGCAGGGACAACGTTTCCCATCAGGTCCGGAAGGGTTGCAGGGCTGGTGTTTACCCGGCTTCGAAGTTTCCGACTCGGTGGAAGTCACTTTGCAGTGCGGGCACCGATTAGTCTTGGGAACGTCCGAATCGGTTGCCGTTGCCAGGGATTTCGGGGCGACGGGCGGCGCGCAACAACAGACCGCAGGGCCGCAGACACCCGTCAGAAGTACCCAGAATGCCAAGAAAACCCGTGCCGCCATATCCGAATAATAGCCTGTCCTGCCTGCAAAGAAAATACCGGTTCCAAATCCGCTTTGCCAGATAAGCGGCTCTCGGGAGTGCTATTTGGCCATGAATCTGGGAAAACGCTGGATCGGAGAGGTTCGCAATGATGGTGTGAAGCCGTCGATACGAGAGGTATGATCGGAGTTGCGAATCAACTCCGTCATCGATGGTTGAGGCGTGAGAATGGGTCGAGTTTTCAGATTGAGCTCAACTGCGCGATTCTAACGATCCGATAAACGACGACATGCGGATCTTACGGCCGCACCCGATTTCTTTGGAGCGGATCGATGCGAATGTCGGCGGCAGTCATCGCGGCGGTGCTGTCGTTTGCGACCGGAGGTCCGCTCCGTTGCCCTTGCCACTTCGCGCAACTCGTTCGCGGCATGGATCGGAATGTCGATTGTCGAACTGCGGATGAAGACCATGGCTGCCCCTGCCATTCGCACCGGGAATCGGATAAGTCCCCCTCGCACGAACGCGGGGGCGTACCGGTCAAGCCTTGCGAGCACGGACCGGGAATCGACATCGCCGCGTCGGTCACGACCGGCGATCGGCGCGTCGTAGACCACGATTCGTTCGACGGCCCGGGTCTGACTTCGAATGTCAACGCTCGCTCTTCGCAGGCCGACGGCTTAAACGGACGGATGCTTCTCGATTGTCCTGACTCTCCATCGGAATCCGATCAGCTCAAGTACTGTCACTCGTTTCGCTGCTAATTCCGCACTTCCACGTTAGTTCGGTCGCCCGTTCGCGGCCGGTTTCCAACAATTTCCCCGGTTTCCCGGCGGGAGAAATCTCATGCGGAATTCAACTCAATCGTGTGGCCGTCGCACGTTCCGGTTGTGGGCCGGCAGCGCTTTGGTGATCGCCACGGTCGGTTGTGCCACGCCGCCTCGCACGCCCGAAATGAATCGCGTTCCGACTGTGGCCGTTCGTCAGCCGGCTCGGGCCGCCGACTCGCCGCTTGTGCGGGCCTCGTTCCAAGAACCAACCGGGAAAGTCGGCGAATCGCCGGCACCGCCGTCGGGGCCGGTCCAGGTGGACGAGTTGGTGCAACTCGCGGTCGGGAGGAACCCGAGGCTGAGCAAGGCCACGTTCGCCGTCGATGCCGCCCAGGGCAAACTCGTTCAAGCCGGCCTATATCCGAACCCTGTTCTTGCTGTCATGGCCGACGAACTCGGCGACCGCACCGGTCCCGGCGGCATCATCACCGCCCCGCAGGTCTCGCAAGAAATCGTGACCGGCCGCAAGCTCTCGCTATCCCAGGCCGTCGCCGCGAAGGAAGTGAACCTGACCACCCTCGCGCTCCTCCGCGAGCGGTATGCGGTCGTCGGGTCCGTGCGGACCGCGTTCTACGACCTCTACGCGCTCGAGCGTCGGATCGCCGTCCTCGACGAACTCGCGAAACTCGCTGGCGAGGCCGCCAAGAACGGGCAGGCACTCCTCGACAGCAAGCAGATCGCCCGGCTTGACCTCGTGCAACTCGAAGTCGAACTCGCCCGCTTTCGGTCCCAGGCCGAGGCCGCCCGACAAGAACTCCCCGGTGCGCGCCGGCGGCTCGCGGCCCTCGTGGGCGACCCGCGAATGACGATCGTCGCGGCCGTGGGTCCGTTCGAAGAGGTGCCGGTGTATGATGCCGACCGCACGCTGGAAGCAGTCCTCGCCACACACCCGGACATGCGGTCCGCTCGGGTGGAGGTCGAACGGGCGCAGGCCGCAATCCGCCGCGCCGAGGTCGAGCCGATTCCGAACTTGACCGTCTCGACCGGCTACACCTACCAGGGCCAGAACCGGTCGAACGACTGGCTCGTCGGCGTCAGCGCACCGATTCCCGTCTGGAACAAGAATCAGGGAAATATTCGGGCGGCGAAAGCCGAACTTGGAATGGCGATTCAAGAAGTATCGCGCATCGAGAACAGTTTGGCCGAACAGGTGGCGACGGCGCTGCGAACCTATTCGGGTTCGCAGAAGTTGGCCGGCCAGTACCGAATTGAAATCCTCCCCCGAGCGGAGGAGACCTACAAACTTTCGCTCGAAGCGTTCAAGGGAGGCCAGTTCGAATATTTGCGGGTGATCCAGGCCCAGCGGGCAGTAGCCGAGGCGCGGCTGGAGTACAATCGCGCCCTCGGCGACGCCTGGCGTGCGGCCGCTGAGCTTTCCGGATTGTTGCTCGAAGAATGGTGGCCCGGCCTGCCGCCGTCCAAACAGGAGACCGCTCCGGCGAAACTTCCCGAAGGGTTACCGAAGCCGCGATGAAGTGAAGCCGCAAGCCCTTTCGGCGATCCATTGGCTGTCAGTTCGGGATTGTTCGCCGGTTCTTGGGCCGCTATCATTACCGCGTTGGATTGATTCCACGTATTTCGTGAAGTCTATGTTCCGATTGCTCCTAACGATCCTGATCGCGCTGCCGATGCTCATGCCGCCCGGCATGTGCGTCTGCCAGTTCGCGCCGATCGCGAGCAATGAAGCCGTGACCAGATTCGAAATGGAAGAGCGGCACGTGGCCGGTCGAACGGACTGCCACTGCGCATCGTGTCTCGGACGTGTCGTCGATGACGTCGGTCGAAAAGCGTTGCCATACGATTCGCCTGTAGCTCCGAAGCACGACGATCACTCGCCCCTCTGTCCGGCCGCACTCGGCGATCTTCCCGCCAAGATGGCCGTACCCGCGATCACGATTCACTTGGACACGGACGTCGGTTTCGTTTCGGCCGTTGTCGAAGGTGTCGCCATCCGCGCACGGACGATCGATGTCGTAAACAAGACAGAGTCATCTCCACCGCTATTCATTTCTCATTGCACTCTTGTGATTTGATCTCGCCGTTCAGCCGTTCTCCGTTTCGCGTTTGCTGCTTCGTTCATTCTCATCGGTAGGTCGATCCATGCTTTCTGTCATTCCCAATGGGAACGGACCCGTCGCGGCCGCTCCCCGCAGCCGCCAATGGCTCCTCCGTCTCTTGCGAGCGGTGCCGACAGCGCTCGTATTCGCTGCACTTGGCAGTATCGCGTATTACGGCCACGAGACGGGTTGGAGCTTCTCGAAGGGTGGATCGGACAAATCGCGGGTGACCGACGATCCAGACATGACTCGCCCGAAGGTCCGGCTGTCGTCGATCGGGTCGTCCGTCGCACGGATCGAATTTGATTCGATCACAGCCGTCGAGCGGACCGGGATCGACATAGCCCCGGTCTGGGCGTCGGCGCTGACCGAGCGCGTGGCTGCCGCGGGCGAAGTCGGCTTCGATCCGACACGCCTGGCCCGTGTCTCCGCACGGGCGCATGGGGTCGCGCGGCGCGTAGTGAAGGCCGTTGGTGATCCGGTCCGCCCGGGTGAAATTCTCGCGTTCATCGAATCGCCCGAAGTCGGAAAATCGAAGGCCGAGCTTCAGCGCGCCCTTGTGCAGGCCCGTTATCGCGAACAGGTACGAGACGATCTCATCGGTGCCAAGTCGGCCACTTCGCCGGCCGCCCTCCGCGAGGCTGAAGCCGCCGTGAAAGAAACCGGCGTTCGGGTCATCGCTACGACTCAGTCACTCACGAACCTCGGACTGACAGTCAACGCGGACGATCTCCGAAGACTCGCACCGGCCGAGGTCGCGAATAAGTTACGGGCGCTTGGAACCGAAAACGAGTCCGAACTCGCAGCCAACCTGCTCCCTGTCCGCGCGCCGTTTGCCGGCGTGTTGCTGTCCGCCGACCTCGTTGCCGGCGAGATAGTTGAGGCTGGAAAACCACTGTTCATCGTCGTCGATGCGAGCCGAGTTTGGATCACGCTCCACGTCGCCCAACAAGAGACCCGGAGAGTGGAGGTTGGCCAGGAGGTCTACTTCCGGCCGGATGGCGCATCGCGAGATCAGACCGCGACCGTCGTGTGGATCGGCGCTTCGGCCGACGAAACGACGCGGACGGTGCCGGTGAGAGCCGTGGCGGACAACGCGACCGGCTCACTCCGTGCGTCCACTCTGGGACGCGGGCGCATCGTCCTCCGACAGGTACCGAAGGCTATTGTTGTACCGCGCGGGGCCGTGAAACGGTTTCGCGACAAGTCGATCGTGTTCGTTCGCGATCCGGACTTCCTGACGACGGCGGGGCCGAAGGGGTTCGAAGTACGGGAGGTCGGGGTTGGTGGCCAAGACGACTGGAACGATGAAATCCTCTCCGGCGTGTCGTCGGGAGAAATCGTTGCGACGAAGGGAAGCGATCTCTTGCTTCAAGAACTATTGCGGGCCGACACGGGACGCTGAGCGAGATTGACACGAAACGCGAAAGGGAACACAGATGTCTGTATCGGTAGAACGGGTGGAGACGCAAGCGTTGGATCGGAAACCGTCTCCGCTTCGCCGCGTGCTCACGACGATTTTCGCACTCGTGGTGACGCTCGGATTCGTGGCGGGGCTGGTCGGCCTCGGTCGGGCGACCGGCTGGCGGCTCCCTAAAGCGTCTGCTCTACGAGGGGAAACGCGCGTCGAATTCGATGACTGGTGCGAAGAACACGGCGTTCCCGAATCGACCTGCGTCGAGTGCAACGCCGATTTGCTGCCGCGCGGACTGGCATACGGCTGGTGCAAGATTCACGGGATCAGCGAGTGCCCACTCTGTCATCCGGAGGTGGCACAACTCGCGACGGTCCAGGTCGTGACCGATGCCGAGCGCGAGGTGGCGGCCCGATCGCTGGCGTTCGCCCCAAGGACGGACAACGATTCGAAGTGCAAGAAGCACCTCCGTCGTATTCAACTGGCATCGGATGAAATGGCGACTCGCCTCGGGTTGACGTTTACGCAAGTTGGTCGAGGCCGAATCGAAGACGTGATTCGAGTGCCCGGCGAAGTCGTACACGACCCGACGCGGATTGCCCGGGTTGCCCCGCGTTCTGCCGGCACCGTTTGGCGCGTGGAACGGTTGGCGGGGCAGAAGGTTCGTCGGGGCGACCTGCTCGCACTGATCGACTCAGCCGAGGTTGGAAAGGCGAAGGCCGAGTTCCAGCAGGCACTCGTTCAACTTGACCTGCGCAGCGAAACGCTCGCCAAGCTTCGGCCGATGGCCGGGACGACGGTCGCGGTCAAGGACGTACAGGCCGCTGCGGCAGCCGTCGAGGAGGCCGAAGTTCGGCTCTTCTCGGCTGAGGAAACCTTGGATAGCCTCGGTCTGCCATTGAAGGCCGGCGATGTGCTTGGACTGAAGCCGGCAGACTTAGCCACGCGGCTGCAGTTTCTCGGCCTCCCCGAAGTGCTCGGGAAGGAACTGACCGACCGGGTTACTTCGAGTAACTTGCTTCCGATCATTGCGCCACTCGATGGCTTCGTCGTCTCCGCTTGGGCCGTGAAAGACGAGGCCGCCGATCCAGCGAAACCGATGTTCGTCGTTGCCGACACGGGCAAGATGCGATTGACGATTCACGTCCGGCCGGATGACGCCGAACGAATTAAACCCGGCCAACCCGTACGCTTCCAACACGCGGGGCACACTGGCCGGAACAAATGGGATTCCGGCACGGTGGTCTGGGTCAGCCCCACAGCGGACGAGAAGACACGAACGGTGCCGATCCGCGTGGACCTGCCGAATCCGTCCGACCGCCACGCGGCGAACACGTTTGGAACGGCCGAGGTCGTCCTCCGCGAGGAGCCGAATGCGGTTGTCGTTCCGGGCGGCGCGGTCCACTGGGACGGGTGCTGCCACGTCGTCTTCGTTCGAGACCGTGACTACGAGAAGTCGGGTTCGCCGAAGGTTGTTCACGTTCGGAAAGTCCGACCTGGTGCCGAGAACGTGGCCGCGACCGGACCGATGACGGAGATCGTGGCCGGATTGCTGCCGGGAGAGTGGGTCGCCGTCACGAACAGCGGCGTCTTCCGTTCGGAACTTTTGAAGTACGACCTTGGGGCGGGGTGAACGGACTGCAAGAACTAACGGCCCGGTCGGGCCGTCCGCCTCAGTCTTGCCTTGATACTACCGGGGAAGCCCCGTGCTAAATTGGATCATCGACGCCTCACTGAAGAACCGTTTTTCCGTGCTCCTCGGCGCGGTGGCGTTCGCCGTCGCCGGGGCCTACTCGCTCGCGCGGCTCGACATCGACGCCTTTCCGGACACGACGCCGGTCCAAGTCCAGATCAACACTTCCGCTCCGGCCCTCGGGCCGGAGGAAGTCGAGACACAGATCACTTTCCCCATCGAGCAGGCCCTCGGGGGATTGCCTCGCGTGGCGGGTCTTCGGTCGGTCTCAAAGTTTGGCCTCGCGCAAGTCGTTGTCACGTTCGAGGACGGGACTGACATCTATCTCGCCCGCCAACTCGTCACCGAGCGGCTGAACGCAGTCGAACTCCCAACAGGTGTCCCGCGACCGCGGCTCGGCCCGGTCTCGACCGGACTTGGCGAAGTCTTCCACTACACCGTCTCGCTCAAGGGGTGGGACTACCATACCGCATCCGAAGTCGAGCGCGTCGAGAAGCTCACCTATCTGCGGACCGTCCACGATTGGACAATCCGCCCCGCACTCCGCACCGTTCCCGGCGTCGCCGAAGTGAATTCGTGGGGCGGCTACGAGAAGCAGTATCAGGTCCGGCCCGACCCGGACCGACTCAACAAGCATTCGCTCACTTTCGCCGAGGTCGTGGACGCGCTGGAGCGGAACAACCAGAACGTCGGCGGCGGCGGCGTGACGCGCGGCAACCAGTTCCTTCTCGTCCACGGCCTGGGACGGACGGCCGACGTGGAACAGATTCGCGGCATCGTCGTCGGCGCGAAGGATGGCGTTCCGATCAAGGTCGGGCAGGTGGCCGACGTCGAACTCGGACACGAGCTCCGCCGAGGGTCCGTGACCGCCAATGGACGAGGTGAGGCGGTACTCGGCCTCTGCTTCATGACGATGGGCGAGAACAGCAAGACCGTCTCCGGGGCTTTGCGGAACAAGCTCGAAGCGATCCGGCCGACGCTTCCCGCCGATGTTGAAGTTACGGTCGTCTACGACCGTACGGAACTGGTGGACGTGGTGATTGACACGGTGCGGCGGAACCTCTTCGAAGGCGGCCTGCTCGTCGTCGCCATCCTTTTCGCGTTCCTCGGCAACCTCCGAGCGGCTTTCATCGTCGCGCTCGCCATCCCGCTCTCGATGCTCTTCGCGTTCACCGGCATGTGGCGCTTCGGGATCGCCGCGAGTCTCCTCTCGCTCGGTGCTCTCGACTTCGGCATGGTGGTGGACAGTTCCGTGGTCATGGTCGAGAATTGCATCCGGCACATCGCCCGGGGTGAAGCCGGCGGGCAATCGAAGATCGAAGTCGTGCGCGGTGCGGCCGTTGAGGTGCGGAAGCCGACGCTTTTCGGCGAACTCATCATCGCGATCGTCTACCTACCGATCCTGACGCTCGAAGGGGTCGAAGGCAAATTGTTCCGGCCGATGGCCCTGACCGTCATCTTCGCCCTCGTCGGCTCCATGATCCTGTCGATGACGCTCATGCCGGTGCTCGCGAGCATTCTCTTGCCGCGGCGGATCGAGGAACGGGAACCGCTTCCGATGCGGATCGCGCTTGCCCTCTACCGGCCGGTCCTGCGATTCAGCATGGACTATCCGATCCCCGTCGTCGCGTTTGCCGCATTCCTCTTGGCAGTAGCGTTTGGGATGGTTGCTCCGTACCTCGGCTCCGAGTTCGTGCCAAAGCTTTCCGAGGGGGCGATCACGATCAATGTCGTCCGACTGGCCGGGACCGACCTCGACGAATCGAACCGGGTGAACACGGCGATGGAGAAGCTGATCCGGGACAAGTTCCCGAACGAGGTGAAACACGTCTGGAGCCGAGTCGGAACGGCGGAAGTGGCCACCGATCCGATGGGAATCGAACTCACGGACGTGTTCATCACGCTCTATCCTCGCGAACGGTGGGTGCGAACCAAGACGCAAGAACAGCTGCGTTCCTTGCTCGAAAAGGAAGTGCGGACCGTCCCAGGCCAAAAATTCGAGTTCTCGCAACCAATCGAACTACGAATGAATGAGATGACATCGGGCGTGAGGTCCGACCTTGGGATCAAGCTCTATGGCGACGACTTCGACGTCCTCGCGAAGAAGGCGGTCGAGATCGAAACGGCGCTCAAGGGCATCGACGGCGCGGCCGACGTGCGAGTCGAGCAAGTGACGGGCCAGCCGGTCCTCCAGATCCGGGTCAAACAGGACGAGATCGCCCGCTACGGGGTGCCGGCCAAGTCCGTCACCGACGTCGTCCGATCGATCGGCACCCTGCCGGTTGGCGAGGTGGTCGAAGGCCAACTCCGCTTCCCGCTCGTCGTCCGGCTCCCGGACCGCTGGCGGAAGGGCGCGGACGCCATCGGCTCGATCCCCGTCTCCGCGCCATCCGGCGAGCGGGTGCCGCTCGGCCGCATGGCCGAGATTCGCACTGTCGAGGGACCGAGCACGATCACGCGAGAGTGGGGCCAGCGACGGATCACGATCACCTGCAACATCCGCGGTCGCGACATGGGCACGTTCGTGGCGGAGGCCAAGCGCGTGATGGAGGCGAGTGTGGAACTGCCGCGCGGCCGCTACCGCCTGGAATGGAGCGGTCAGTTTGAGAACTACGACCGGGCGCGGAACCGCCTCGCGATCGTCGTCCCGGTCGCGGTCGTGCTGATCTTCGTTCTCCTCTACTTCACCTACCACAATCTCGTGGACGCGTTGCGGGTCTTCACGGGTGTGCCGTTCGGTTGGGTCGGCGGCATCCTCGCCCTCTGGCTGCGCGACATGCCGCTGTCCATCTCGGCGATCATCGGGTTCATCGCCCTCTCGGGCGTCGCCGTGCTCGACGACATGATCCTCGTATCGTACGTCCGGCAGCTCCGCCAGAAGGGCGTTCCCGTGCGCGACGCCGTGCGGCTCGCGTCCCTCACCCGGCTGCGGCCAGTGCTAATGACGACCCTCGTGGCGAGCCTCGGGTTCCTCCCGATGGCCGTCTCGACCGGCCAGGGGGCCGAGGTGCAGCGGCCGCTCGCCACGGTCGTGATCGGCGGAGTGATCGGGGCGATGGTGATGTCGCTCCTGGTCCTGCGCGTGTTGTACCTGTTCTTCGACGCGGTAAGCCACGGCCTCCACTGGATACTGACACGGCTGTGCCGCGTGAGCGACGAAACGGCCCGGGGACTCCTCGGGCTTGAGGTGGAACTGTCCGAGATCGGTGCGCGGAACGGTTCCGCGACCGGGTCGGTTCCCCTTTCCGCTGTTTGAAGGAGACGACGATGAAACGATTCCTGTTGCGGGGTTGCCCCGCCCTCGCCCTGTTAGCAGCGTTCGCGCTCCTCACAGCCGGCTGCGGTGGGTCGAGCAGTTCCAGCGGCGATGCGAAGGTTCCGGCCAAGGAGAAGCCGGCCGAGAAAGGCGGCACCGACAAGAAAGTCGCCGCGAAGGACGACCACAGCGGCTGGTGGTGCGACGAGCACGCCCTGCCCGAAGAGGTTTGCGACCTATGCAGCAAGAAGTACCGCGCGGCCGAGAAAGCCAAAGGCAACTGGTGCGAGCACGGGCGTGTGAAGTCAAGCTGCTTCAAGTGCAACCCGGACGTCCGCGCGAAGTATGCGGCCGAGTACAAGACCAAGTTCGGCAAAGAGCCGCCGGCGATCGAAGAGGACGAGAAGAAGGACGATGGTAAGGCCAAAGACAAGAAATAATTGAAGCCCCGTTCGCACGATGCCGCAGCAAAAAAATGCGAGAATAGTTTCGTGTCGGGCGTGCAATCGGGCAATCCCGTAGCGCGTCCGACCATTCTAATTCGGATGAATAAGAAGCTCGTACATAGCCGCAAGCACGCGGTAAGACACCGTTCGTATTGACCTCAATTGATTCGGACAGATAATAGCAAAGGCCGAGGAAATGCTGTCATGTTGGTTCGGGTGCTGATCGCGGTGTTGATGCTAGCGGGGCCGAATCCCGTTCGGGATTGCACCTGCGCGGCTTTCGATCGCATTCCCGACGCACAGACCGACACAACTGCTCCGGCACAGAAGCCCAGTCGGTGCGCCTGCCAAACGAATTCGAGCGTAGATCTCAATTCGAAGACAACAGAGTCTCGCGATCGCGAGCTTGTGGATTCCGGCCACGATCACTCCGATTCGGACCGTCATCAACACGAACGAGATTGTCCGGCCATCAATCCCGAGCCTGAAGTGTCCGCTGTCTCGACGCCGATCGAAGACGTTGCAATTCCACTCGATGCTTTACCGTTCCCTTGGATCGAATCATATGACCGCGTTACGGCAATAATTGCGTTCCAACCTGCTTCCCGTCGCCACGTCGGCTCCGTGCCGCTCTACATTTCGCTGTTGACCCTTCGGAATTAGTCCGGTCTCCTCGTTCTTCCAGTGACCCGCGGAGGCACCGCGTTGGTCCTCCGCTTTCCCATTCACCAAAATTGTTTCCCCATTCGGCGCGCCAGCGCCAGCGCCAGCGAGGCTGCCATGAGACTCCGGAATATCGTTTCGCCGATCCTCACGGTCGGACTCCTCTCGGGGGCCGCTTACGCGGCCTATCGAACCCAGGACAAGTGGGTGCCGCACGTCTTCCCGGTCAAGACGGATGCTAAGGCCGAGGACGCACACGCCGAGACCGGGCACGAGGGCCACGATCACGGTGCGAGAACGGACCGCATCAAGCTCTCCGCGCAAGCCCAGTCAAACCTCGGACTCGAGGTTGATACCCCGACGCCGCAGGAATACTGGCGGACACTGCTCATCCCAGGTGTCGTGGCCGACCGACCCGGTGAGAGTGACCGGGGCGTCACATCCAAAGTCGCGGGTGTCATTACCGATATTCGGGCCAAGCCCGGCGACACCGTGAAAGCCGGCGACCCGCTCTTCGTCCTGCAACTCACGAGCGAATTCATTCAGGGTGCCCAGACCGATCTCGCAAAGACGGCCCGCGAGTTGGAATTCGCGACGGCCAAGCGGGACCGCGTGGCCGAACTCGTCAAGAAGGGCACGCAGTCCGGCAACGTCCTGATCGAGGAGGAGAACCAGGTCAAGCGGTTCACCACGCAGGTGGGCGCCTACCGCCGACAACTCCAACTGTTCGGCCTCACGACGGAGCAAGTGGACCGGTCCGAGAAGGGCGACGTCATCACGGAGGTCGTCGTGAGCGCACCGTCACGATCCACGCCGTCCGCAGCGCGACTCTTGCCAGCGCCGGTGCCGGTCTCGATCGCGGTCCCGGCCGCGCCGCCCGTCGAGCTGTACGAAGTGCAGGAACTGAAGGTCACGCTTGGCGAGCAAGTGCAGGCCGGCCAGACGCTCTGTTTGCTCGCGAACCACCAGCGACTGTTTGTCGAGGGCCGGGCGTTCAAATCTGAGGCCGACGCCCTCGCCTTCGCAGCCGAGAACAAGGTGCCGATCCGGGCCGAGTTCGCCGACGAGAACCCGGCCGCATGGAAGCCCCAGGAGCCGCTCCGCATCCACCACCTGTCGAATCAGGTCGATCCCGCGACGCGAACGTTTGCGTTCTACCTGCCACTCGACAACGAGCCCCGAACTTTCTCGAGGGACGGGAAGACCCACTTCGTCTGGCGATACCGCCCGGGCCAGCGAGTTCGCCTACAGATGCCGGTTGAAAAGCTCGTGACGCTCTCCCCGGACGGGAAGCGTGAGATCCAACCGTTCGTCTTCCCCGCAGGGGCCGTCGTGCGGGAAGGACCGGAGGCGTATGTGTTCGTGCAGAGCGGCGACGTGTTCATCCGTAAGCCGGTGCGGGTGCTGTATTCCGACCGTTCGGAAGCCGTGGTCGCCAACGACGGGAGCCTGTCCGAAGTCGAGTACGTGGTCCGCAACCACGCGGCCGCCATCAACCGGGCGATCAAGGCGCAGGCTGCCGGCGGCGGCGGCGATCCCCACGCCGGCCACAACCACTAAAACCCGGAGTGAATTCTCATGTTGAATGCTGCCATCAAATTCTCGCTCCGGCACCGGCCGCTCGTCGTCGTGCTCTGCCTCGTCGCGCTCGGCTACGGCGGGTACCTCGCCACGCAGATGCCGATCGACGTCTTCCCCGACCTCGACCGGCCGCGCGTCGTCGTGATGACCGAAAGCCCCGGCCTTGCGCCCGAGGAGGTCGAGACGCTCGTCACTTTTCCGCTGGAATCGGCCCTGCTCGGAGCGACCGGTGTGCAGGACGTTCGGAGCCAATCGGGCTTCGGGCTTTCCGTGGTGTACGTCGAGTTCGATTGGAACGTGGACATCCGAACGGCCCGGCAGACGGTCCAGGAACGATTGACCACCGTCACCGGCGACTTGCCGGAGGGAATCCGGCCGCAGATGGCGCCGATCAGTTCGATCATGGGCCAAATCATGATCGCCGGGTTAAGGCGGCAGACCGGACCAAAGGGCGGGGAACTGGCGGCCGTGCCGGGCACCCCCTTCTTGGCCGAGCGCGTGCCGGGCGCGGACGGTGCGGGGCCATCGCTCTTGGCCTGGAAGCCGACCGACCGACGGAACCGCGAGGCGTGGGAGGCGGTGCCGGTCGCGGAAATCGATTGGAAGAAGGTCGCCGCCGACGGCTCTCAGGCCGTTCGGGCCACCGTCGCGGGGCGGGACCGCGAGATCGCCTTCGCGTCCGAATTACAGCGGCAGTTGTCCCTCCGGACGATCGCCGACTGGGTCGTCCGGCCGCGATTGCTCAAGACGACCGGCATCGCCCAGGTCATCACGATGGGCGGCGGGCGGAAGCAGTACCAGGTGCTCGTCGATCCGCTGAAGCTGGCCGAATACGGCGTCACGCTCCAGCAGGTCGAAGACGCGTTGCGGGCGAACAACGTCAACCACACCGGCGGTTACTCGGTCGCGGGGGGCAACGAGACGCCGATCCGCGTCATCGGCCGGCTCGGCCCTTCCGCCGAACAGGTCGTCGCGGACCTGAAGTTGATCGCCGTCAAGCCGCCCGACAAATACGAGCCGGGCAAGCCTCCCGGCCGGCCCGTGCTTCTCAAGGACGTGGCGACCGTGGCCGAGGGGGCGCAGCTCAAGCGCGGCGACTCCAGCATCAACGGCTTCCCGGCGGTCGCGCTCACCATCTCCAAGCAGCCGCACGTGGACACGCGGGCCTTGACCGACGCCGTGACGGCGGCCCTCCGCGATGTCGAGTCGTCTTTGCCGCCCGATATCGTGGTCGAGACCGACCTCTACCAGATCCGCGACTTCATCGACCGCGGCGTCTACAACGTCGGCGAGGCCCTCGTCATCGGGGCCGGCCTCGTCCTCGTCATCCTGTTCCTGTTCCTGCTAAACGTCCGCACAACGTTCATCTCGCTGACGGCGATTCCGCTGTCGCTCGTCATCACGGTCCTCGTGTTCAAGCTCGTCGGCCTCATCACCGGCGTCGAGCTTTCGATCAACGTGATGACGCTCGGCGGGATCGCG
>CAYVRB010000132.1:0-16601 GCA_964453375.1 uncultured Alcaligenaceae bacterium
TCAGTACGGCCGGGGCGACGATCCAGGGCTTCGGCTACCTGATGCCGGCGATCTACCTGCCGCTGTCATTGTTCTTCGGCCGCAACGCCGGGGCGAACCCGTGGCGGGCGACCGGCCTCGAATGGCAGACGCCCAGCCCGCCGACGATGCACAACTTCGAAGAACTGCCGATCGTCACGCACGGTCCGTACGAATACGCGCTGCCGAGCAAGTTCTCGCTGGATGACGGCCACGCGCACGACACGAAGGGGGTGAACGGTGGCCACTAACGGACACGCCGAGGAGGGGGGCCGCCAGCCGATCGTGGCCCACCACTTCAACAACATCCGCCAGCAGCAGGCCTCGGTCCGCTTCGGGATGTGGGTCTTCCTCGTCACCGAAGTGCTGTTCTTCGGCGGGGTGCTGTGCGCCTACGCGGCCTGCCGCATCTGGTACCCGAAGGAGTTCGAGGCCGGCAGCACCGCGCTCAACCCGTTCATCGCCAGCATCAACACCTTCCTGCTGCTCTCCAGCAGCTTCACCATCACGCTCGCCATCCGCTCCGCGTACAAGGGCCAGCGCGACGGCCTGCGGCTCTGGCTCGCCGCCACCATCGTCCTCGGCACCGTCTTCCTCGGCTTCAAAGCCAAGGAATACTACACCGACTACGAGGAAGGCCTCATCCCCGGCCCGCAGAAAACCCACGTCGACGACGTCGACGCCACCGGCAAGCCGGTCCTCCGCGAAGTGTCGGTCTTCGCCGTCAACCTCAAACACGCCCTCGAGCACAAAAGCCCAAAGGCCAAGGCGCTCAGCGACAAGATGACCTGGAACGAACGCGATCGCACGCAGATGTTCTTCGTCTTCTACTACAGCATGACCGGCCTGCACGTGATCCACATGATCGTCGGCCTCGGCCTGCTCGTGTGGCAGCTCATCCTGGCGCAGGTCGGCTTCTTCGCCCCGACCGAGCGCCACGTGTACATCGAAGTCATGAGCCTCTACTGGCACTTCGTCGACCTGGTGTGGATCTTCCTCTTCCCGCTGCTCTACATGGCGGGGCACCACTCGATGGACGGCGCCTTCTAGCGAACTCCCCGCCGGCCCCCGCGGGAGCGGCCGGCGATCGCCCGAACACCCCCGACGGGACCGCAGACATGTCCGACCACGCGCAGAAACCGATCGTCTTCGAGGACGGCCACGCCGAACCGGCGAGCGTCGCCTCCAGCACGCTCACGTTCCTCTTCCTCGCCGGCCTCGCCTGCCTGGCGATGATGATCGGCTTCACCGACCTCGGCCCCGCCAAGGTCTGGGTCAGCCTCGGCGTCGCCTGCGTCCAGGGCGTCGTCCTCACCGTCTTCTTCATGGACCTCCGCCACGCCGACAAGCTGACGTGGCTCACGGCGCTCGCCGCCGTCTTCTGGACCTTCCTCCTGTTCCTCTTCACCCTCACCGACTACCTCACGCGGCACTACTACGCCTTCTGAGGAATCGGGCCGGCGGCGACCATGCGACGACGCGGACCAACGACGGGCGGGGGCTGGGCCGGGCGGATCGGCGCGGTCCTCGCCCTCGGCGTTCTCGCCGGCTGCGGCGCGTCCGAACCGGCCGGCTACGATCCGAACCTCCGCTTCCTCCTGCGGAGCGATCCGATCGTGGCGAAGGCGCCGCCGACGCCGCCCGCCGACCTGCACGCCAACGGGAAGCTGGACGACGCCATCGCCGACCTCGCGAACCGGGGCGGCGTCCTGCTGGAGCCGGCGAAGCTCCCGAAGGCGGAACGCGAGGCGCTCGAGCGGACGCTGGAGGAGATGTTCGGCACGCCGGCGGCGCCGAAACTCACGGGCGCACCGCCCGAGAAACTCGCGATCGGCAGCGCCGTCCACAAGGCCAAGTGCGCCCAGTGCCACGGTCTGGCGGGCGACGGCCGCGGACCGACCGGGGCGTGGGTCTACCCGCACCCGCGCGATTTCCGCCTCGCGAAGTTCAAGTACGTGTCGTCGACCGGCGGCCTGCCGACGCGCGACGACCTCATCGCGATGGTGAAGGTCGGCGTCGCGGGGAACTCGATGCCCGGCTTCGCGCTGCTGCCGCCGGAGCAACTGGACGCCGTCGTCGAGTACACGCGGTTCCTGAGTCTGCGCGGCCGCGTGGAGACCGACCTGCTGACGGCGGCGCTTTCGGAGGATGGCCTCGATGGCCCGCCGGGAAAGTTCGCCGAGGCGTCGCTCGCGCGCTGGACTCGCCTGTTCGCCGAGGCGGAGGCGAAGGCGGTGCGGCCGGCGGTTCCGCCGATCGCGGCGAAGGACGCCGGGAGCGACGCCGACTACGACGCGGGCGTGCGGCGCGGGTTCGCGGCGTTCGCGAAGGCCGGCTGCGCGAGCTGCCACAAGGACTACGGCCGCGAGACGCACTACCTCTACGACGACTGGGGCGTGGCCGTGCGGCCCGCGAACCTGAGCGCGGGCGTCTATCGCGCCGGCGGCGAACCGCTCGACCTGTTCCGGCGCATCCGCTGCGGCATCCCGCCGTCCGGCATGCCGGCCGTGGACGCAACGGCGCTCGACGACGCGGCGACGTGGGACCTCGTGCGGTTCCTGCTGGCGCTCCCGGTGCCGCGGCACTTGCCCGAGGATGTGCGGGCGAAGATTTATCCATGAACCACGCGATGACTCCGTCCCGTCCGACGTCCCGCCCCGTTCGTCTCGCCGCGATCGCGACGGTGCTCCTCTGCGTCGTCCTGCTCGCCGTGGGCGGGTTCGTCACCACGTTCCGCGTCGGCATGGCCGATCCGGTGTGGCCGACGGAACCGTTGTTCCTGCTCGGGCAGGACTGGCAACAACTCGAATTCGGATTCCTGATCGAACACTCGCACCGGTTGATCGGCTTCGCGACCGGCGCGGCGGCCATCCTCTTCGCCCTGGGAAGCTGGTTCGGCGAACGCGATCGCAAGCTGCGACTCGCCGGCATCATCGCGGTGGTCGGTCTAGTGGCGGGTTACTACGAGTTCTACAAGGGCATGCGTCGCGTCTGGATCGAAGTGCAGGAGAAGGCGAAGGACCAGCGGCACTTCGATCCGAAGGGCGAGCGTTTCGCCGAGCAACTGGTCGAAGCGGATCTCCTGAAGCAAGTGACGAAGTGGCCGGTGCCGCAGGCGCTCGGCGCCGCGATGTTCGCCGTCGGCGTCCTCTTCTTCGGCGCGGCGGCCGCGTCGAAGCGCACGCCGGGCGGGTGGGTCCGCGGCCTCGCGAACGTCGGCCTCGTCTGCGTCATGGCGCAGGGGCTGCTCGGCGGGTTCCGCGTCTTCCTGAACGCGATCGCGGGGACGAACCTCGCCGCGATCCACGGCGTCTTCGGCCAGGTCACGTTCGCGGTGCTCGTGGCCGGGATGGTGCTCTGCCAGCCGCGCCGCGCCGGCGACGCCATTCCCGGATCCGATTCGGCGGCGCTGGCGCGCCTCGCGTGGATCTCGGTGACGGTGCTCTTCGTGCAGCTCGTCTGGGCCGCGTGGGTGCGGCACCACGGTTCCGCCGTCGCCCAGCGGCTGCACATCCTCACGGCGTTCGTCGCCACCGGATTCCTCGTTTGGCTCGCGGCGCGCATCCTCCTGAACCCGTCCGCGAAGGTGGTCTTCCGCGGCATCGCCGTCCACCTGCTCGTCATCCTCGGCACGCAGGTGGCGCTCGGCGTCGAATCATACATCGGCAAGTTCGCCGCCGCCGGTCCGCAGGCGCAGAAGCTGCCGGAGGATCGGACCGTCTCCGAACAGCAGGCCGGCATCCGCACGGCGCACCAGTTGATCGGCGCCGGGCTGCTCGCGGCGACGGTGGCGGCGGGCCTGCGCCTCGGCCGGCGACCGGTTGCGGCCGGAGATTCCGCCCCGGAGTCCGAGGAAAAAACCGTCGAGTCCCCGCGGCTCGACGCGGTTCGCTAAGATAATTCGTTCCACGCACGGGACCGTCATGCCCGCGACCGCCACCCTGCCCCGCACGCTCGCCGCCGACCGATCCGCCGTCGCGCGCCCGGCCTTCGCCGACTACATCGAGTTGACGAAACCGAAGATCGCCGCCATGGCGCTCGTGACGGTGGCCGTCGGGTACTTCCTCGGCGCGGCGCCGTCGGCGAACCTCGCGATCCTCCTGCACACGCTCATCGGCGCGGGCCTCGTCGCCGGCGGCGGCAGCGCAATGAACTGCTGGCTGGAACGCTCGGCCGACGCGCGCATGAACCGCACGCGGAACCGTCCGTTGCCCGCCGGCCGCATGACGGCGGCCGAGGCGTTCTCGTTCGGCCTGGCGCTCGCCATCGCGGGAGTCGTCTACCTCGCGGCGGCCGTGCCCCACGTCGAGGCCGCCATCGCCGCCGCCGCAACCGGCTTCCTGTACGTCGCGGTCTACACGCCGCTCAAGCGACTCACCGCCTGGAACACCGTGGTCGGCGCCATCCCCGGCGCGCTGCCGCCGGTGATCGGCTGGTGCGCCGCCCGCGGCGCGCTCTCCGCCGACGCCCTCGCGCTCTTCGCCATCCTGTTCGTCTGGCAGCTCCCGCACTTCTTCAGCATCGCGTTCCTCCACCGCCACGACTACGCGCGCGGCGGGATGAAAATGCTCCCGTGCGTCGAACGGCCCGACGGCCTTTGGACCGGCGTCGCCACCGCCGCCACCGCCGCGCTCCTGCTCGCCGTGGGATTGACCCCCTATTTCTTCGGCTCGGCCCGCGAAGTCTTCCTCGTCGGCGCCGCGCTCCTCGGCCTCTGGTTCCTCGGCCGCTGCGTCCGCTTCGCCTTCGCCCGCACCGAGCGCACGGCCCGCACCGTCCTCCGCGGCTCGCTCGTGTACCTGGCCGGCGTCATGGCGCTGCTCGTCGCCGATTGGCTGCTGCCGCGCTACTTCGGCTGATCCCCATGCCGATCCGCCTCCTCCTCCTCGACGGCCGCGGACCGATCCCCGGCCCCGAATTCTCCGCGCTCGCCGACCGGCTGCGCGCCCGCGGCGTCGCCGTCGAAGAGTTCTCAAATTCTTCTCGCCCCGAACCGTGGGCGATCTTCGAGCGGATGCGAACGGCGAACGTCTTCCCGCCCGGCGCCGTCATGGTGGCGGCGGCGAGCGCCGACGAAGTGATCGAGGCCAAGAACGCCGGCGCCTGGGCCGTCGGCGTGACCGACGCGCTCGTCGCGCCCGGAGCGCCCGCGCCGACGGAGGAAGAGCGGAACCGCCATCGCTCCGTGTTCCTGGACGCCGGCGCGGACGCGGCGGTCGACGCGATCGCGGAACTCGCCGACGCCATCGACGCGATCGACGGGCTGATGTCGTAGCTCGCCGGTAGAAAAATCAATCGTCCGCTCCTCCTTGAACCCCCGATATCGCCATGCATCGCGCCATCGTCTTGCTGTTGCTTCCGTCCTTCGCGTTCGCCCAGGGAACCGCGGAGGATTACAAGCGTGCGAACTCGCTGCGCGAGAAGTACGCCGACGCCGTCGCGCATCCGGCCGTGACGCCGTCGTGGATGGGCGGGAACCGCTTCTGGTTCCGCGACGATCTCGGCGGCGGGAAGCGTTGGTTCATGAAGGCCGACGCCGAAAAGGCGACGAAAGGGCCGGCGTTCGACCACGCGAAGCTGGCTGACGCCTACGGCAAGGCCGTGGGGCGGAAGGTGGACGCGGACCGCCTGCCGTTCGACGCGATCGAATTGGACGGCGCGACCGTGACCTTCACGGTGAACGAGCGGACCTGGAAGTTCGACGGCGAGAAGGGGACGATCGCGGAGGAACGTCGGGCGCCGCCGGTGGCGCCGACCGTTCCGCAGGGCCGCTTCGGTCAGGGGCAACGCCGTGGGACTCGACCGCAGGGCGACGACGCCGGCACGCGCTCGCCCGACGGCCGCCACTCCGCGTTCGTCCGCAACCATAACATCTTGATCCGCATCTCCGGCTCGCGCGAGGAGTTCCCGCTCTCCTTCGAGGGCACGGCCGACGACGGCTATACGCGCCTCTTCTGGTCGCCCGATTCGACCAAGCTCATCGGCATCCGGCGCACGAAGGGCGGCGATCGCGTCGTCACCTACGTCGAGTCGTCGCCGCGCGAGCAACTTCAGCCGAAGACGACGACGCTGGCGTACCTGAAGCCGGGCGATCCGATTCCGCAGCCGAAGCCGCACCTGTTCGACATCAAGAGCCGCAAGGAAATCCCGGTGTCGGACGCGCTGTTCGCGAACCCGTGGGACGTGAACTACGAGCACTGGACGCCCGACTCGAAGCGGTTCCTGTTCCTCTACAACCAGCGCGGCCACGGCGTCCTGCGCGTCGTCGCCATCGACGCCGAGACGGGGAAGAAGACCACGATCGTGAACGAGGAATGCAAGACGTTCTTCGACTACGCCGGCAAACTGTACCTGCGCTACTTGGACGAAACGAACGAACTGCTCTGGATGAGCGAGCGCGACGGTTGGAACCACCTGTATCTCATCGAGGCGAAGACCGGCTCGGTGAAGAATCAGATCACGAAGGGCGAGTGGGCCGTGCGCGGCGTGGACCGCGTGGACGCCGAGAAGCGCGAGGTCGTGTTCCGCGCCGTCGGCGCGAATCCGAATGAAGACCCCTATCACGTGCATGTCGCCCGGATCAATTTCGACGGCACCGGTTTCAAGCTGCTCACCGAAGGCGATGGAACGCACACGGTGAACTGGTCGCCGAACAATCGCTGGTTCGTCGATAGCCATTCGCGCGTCGACGCGCCGCCGGTGCACGTCCTCCGCAAGGCCGACGGATCGAAAGTGATGGACCTCGGCAATGCCGATGTCGCCGAACTGACCAAGCGCGGCTGGAAGCCGCCCGAGCGGTTCGTCGCGAAGGGTCGCGACGGCAAGACCGACATCCACGGCATCATCCTGCGGCCGTCGAACTTCGATCCTAAGAAGAAGTACCCCGTCATCGAGTACATCTACGCCGGGCCGCACGACCACCACGTGCCGAAGCGGTTCGCGAGCTACTACGGCCGGCAGCCGATGGCGGACCTCGGCTTCATCGTCGTTCAGTGCGACGGCATGGGCACAAGCTGGCGCTCCAAGGCGTTCCACGACGTCTGCTGGAAGAACCTCGGCGACGGCGGCTTCCCCGACCGGATCGCCTGGATCAAGGCCGCGGCCGCGAAGTTCCCGGAGATGGACCTCGCGAAGGGCGTCGGCATCTACGGCGGCTCGGCCGGCGGCCAGAACACGCTCTGCGGCATGTTGGCCCATCCCGACTTCTACACCGTCGGCGTCGCCGACTGCGGCTGCCACGACAACCGGATGGACAAGGTCTGGTGGAACGAACTCTGGATGGGCTGGCCCCTCGGCCCGCACTACGTCGAGCAATCGAACACCACGAACGCCCACAAACTCAAGGGCAAACTGATGCTCGTCGTCGGCGAGATGGATTCGAACGTGGACCCGGCCAGCACGCTGCAGGTGGTGAACGCCCTCGAAAAGGCCGACAAGGATTTCGACCTGCTCTACATGACCGGAGCGAACCACGGCGCGGCCGAGTCGCCTTACGGCCAGCGCCGCCGGATGGACTTCTTCGTCCGCCACCTGCTCGGCGTGGAACCGCGACGGTGAACGAGACCGGACTTATCCCGCCAGCGCCTTGCCCTTGCGGGCCAGCAATCGGGAGAGTTCGTCCGCGGAGAGTCGCGGGTCGTCGGTGAGCACGCCGCCGAGTTCGGTGAGCACGAACGCATCGAGGTCGTCGCCGGCCCAACCCTCCTTCACGAGGCGCTCGCCGAGGGATTCGAGGGCGCGGTCGCGGAGCTTGTCGGTCTGGCGCGAGATGGTGCCCTCGTGGACGCCGAGGAGGTTGGCGACGTCGCGCTGGCTCATCTTGTAGCGCCAGCGCAGGCCGAGGATCAAGCGTTCCGATTCGGGCACGGTGTCGAGCCAATCGCGCGCCGCCGTTACGAACAGTTCGTGCCAGCGCACTTCCTCTCGCGGCATCGTCGGCAGCGGCACGGCCAGGTCGTCGTCCGGCAACGCGATCGCGCCCGCGCCCTTGCGCAGCTTCGAGAGGTGCCCATTCTGGAAGACGCGCACGAGCCACGGCGACAGCGGCCGCTGACCGTCGTACCGCGCGAGCACCGGCAGGCCCTGCTCCGATTCCGAGACGATCAACCCGCTCCAAAACTCCGCGACGGCGGTTTCCTGCTTCTCTTCGTTGCGAGGGTAGAGGCGCACGGCCCGCGCCCGCAACGCGTCCACCAGCAGCGAATCGCTCCGGCCCATCCGCGCCGCGAACAACAGTTCCCATCCCGCCTCGATCCCCTCCAGGCAGCCGATGGTCACGGCCCAATCGAGCGCGTAGAGTCCGTCCAGATACGCGGCCCACGCCACCGGCGTCTCGTTCTTCCCTTGAAACAGGGCGTAGGTGCGATCGAGGTGGAAGTCGAATCGGTCCCGCGCCAACGGCAGGCGCGGGAACTGGAGGCGCAGCGAATGGTACAGCAGCGTGGGGCGGAGGCGGTCGGGTTCGGTCACAGCGTCGTCTCCGTGATCGACCGGCCTCGCGACCGGCTACTGCGGCGTGAACACGAACACCTGCACGTGGTTCGCGGGGGGAGCCTCCGCCCCGACGGCCGGCGAACCGGACCGCCCCAGTCCGAGCGCCGTCACCTTCCGGCGGCTCCACCAACCCATTTTATGCGCTCCGTTCGCCTTGAGGAATTCCACCGCCACTTCCGCCTGCTTCCGCGTCAGTTGTTCGACCGTCGCGGCCGGTTGCGCCGAATCCGACGCCCCGCGCCCGCAGACCACCACCGCCTCGGCCTTCGAGTTCGACTGGTTGCGGATCCAGAGCGCCACCGCGCGCAGGTGCGTTCGGCCGTCCTCCGTCAGGATCGCCGAATCGGGTTCGAAGATGTCGGCGGCGGCGTAGGTCATCGTCTCCTGGCGGCAGTCGGGCCGCACGAGCAGCGCCGTCGCGTTCTCCACGTAGTCGCGCACGATCGGCAGGCGCGAGATCGCATCGCTGTTCTGCTTCACGGACTGGATCGTGTCGCGGCCGTCCTGCACGAGGCCGCGGACGCCGACGGCTTCCGTCGCCACGATGCCGTCGACCTTGCGCAGCGCCCCGCGCACGTCGCCGACCATGCCGCGGATGTCCTTGAGCGCGAGTTCCCCCTCGGCCGCGAGGCTGGCGACATCCGGCGTCGGCACCGCCGCGAGCGATTCGCCCAGGAACGGCCCGGCCGACCGCGTGCCCGGCAGGATGTTCACCACCTTCGAGCCGAGCAGGCCGGTCGGCTGTACCTGCGCCTTCGCGTCGGCGAAGAGCTTGTCGCGGAACTTCGCGTCGAGTTCCATGCGCACCCGGATCGGGCCGTCGCCGTCGGGATAGTCGATGGCCACGACCTGGCCGGCGTCGACGCCGCGGACGCGGACCGGCGTGCCCGGCGCGAGGTCGTGCGCCTCCGGCAGGCCGACGACGACGGGGAACGAGTCGCGCCAATAGCCCTGCTTGGCGGCGATGGCGACGAGGCCGCCGCCGCCGAGCGCGACGCCGACGAGCACGACGAGGCCGAGGACGATTGCCTGCCAGCGGGAGAGTTTGTCGTTCATGGGCGAAGCCGGGTAGGAATGCGCGGGCCGAACCGCTCGCGGGATTATTCGTCGGAAATGTACGGGAATTCGTGGAAAACGGTCGAGACCGGCCTTGATGGCTCGAATCGAGGCGTGCTTTCCCCACACGGTGTCCCGCAATTCGCCCAAATTCCGCCTGCGCACCGAGTTCGAGGGCGGTATTCTGTTCGCATGTCCAAGCGTTACGACATCACGCTCAAGCAACTGCTCGGCGAATTCGAAGCGGATTGGATGGATTGGTTGTCGCCGCGACTCGATTTGCCGCCGGAGTCCGAAGTCGATCCGGTCGACGTGGATCTCTCGACGATCCAACTCGCCGCCGACAAGGCGTTCCGCCTTCGACCGCCGGCCCGTGGCTTGATCCACATCGAACCCCAGGCCTCGTGGGATGGGGAACTGTCGGAACGCATGATGCTCTACAACTCGCTGCTCCATCAGAAGTATGGCGGGCCGGTCTACTCCGTCGCCCTGCTATTGCGGCGGGCCGCCAATTCTCCGGCCATCACGGGGACCTTGAGTCGATCATATCCCAATGGACACATCTATCACCGGTTCGACTTCACGGTGATTCGAGTCTGGGAACTGCCGTCCAAGCCGCTCCTGACGGGCAATCCGGGCACGATCCCGCTGGGATTCCTGACGGACGAAGCGGCGGTCGATTTGCGGAAGTGCGTCGAAGAAACCGATTCCCAACTCCGAAGGCGTCGCGTCCCGGCCAAGACGCGGAACACGGTGATGAATTGCGCTTTTATCCTTTCGGGTCTGCGTTACAATAACGATCAGATTTTGGATGCGTTCGCGAGGATCCGAGGCGTGGAAGAATCAACGACTTATCAATACATCCTTGAACGGGGCTTGAAACAAGGCTTGGAGCAAGGCTTGGAGCAAGGCGTTCTTGCCGCTCGCCAGGAAGACCTGATGGACATTCTTCGCGAACGCTTCTCGGCGGTTCCGAAGAAGGTCGAGTCCCGCATTCGCAAGTGCTCCGATTCCGCGAAGCTCCAGGCCGCGATCCGACAGGCGGTTCGCGTATCCCGGGCCGACGATCTTCAACTCTGATCGACGAAACTTCGCCTAGACAGCCTGCTCCCTCATCGCTATTCCCCGCGCTTCGACCGAATATCCAGGCCGGGGAACCGCCGTGGCCGCCGCCAAGCCGGACAGCGAGCTGGTCGTGGAATCGTCGCACCTGACGAAGATCTACCAGAATCGCCAGATCGCCCTGAACGACGCCACGCTCGCCGTGGAGCCGGGGACCGTGCTCGGCCTGCTGGGGCCGAACGGCGCGGGCAAAACCACGTTCCTGCGCCTCATCCTCGGGCTGCACCGGCCGACGGCGGGCTGGGCGAAGGTGTTCCACAAGACGATGACGCCCAACGCCGCGGACCTCCGCCGGCGGATCGGCTACATCCCGACGAACCCGCAGTTCCCCAAGGGCATGACGCCCATCACGTACCTGGATTACATCGCACGCCTGTTCGGGATGCCCCGCAACGAACGGAAGCCTCGGCTCGCATCGCTGATTCGCGCCGTCGACCTGCTGCCGCACTCCGGCGAATCGATCGCCCATTTCACGCCGGGGCAGACGGCGCGCCTCGCGGTCGCGGCGAGCCTCATCAACGAACCCGACCTGCTGATCTGGGACGAACCGACGCACGGCCTCGACATCGAAGCCCGCCGCTCGATGCTTGAACTCATCAAGACGCTCGCGGCCGAGAAGACGCTCATCCTCAGCAGCCACAACCTCACCGACGTGGACGAGGTGTGCAACCACGCCGCCGTGCTGAATAAGGGCCAGCTCATCTTCCACGGCAGCTTGCAGGAGCTGAAGGGCCGCATCCGCAAGAACCACTACGAGCTGGACCTCGACGGCGACCAGAAATCGATCACGAAGGCGCTCGGCGTCTTGAAATCCATGAAGGAAGTGACGCAGGCGGTGCTGCGGCAGCGCCGGCTGGACCTGAAGCTGACGGACGACGTGGCGAACACGGCGATCCTCGCGCAGGTCTTCCAGGTGCTCTACGACAACAAGGTGTCGTTGATCTGCCTCCGCAGCGTCGGGATGCAGACGGAGCAGGCGTACCTGGACCTGATGGAGCAGGAGGAGAGCCGCGGCTTCACGCGCCTCGTCCAATTCGCCGAGGCGGCCTAGAACGGAATCGGGAGCCGATTCGGCTCCCTCCCCTCCGCGGAGACGCACCGATGGCCAACGCGATTCCCGACGGCTACCACGCCGTCACGACGTACCTCACCGTCGCGAACGGCGACGCCGCCCTCGCCTTCTACGCGAAGGCCTTCGGCGCGAAGGAGCTCTTCCGCCTCACAATGGGGCCGATCGTCGCGCACGCCGAGTTCCAGATCGGCGACTCGATCCTGATGCTCGCGGACGAGAACCCCGACTGGGGCAACCGGGGCCCGCTGACGCTCGGCGGCACGCCGACCGGATTCTGCCTGTACGTGGCCGATTGCGACGCCGCGCTCGACCGCGCCGTCGCCGCCGGCGCGAAGGTCGAAAAGCCGGTCGAAGACCAGTTCTACGGCGACCGCACCGGCACGATCGTGGACCCGTTCGGCCACAAATGGACGGTCGCGACGCGCAAGGAAACGTTGACCCCCGCCGAGATGCAGGCCCGCCTGGATGCGTGGCTGAAATCGATGCAGCCCGCCTAACCGAGTGATCGCATGGATGCCGCCGCGACCGCCGTACCGTTCCGCTTCCACCGGTTCCTGCCCTACTGGGCGGTGCTGCAGACCGACCTCGGCCAGACGCTGCGCAGCTGGGTCTACCGGCTCTGGCTCATCATGATGGGCCTCGCCGCCGTCGGCTACGTGCTCTTCAAGCTCGGCGCCGCCAACGCCGGCGAGTACCAGTCCGTCGCCGCGCAGTCGGACGACCTCCTGCGCGCCCTCGCCATCGGCAGCCTCTCGCTCATCTCGCTGCTCGCCGTCAGCGGCATCAGCTCCGAGCGCGGCGTCATCGCCGACTCCGTCCTCAGCCGCGGCATCAGCCGCTACCAGTACTTCCTCGCGAAGTGGCACGCCCGGCTCGCCGTCGTCCTCGCCACGTTCGTCGGCATCGCCGCCATCGTCCTCGCCGCCTACGCGACGCTCTTCACCGCCTCCACCAACGGCGTCGGCGCGAACCTGACCTTCGGCGGCGCCGTGTCCGCGATCGCGCTGCTCGCCGCCGTCCTCGCCGTCGTCGTGTCCTGGGGCGTCGCCATCGGCGCGGTCTCGAACGGCACCGTCCTCGGCATCTCGATCTTCTGGATCGTCATCTTCGGCGGCCTGGCCACGCTCTCCCGGCTGCCCAGCGACTACCCGAACCTGAAGTGGCTCATCGACGGCCTGCGCAACGTCCTCCGCGGCGGCCTCGCCTCCGTGGACGTCGCGCAATTCCTGCTCGCCTCCGCCGTACTCGCGGTCGTCGGCGCGCTGGTCGGCATGGGCATCTTCGCCCGCCGCGACGTGTAGCCCGCGCTCCGTCGACACAAGAAAAAAACCGGGGGACGATTCGTCCCCCGGTTCGCGTTTCCGTCGTCGCGGTTCGCATCACGTCGCGGCGGGGGCCTCTTCCGCGGGGGCGCCGGTGTCGTACTGCGGGAAGTTCTCGGCGTTGATCCGCACTTCCGCCTCCTGGTGGATCTTGAAGCCGGTGCCGGCCGGGATCAAGTGGCCGAGGATCACGTTCTCCTTCAGGCCGACGAGGTGGTCCACCTTGCTGGCGAGCGCCGCCTCGGTGAGCACTTTCGTGGTTTCCTGGAACGACGCGGCGCTGATGAAGCTGTCGGACTGCACGGCCGCCTTCGTGATGCCGAGGAGCTGCACTTCGCTCGTCGCGGGCGTCGGCGTCTCGTAGGTGGGCAGCTTCTTCTTCTTGGTGCCGGCCGCCTCGAGCGCGGCGCGTTCCTCCTCGAAGGCGTCCTTCGAGTAGATGCGGCCGGGCGCGAGCGTCGAATCGCCGGCGTCCACCACCTTCACGCACTCGTTGAGCAGTCGGTCGTTCACCTCCTGGAAGGTGAACTTGTCCATGACGGAGCCGGGCAGCAGGCCAGTGTCGCCGGTGGTGACGACCTTCACCTTCCGCAGCATCTGGGCGACGATGACCTCGATGTGCTTGTCGTCGATGTCGACGCGCTGGCTGCGGTAGACGGACTGGACTTCGCGGACGAGGTATTCCTGCACGGCCTCGAGGCTGGAGATGCGCAGGATGTCGTGCGGGGCGAGCGGGCCGCTGACGAGCGGATCGCCGGCCTTGACGTAGTCGCCGGTGTGGACGGCGAGCGGGGCGCCGGCGGGCACCTGGTGCTCGCGTTCCTCGCCGATGGTCTTGCCGTCCTCGGTTTCGCGTTGGACCCAGATCTGCTTCTTGCCGCGCTTCTTGTCGCCGATGCGGACGCGGCCGCCGACCTCGGCCATGACGGCGGGGTTGCGCGGGCGGCGCGCCTCGAAGAGTTCGGTGACGCGCGGCAGGCCGCCGGTGATGTCGTGGGTCTTGGCGGCTTCGCGCGTCGTCTTCGCAAGGATGGTGCCGGCGGCGACCTTCTCGCCGTCCTTCACCAGCAGCGTGGCCTTCTCGGGCAGCGTGTACGCCTTGAGCACGTTGCCGCGCTCGTCCTCGATCTGGATCGTCGGGTGCAATTCGCCCTTGTGCTCCATGATCGTGTACTGGTCGATGCCCGTGGCGCCCGACTTCTCGCGGCGGAGGGTGACGCCTTCCTTGATGTCGTTCCACTTCACGCGGCCGCCCTCGTCGCAGATGATCGGCGTGGCGTGCGGATCCCACTTGCACAGCGGCGAACCGGTGGCGACTTCCTGGCCGTCCTTGACGAACAGCTCGGCGCCGTTCGGGACGGCGTAGCGATCGATGATCGTGCCGCCCTTCTTGTTCAGGATCGTGATCTCGCCGGTGCGGGCGAGCGCGATGCGCTGCCCGTCGGAGTTGGTCACGACGTTGATCCGTTCGAGGGCGACGTAGCCGCCCTTCTTGGCCTTGAAGTCGCTGGTGACGGCTTCCTTGGAGGTGGCGACGCCGCCGATGTGGAAGGTCCGCATCGTGAGCTGCGTGCCCGGTTCGCCGATGGACTGCGCGGCGATGATGCCGATGGCCATGCCGTCCTCCACCATGGCGCCGGTGGCGAGGTCCATGCCGTAGCACAGGCGGCAGAGGCCCAGCGGCGCCTGGCACGTCATCGGGCTGCGCACGGCGACCTTGTCAAAGTTCAGCCGCTCGAGCAGATGCGCCTTGTCGGGCGTCACCATCTCGTTCTCGTCGACGATCACCTGGTTCTTCTCCGGGTGCTTGATCTTCACCCGGCTGATGCGGCCGCGGATGGCGTCGAAGAGCGGGCGGTCGACCTCGTCGCCCTTGTACATGATCCCCTTGGTGACGCTGCCGGTGCTGCCGCAGTCGTGCATGGTGATGACGACGTTCTGAGCGACGTCGGCGAGCTTCCGCGTCAGGTAGCCGGAGTCGGCGGTCTTGAGCGCGGTGTCGGCGAGGCCCTTCCGGGCGCCGTGGGTGCTGGAGAAGTACTCCAGCACCTTCAGGCCTTCGCGGAAGTTGGACTTGATCGGCGTCTCGATGATTTCGCCGCTCGGCTTGGCCATGAGGCCGCGGAGGCCGGCGAGTTGGCGGATCTGCTCCTGGCCGCCGCGGGCGCCCGAGGTGGCCATGAGGAAGATCGGATTCAGGTACGGCTTGCCGTCGCGGCGGTCGTTCGCGAGGTCCTTCATGAGGGCCTTCGTAATGACCTCGCGCGCCTCGTTCCATTGCTCGATGGTCTTGATGTACCGTTCCTTCTGGGTCATCAGGCCGCGCTCGTACTGCTTGCGGAAGCGGTCGACTTCCTTGTCCTTGTCCTTGAGCACCTGCTCCTTGACGGCGGGGGTGCGCAGGTCGGAGGTGGCGAAGCTGAGGCCGGAGCGCGTGGACTCGCGGAAACCGGTCTCCTTCATGCGGTCGAGCAGGGCGATGGTCTCGCGGCGGCCGAGTTGCTGGTAGCAGTCGGCGATGATGCGCGCGAGGTGCTTGCTGGAGAGCGGCAGGTCGTAGAACGCCATCTTGCTGTGGAGGATGTCGTTGAAGATGACGCGGCCGACGGTGCTGCCGATGAGGCCGTTGGGCTTGCGGGGCAGTTCGACGACCTTCGGGGCGCCGCGTTCGTCCTTGATCTCGCTGATGACCTTCTTGTGGCTGGCGATGCGGACGCGGACGCGAGCGTGGATGCCGAGCTTGCCTTCGGCGTAGGCCTGGAAGACCTCGCCGGGGCTGTGGAAGACCATGCCGTCGCCGGCCTCGACCTTTTCGCCTTCCTCGCCGCGCGCCGCCGTGAGCCAGTAGCAGCCCATGACGATGTCCTGGCTGGGCGAGATGATCGGGTTGCCGTTGGCGGGGCTGAAGATGTTGTTCGTGGACATCATCAGCACCGTCGCCTCGACCTGCGCCTCGATGGAGAGCGGCAGGTGGACGGCCATCTGGTCGCCGTCGAAGTCGGCGTTGAAGCCCTTGCACACCAGCGGGTGGATGCGGATGGCGTTGCCTTCGATGAGGACCGGCTCGAACGCCTGGATGCCCATCCGGTGCAGCGTCGGGGCGCGGTTCAGCAGGCACGGGTGGTTCTTGGTCACCTCTTCGAGGATGTCCCAGACCACGTCGTCCTTGCGCTCCAGCATCTTCTTCGCGCTCTTGATCGTGTCGGCGTGGCCGAGCTCCTTCAGGCGGCGGATGATGAACGGCTGGAAGAGTTCGAGCGCGATCTTCTTCGGCAGGCCGCACTGGTGCAGCTTCAGTTCCGGGCCGACGACGATCACGGACCGCGCGGAGTAGTCGACCCGCTTGCCAAGGAGGTTCTCGCGGAAGCGGCCCTGCTTGCCCTTGATCATGTCGGTGAGGGACTTGAGCGGGCGGTTGCTGCTGCCCAGCACGGGCCGCTTGCAGCGGTTGTTGTCGAAGAGCGCGTCGACCGATTGCTGGAGCATCCGCTTTTCGTTGCGGATGATGACTTCCGGCG
>CAYVRB010000133.1:0-6850 GCA_964453375.1 uncultured Alcaligenaceae bacterium
CCTTGAACTCCTCGAAGATCACGTCGTCCATCTTGGAGCCGGTGTCGATGAGGGCGGTGGCGAGGATGGTGAGGGAGCCGCCCTCCTCGACGTTGCGGGCGGCGCCGAAGAAGCGCTTGGGCTTCTGGAGCGCGGAGGCGTCGAGGCCGCCGGAGAGGATTTTGCCGGAGCCGGTCTCGACGTTGTTGTAGGCGCGGCCGAGGCGGGTGATGCTGTCGAGGAAGATGACGACGTCCATGCCGTACTCGACGAGCCGGCGCGCCTTTTCGATGACCATCTCGGAGACGACGGTGTGCCGTTCGGGCGGTTCGTCGAAGGTGGAGGCGATGACCTCGACCTTCGGCCCCTTGACGGCGCGGCTCATTTCGGTGACTTCCTCCGGGCGCTCGTCGATGAGGAGGACGATGACGTAGCACTCGGGGTGGTTGGCGATGACGGAGTTCGCCATCTGCTGGAGGAGGACGGTCTTGCCGGTGCGGGGCGGGGCGACGATCAGGCCGCGCTGGCCCTTGCCGATCGGCGTGATGAGGTCGATGATCCGCATCGACATCTGGTCCGGGGATGTTTCGAGGCGGAGGCGCTGGTTCGGGTGCAGCGGGGTGAGGTCGCCGAAGACCGCCTTCTGCGTGAGGAGTTCGGGGTCCTGGAAGTTGATCGCCTCGACGCGGAGGAGGGCGAAGTAGCGTTCGGCTTCCTTGGGCGGTCGGATCTGGCCGGAGACGACGGAGCCGGAGCGCAGGCCGAAGCGGCGGATCTGGCTGGGGCTGATGTAGATGTCGTCGGGGCAGGGGAGGTAGTTGTAGTCGGGGCTGCGGAGGAAGCCGAAGCCGTCGGGCAGGACTTCGAGCGTCCCCTCGCCGAACATGAGCCCGTTCTGTTTGACGCGCTCCTTGAGGATGCGGAAAATGAGGTCCTGCTTTTTGAGGCCGACCCATTCTTCGCGGTCGATGCCGTCGTCCTTGGCGGCCTTCTGGAGTTGCGCGAGGGTCATCTGCTGGAGCTGGGTGATGAACGTGTTGCCGCGCTTGATCTCCTCGTAGCGGTTGTTGGTCTCGGCGTCGAAGCCGCGCTCGTTCGGCGGGAGCGCGACGACCGGCGCGGGCGGCGGCGCGGCGTCCTCCAGGATGCCCACGCCGAACGCGTCCCCGTCGGCCGCCCCGGCCTCGGATTTCGCGCGGGTTCGCGGCCGGTTCGGTTCCAATTTCGTGTCGGCCATGGCAGCCCCTGTTCAACGTGGCGGATCTCGGACATGGGAGGGCGTTCAAGCCGTCAAATTCCAGCGGTCCAGCAGCACCGTCAAATCCCGATCCAACTCGGCGAGCGATCCGGCGTTCGTCAGCGTGGCGTCGCAGCGGCGGCGTTTCTCGTCGGCCGGCATCTGCGCCGCTTCGCGGGCGTCCAGGTCGGCCGCGGTCCAGGCGCTTCGTGCCGCCAATCGCTCCAGGCGCTGTTCGCGGGGGGCGTCCACGTACAGCAACCAATCGCACACGCCGATCCAGCCGGCTTCCAGCATCACCGCCGCATCCAGTACGACGAACTTAGTCTGTACGTCGTTCCCGGCCTTCTGGATTGCATCTTCGCATCTCCGACGGATGAAGGGGAAGACCAGATGTTCCAACTTCCGACGATCTTCCGGCGATGCGAATACGATCGCGGCGACCTTGCGGCGATCGACGCGGCCGTCGGGTCGAAGGACATTCCCCCATTCCGCGCCGAGTCTTTCGCGGATTTCGGGTTGATCGAGCGCGTCGTGCCCGAGCGCGTCGGCGTCCACGACCGCGCCGCCGCGCGCCGCCAGCAGCTTCGCGACCGTGCTCTTCCCGGCCCCGATGGCGCCGACGAGGCCGAGGATCGGCTTGCGGGCCGTCACGAGCCGTTCCCGGACGGCGGGACGTACTTCTGAAGCAAGGCCCTGAGGTTCGCGACCTCGGCCTCGAACTTGTCGGCCCGCTCCTTTTCATTCGCCGCGTTTCGACGCTCCATGTCGGCGCGTTGTTTTTCGTGCTCGGCGCGTTGTTTTTCCTCTTCGGCCAGTTCCGAACCGGTAAGCACTCGATTTCCCGTCTTGTCGTCGATCATTCGTAGGATCGCCCCTTCCGCGACGAGTCGGAATCCGAGATCTGTCGGCAGCGAATTATCATCGGAGAAGACTCGACGGTAAGTCCGACCTCGGAGACGATGTCCTTGGAGCGTCGGGACCAAATACAGGCCCTCCGGATCGAAAATAAAGTATTCCTTCACGCCCAGCGCTTCGTAGCGATTGAACTTTTTGCCCAAATCTTTGCGCCACGTCCCCTGCGAGGCGAATTCGACGACCATCGCGGGTACCACGCCTTCCTTCCAGGAAAGGTAGGAACGGCGCGGCGGCTCCTTCGAGACGCCGGGAATCACCATGATGTCCGGGGCGATTCGGCGACGATTATTACCCTCTTTCCAATACCAAAACAAATCCGCCGTCACCAACACGTCGTCTCGCGCGGAATAAAAACAAAGCATCTGCTCGTAGAGCGAGATGATCGAGCGGATGTGAAGTTGAGTTTCCGCCATCGGTTCCCCATCGCTGCTCGGGTAGTCGATCTCGACCGTCGTTTCCGTCGCCATCACGCGTCCTCCCCATCGAGCCAGTTCGGGCCGGCCGATACGTCCACCTTCAATGGTACACGCAATTCCAGCGCGCCGACCATCTCGTCCCGCACCGCCTTCGCCACCGCCTTCACATCCTTCGGCGGGACCTCGAAGACGAGCTCGTCGTGCACGCTCAGGAGCAGCTTCGCCGTCCACCGCTCCTTCGCCATGCGCCGGTGCAGCGCCAGCATCGCGCGCTTCATCAAGTCGGCGGCGGAGCCTTGGATCTCCATGTTGATCGCTTCGCGCTCGGCCTGGTTGCGCTGGTGGTAGGTCGAGTTCGGCCGGATCGCGCTGGGATCGAAGGTGCGCCGCCGGCCGAGGATCGTCGCGACGAATCCGGTCTTCCGCGCCGTCGCCAGGAGGTGGTCCTGATAGGCCAGCACCTTCGGATAGCGGGCGAAGTAGGCGTCGATGAATCGGTCCGCCTCCGCTTTCGGAATCCCCAATCGCGTCGCGAGGCCGCTCGCGCTCATGCCGTAGATGACGCCGAAGTTGATCGTCTTCCCCACGCGGCGCTGGTCGTCCGTCACGTCCGTCTCGGCCACCTTGAAGATGTCGGCCGCGACGATCGCGTGGACGTCGCGGTCGTCCTTGAAGGCGCGCTGGAGGTTCTCGTCCCCGCTGAAGTGGGCGAGCATCCGCAGCTCGATCTGGGAATAGTCGGCCGTGAGCAGCACCCAGCCCGGCGGCGGGACGAACGCCTTGCGGATCTGCCGCCCCTGATCGGTCCGCATCGGGATGTTCTGCAGGTTCGGGTCGGACGAACTCAATCGCCCCGTCGTGGCGACGGTCTGGTTGAACGACGTGTGCACGCGGCCGGTCTTCGGATTCACGAGCGCCGGCAGGGCGTCGACGTACGTTCCCTTCAGCTTCGCGATCTGCCGGTGCTCCGTGATCTTCGTCGGCAGTTCGTGCCCGAGCGCCGCGAGGCGTTCCAGCGATTCCTGGTCCGTGCTCGGTTCGTTCGTCGTGCCGGTGCGCTTCTGGATCGGCAGCTTCATCTGGTCGAAGAGGATCTCGCGCAGCTGCTTCGGCGACGCGATGTTGAACGGCTTCCCGGCCAGCGCGTGAATCTGCTCCTCGATGATCTTCAGTTGCCCTTCCATCTCGACGCTGATGGTCTTGAGCAGGTCCACGTCGATCCGCACGCCGTGGTATTCCATCTCCGCCAGCACGTCGATGAGCGGGATTTCCAGCTCGTCGTAGAGGCCCTTCAGGTTCTTCTCGACGAGTTCCTTCTCCAGCAGTTCGGCCAAGCGCCACGCGGCGTCGGCGTCTTCGGCCGCGTAATCGCACACCTTCCGCGTCGGCACCTCCGCCATCGAAATCTGCTTCTTCCCCTTCCCGATCAGCTCCGTGATCGAGATGTTCTCGTGGCCGAAATGCTTCCGCGTCAGGTCGTCCAGGTTGTGCGATCGCTCGCCGGCGTGCAGGAGATAGTCGGCGATCATCGAATCGCCGGCGACGCCCTTGAGCGCGATGCCATTGGCGCGGAGTACGAGCTGGTCGTACTTGATGTTCTGGTTCACCTTCGCGATCGTCGCGTCTTCGAGGATCGGCTTCAGGGCGGCGAGCGTCGCGTCGGGGTCGAGCGTGGGATCGTCCTTCGGTCCGCGCAGGGCGAGGTAGTGCGCCTCCTCGGCCTGCCACGCGATCGCGATGCCGACGATCGCCGCGAGGTGCGGGTCGAGGCTCGTCGTCTCGAGGTCGATGGCGAAGCGCGTCTTTGTCTTCAGCGTCTTGAGGAAGGCGTCGAACTCCTTCTTCGTGGCGACGAGCGTGTAGTGGGACTTCCAGTCGTCGGCGGGCTTCGCCGGGGCCGGCGGGGCTTCGTCGCCGAACTCGATCTGGTCGAAGAGGGACGGGGCGGCGCTGGGGGGGGATGGTTTTTTGGACTTTGGTGTTGGTTGGACCGAAAGCCCCGGCACGGCCGTGCCGGGGCTTTCGCCTTTGCCGGGGCTTTCGCCCGCTTCCTCCAGCATCGCGGCGTTCTTCGCGGCGCCGCTGGCGGTCAGCGTCGAGCGCACCTTGTTCGCGAAGCCGCGGAAGCCGAACTCCTGGAATAGCTCCAACAGCTTCGGCCCGTCCCAATCGCGGCGGCGCCAGCCGGGCCAATCGAACTCCATCGGCACGTCCTTGCGGAGCGTCACGAGCGTCTTGCTCTTCGCGAGGTCGCCGTTGGCGATGGCGGCCTTGAACGCCTCGCGGACCTTCGGCCCGCCGAGCTTGTCGACGTTCAGGACGAGGTTGTCGAGCGAGCCGTACTCCTGCAGCCACTTCGTGGCGGTCTTGGCGCCGACGCCGGCGACGCCGGGGACGTTGTCGGCCGTGTCGCCGACGAGCGCCTGATAGTCGATCACCTGCTCCGGCCGGATGCCCCAATCCTTCAGCAGGAACTCGGCGTCGAGGATCTCGTCCTTGCGGAGGTTCTGGATCTTCACCTTGTCCGTGAGGAGTTGGCGGCAGTCCTTGTCGGCGGTGCAGAGGTAGACTTCGCAGCCGCGCTTCTCGGCCGCGACGGAGACGGTGGCGATCACGTCGTCCGCCTCGAAGCCGGGCTTCACGAGGATCGGGATGCGGCAGGCCTCGAGCACCTGGCGGATGAGCGGTTCCTGGGCGAGCAGTTCCTCGGGGGGCGGCGGGCGGTGCGCCTTGTAGTTCGGGTCGATGTCGGAGCGGAAGGTGGGGTCCTTGTGGTCGAAGATGGCGAGGAGGTACTGCGCGCCGCGGTCGTAGAGGTTCATGATCGAACGCACGACGCCGAAGACGGCGTTGGTGGGCCGGCCGTCCGGGGCGTTCATCTGCGGGATGCCGTGGAACATCTGGAAGATGAGGCCGTGGGCGTCCAGCAGGTAGACGCGATCGGGAGCGGTGGGGGTCAAAGGGGTCCGCCGGCGGTTGTGGGGTGGGGCGAGGTGGCGAAATCCGACGACGGGCCAACGATTCGGGCGGTCGCGTGTTTGCAGTTTACGGCGGCCGCGGAAGGGCCGCAAGTCGCGCGGGGCGGTCGGACAAACGGCAGCACGCGCGCGGCCGGTACAACCCGCCCGGCAACCCGCGAAGGCTCCGGGTTTCGGGTTGACGGCCCCACGGAGGGGTTTAGACTCAAGGTTGAGAAAATCCGTCCATCTCGCGGCCGGGCGGCCCCCGCACCGCCGGCCCGGTCCCCCGTCGAGGTCCCCATGGCCAAGTCTTCCAACGAAGCGAAGCTGCCCGTCATCATCGCGCTCGTGTTCTTCATCCTCGCGACGCTCGGCGTCGGCATCTTCGCGTACACCCAACAGGAGCAGATCACCAACTCCCAGGAAGCCGAAAAGAAGGCGATCGCCGACGACGCGGCCTCCAAGAAACTGTTGGCGAGCGCGCGGGAAGAACTCTACCTGTACAAGACCATCGTCGGCAACCTGACGCCGGACGAGCGGCAGACGGTGCAATCGGGCCTGACGGACGCCGCCGGGTTCCGCGACAAGCACACCAAGCTGATGTCGGACCTCACCGGCCGCGTCGACGCCGCCAAGCGGAACGAAGTGAACCGCGCCCCCGGCATCGGCGGCGGCGGCCTGAACCTCGCCGACGCCGTCGTCTACCGGTGGGACTGGCCGCAGAACCAGCAGAATCCGCCGTTGCCGTCCGAATCGATCATCGACGCCTCCGTCCGCAACGTCGCCCAGCGCGAACTCGCGAAGCGCAAGAGCGACGCCGAGATCAAGGTGATGCAGGACAGCGTGAAGTCCCTCAACGACGTCATCACCCAGTTCAACGACGCGAAGGCGAAGCTCGAAGCGCTCAACAAGCAGTACCCCGAGGACGTGAAGGCGGAAGTGTCGAAGGCGATCGCGCAGTTCGACGGCTTCAAGACGCAATTCCAGAACGTGTCGGGCCAGTACCGCAAGGACACCGACAAGCTGAACGAGGACCTGGTCACCCGCGACGTGACCATCAAGCGCGCCCAGGCGGACAACGACCGCTACAAGTCGGCCGTGGACAAGCTCAACGAGCAACTGGACGCCGGCGTCGATCCCTTCCAGTACGACAAGCCGAAGGGCAAGGTGATCCGCCGCTACAGCGAGAACCTCGTGGACGTGGACCTCGGCTCGGCGGACAACCTCCGCGCCGGGCAGACGTTCAGCATCTTCCCGTCCGACACGCCGACCCGCGGCATGCAGTCCCGCATGCGCAAGGCGCGCGACCTCGACGGCAAGGAATACGTCCGCCCCGTCCC
>CAYVRB010000133.1:6860-10699 GCA_964453375.1 uncultured Alcaligenaceae bacterium
TCCCGAAGGGCACCCTCGAAGTCGTGGACATCCTCGGCGCTAACCTCGCCCAGTGCCGCATCACCACCGAAGACTCCCAGGTCCGCGACCGCATCCTGTCCGGCGACCTGCTCTACAACGCCGTCTGGAACAAGGGCGCCTCGGAGCACATCGTCCTCTTCGGCATCTTCGACATCGACGGCGACGGCCGCGACGACATCCAGACGATCGTGAAGAACCTCTCCAAGGTCGGCGTCGCGGTCGACGGCTACTACGACCTCGCCAAGATGAAGTGGGAAGGCGAAATCACCAGCCGCACCACCTTCGCCGTCGAAGGCTACTACCCGTCCGTCGGCATCGCCGACGGCAACCGGGACGGCAAGATCAAGATCCTCGGCGCGCTCGCCGACGCCAAGAAGACCGCGAAGGACAAGGGCCTCCGCATCCTCCGCCCGCGCGACTTCTTCCCGCGTATCGGCTACAACGCGAAGCTCGACATCACCGAGGAGGCGATCAACTCCGCCGCGACGTACTACCTCCGCGTGTCGGGCATGGACGCGGCCGAAACGCCCGCCGCCCCCGCCGCCGGCGCCGCCGCCCCGGCCCCGGCGAACAACAACAACTGACGACGAACGGAATCCGAAACGCCCCGCGATCCTCGCGGGGCGTTTTCATTGGGGGAACTTCAACGCCGTCTCGCTCTCGATCGCGAGGGCGGCCACGTAGCCCGGCTCCGGCGCCCACGCGAGCAGGCGCCAGTCCCCGATCTCGGCGGCGTGGTCGAAGCGGACGATCCGGGGCGGGTTGCGCGGGTCGAGGTCGACGACGCACTTGTCGACGTTCTGGATGCCGGTGCCGACGGCCTTGAGCAGCGCCTCCTTGCCGGTCCAGCCGCGGAAGAAGCCGGCGAGTTTGAGATCGTGCGGCAGTTCTCGATATTGCTCGCGCTCTTCGGGACCGAAGAAGCGTTCGACCAAACCATCGGCATTTTCCATCCGCCGAAGTTGCTCGAGGTCGACGCCGACGCGCCGACGCGCGACGGCGATCAGGCCGCGCTCCCCGGAGTGCGTGACGTTGAAGTGGAGGTTTCCCTCGGTCAGCGTCGGCTTGCCGTCGGGTTCGACGGTCAGCGCCACGGCGTCCGGTTCGATTCGCAGATACGCGCCGAGCACGATGCGCAGCGCGGTGCGGGCGGCGCGGAACTGCTCGCGCGGCCGATCGATCGCGTAGCGCGCGGCGCGGGCGCGCTCGGCCTCGCTCAGCACGTCCACCGTCGGCGCGGCGAGCGGGAACCGCCAGACGTGGACCTCGTCCGCACCGGGGGGCGCCGCCGGAATCCGATCCAAGGTCCGCTCGATCAGGTTCATGCGTTCCATTTTGCATGTTCCATTCGCCGTTTTGCATGGGTCCGGTCATTTTCGCGCCTCGAACGGGTTGGACTTGCGATACGATCGACCGAACGCTACGACCGCGCCATGAACCTCCTCTGGCTCGCCTGCGCGCTCGCGGCCCCGCCGGCGCTGACGGTCGACGCGGCCTCGATCGATCGCGGCGACGTCCGCGGCGGACCGATCCTGTCGCAGTCCTTCCGCGTCACGAACGCGACCGCGGAGACGATCGCCCTCGTCGGCCTCGATTCCGGCTGCGGCTGCCTGAAGCGTTCGGTCTCGAAGACCGAACTGAAGCCCGGCGAGTCGGCGACGGTGTCGATGGACGTGAACACGCTGACGCAGCCCGACGGGCCGCAGACGTGGACGCTGAAGCTGCGGCACCGGCCGGCGTCGCGCGCGAAGGCCGAACCGGACGACGCGCTCGAACTGAAGGTGTCGGCGAAGCTCGCGCGCGAGGTGAGCGTGACGCCGCCGATGATTTCCGTGTCCACGGAGGCGGCCGCGACCGCGACGATCGCACTCGCCGACAAGCGACCGAAGCCGCTGACCGTCACGAAGGTGGTCGCCAGTTCCGCGCACCTCGCGGCGAAGTTCGCCGGCAAGGACGGGACGTATTCGATCGAACTGGCGATCGCGGCCGACCTGCCCGCCGGCACGCACGACGAGACGGTGACCGTCTTCACCGACGACCCGCACTACGCCGAGCTGCGGGTGCCGGCGCGGATCGTGAAGCGGGCGAAGAACGCGGTGAACGCCTACCCCGAATCGTTGGACCTGGAATCGGGGCGGGGGATCGCGCAGTTCCGCCGCGCCGACGGCCAGCCGGTGAAGATCGAATCGGCGACGTGCGCGGCGGCGGGCGTGACGGTGACGGCGTCCGCGGGGAGCGGGCCGGTGGCGACGGTGAAGGTCGTCGCGTCGACGGCGCGCGGCCGGGCCGACGTGGTCGTGACGTTCGCCGAACCGGCGGGCGCGACGCGCACCGTGCCGGTGCGCTGGGGCGATTGAACCGCGGGACTCCGAGCGATTCAACGATCCTCGTCCTCGTCGTACGATTCGCGGTCGCGTCGGGCCTTACTCCGGCGCGATCGTTGGGGGCCGAATTCCGCTCGCCAATCCACATAGGCGCCGTGCCCCACGATCGCAAGCACACCGGCGAGGAACAGCAGGAATCCGAGAAGCCCGCAAATCGCACCGACAATCTGAAGGATCATTTGGGCCTCTTCCGCCCTCTCGCCCTGCGGCTTGGGGAGCAGGTCCAGGAAAAGCACTCCGGCCGCCAGTCCGAAATAGAGCAGTGAGAAGACGATCGAACCGATCCCGTTCCCGATCATTCCCGTCGCCTTGCCCTGGATCGTGTGGACGCCGACGATCAGAAACGCGATTGCGAACAGGAATCCGCAGCAGGGGCTGGCGGGGTTGCCCTGCGCGGCCTTCATGCCCAACGTGACGACCTGCATGATGATGCCAAGCGCGCCGAACGCGATCCAGATGAACCCGGCCGTCTTCACACCCGCGGGAAACGACGGCGCCGCCGGGGGATCATGTTCGTCGTCGTATCGTTCGTCGTACTCTTGCATGGCGCGTTCCCGAAAGGAGGACGATCCGCGATGCGATGGTATCGTTCCCGCGCGGGCGTCGATACAAGATTCCGGGGAATCGGCCGCGAATGAGGGAAACGCCCTTCGTTGTCGCCGTCATCCGCCGACGGGCGTAAACTGACCCGGTTCAACTCCCGCACCGAGGAACCGCACCATGGCCCACGCACTGCCGGCCCTGTCCTACGCCTTCAACGCCCTCGAGCCGCATGTCGACGCGCTCACGATGGAGATCCACAGCCAGCGGCACCACAAGGCCTACGTGGACAACCTGAACAAGGCCCTCGAACCGCACGCCGACCTCCAGAAGCACGACATCGTCGCGCTCCTGCGGAACATCAAGACCGTGCCGGACGCGATCCGCCAGCCGGTGATCAACAACGGCGGCGGCCACCACAACCATGCCCTCTTCTGGGAGATCATGGCCCCGAACGCCGGCGGCGAACCCACGGGCGCGATCGGCGACGCGATCAAGGCCGCCTTCGGCGATTTCGCGAAGTTCAAGGACACCGTGAAACAGAATGCCCTGACTCAGTTCGGCTCCGGCTGGAGCTGGCTGATCTGGAACACCGCCGCCGGCAAGATCGAGGCGATCAAGAAGCCGAACCAGGACAGCCCGCTGATGGACGGCAACGTGCCGCTGCTCGGCATCGACGTGTGGGAGCACGCCTATTACTTGAAGTACCAGAACAAGCGCGCCGACTACGTGGACGCCTGGTGGAACGTGGTGAACTGGAACAAGGTGAACGAACTCTTCGCGGCCGCGAAGGCGGGGAAGTAATCGTCCCCCGTTTAGCGGCGAGGCGGAGTCCGCGGAGCCGAGCGCGGGACCGACGCAACCCCCCCCGCGCCCCCGCCCCCCCCTGGTTAA
>CAYVRB010000133.1:10709-16455 GCA_964453375.1 uncultured Alcaligenaceae bacterium
CCAACGTACCGCGCTCGGCTCCGCGGACTCCGCTTGGTTATTTTCAACGATCGATTGCAAAGTACCAACGCAACGCGCTCGGCTCCGCGGACTCCGCCTCGCCGCTAAACGGTCGGCGTCGTTTCGCCGATCCGCTCCATCAAATCCCGCGCGCTCCGCGCGTGCGCTTCGTCGCCGGCGATCGCGCCCAGCGCGGCGTGCGCCATCGCCCGCTCGAACGGCATCGCGTAGCGCTGCGCCGCCGACAGGCTTCGCCGATAACAACGCGCCGCCGACCGCTTCCAGCCCGTGCGCTCGTAGTACCGCCCCTTCACCAGCTGCGCCGTCGGCTTGCCGATCGGGTACATCAGGCTGAACTCGCCGAGGATCTTCGTCAACTGCCGGAGGCGGCGCTTCATCTCGACCGGATCGCGGTCCCAGAGTCCGAGGTAGACTTCGGCGAGGCCGGCGTACGCGGGCGGCAGGTAGTGCGAGATCTGGTTCGTCTTCGAGATGATCGCCTCGGCGGCGTCGGCGGCGGCCTTCGCCCCCTCGGCGTCGCCTTGGCGCCACCGCGCGAGCGCCAGCACGCCGTGGCCCAGAATCTGGTCCGCCAGCGGGATGGCGGCGTGCGCGGCCAGGACGCCGGCGAGCGCGGCCGCCAGCGCGGCGATCCGATCGCTCGCCGGTTCGATCTCCAGCAGGCAGGCGAGCTGCCAGCTCAGGCCCCAGACGCGCACCTGCGGCACGCCGCGACGGGTGCCGGCCTCCTCGAGCCGCTTCGCGAGCGCCACGCTGGCGCGGAAGTCGCCCCGCCGCGACAGGGCGTTCGCCTGCGTGAAGCCGCTCTCGTACCAGCGGCGCTTCTCGCCGATGCGGTCGGTGATCTCCATCGCGCGGCCGAGGTTGTCGATCGCTTCGTCCCATTCGCCGACCGTCACCCAGTAGACGCCGCGGATGAACTCGACGTAGGCGGTGCAGGAGGGTTGATCGACGCGGCGCGCCATCTCGCGGGCGCGGGCGGCGTAGGTGCGCGCCGAGCCGTGCATCAGCAGGAGGCCGGAGAAGACCGCCGCGTGCGAGAGGTTGCGCGCCAGTTCCGGGCACTCGCCGACCGTCTCGGACAGGTTCAGCGCGCGGAAGGCGGCGTGGACCGACGGCACCTTGGCGTTGTTGAGGTAGTGGATCTGCACGAGGCGCTCGTAGGCGCGCGCCGACTCGAGGCGCCGCGGGCCATCGTGCTTCTTCCGAAAGTGGAACAGCGAGGGGAGCGCGCGGTGGAGCTGCTGCGTGCCGAACTCCCGCAGCCCGGCGACGACGAAGCCGGCCGCCGAACGCGGCATCGGGAAACCGAGCAGCTCCAGCGCCACGTTGTAATGGTCGCGCGCCGAGGCCAGGTCGCTGAGGTGGTAGTGCGCCTCGGCGAGCCGCCGCTCCCAGCCGGCGCGGCGGAGACGGTCGCCGGCGCCGCCGTCGAGCGCGAGCGCCTGCGAGAAGAACGTGACCGCCTCCTCGTGCGCGCAGTCGCGCAGCGCGTTCTCGCCCGACTTCTCCAGGTAATCGATCGCCTTCGCCCCGCGGTCGGTGTTCGACCAATGCTTCGCCAGCAGCGGGAAGTACGGCGACAGGTCGCCGACGTGGTGCCGTTCGTACCACTCGGCCACCACCTGGTGCAGCTTTTTCCGCTGCGCCGGCGCCATCATCTGGTACGACACCTCCTGCGTGATGACGTGCTTGAAGCTGTACGCCGGGTCCGGGTCCGGCGAGTCAAGCATCGTCAGGCTTTGCGAGATCAGCGTGTCCAGGTGCCGGTCCAGGTGCGGCTTGTCGTCCTCGATCGGCGACACGTCCCGCAGGAGGTTCTTCGAGAAGGTGCGCCCGATCACGCTCGCGACCTTCAGCGTGAGCTGCTCCGGCGGCGCGAGCCGGTCGATCCGGCTCGTCACCACTCCCTGCACGTTGTCCGGGAATGGCAGCGCCCGCAGGTCCTGCCCGTCCGCCACGGCGCACGCACCGTCGCGCACCACGATCTTCCCCGCGTCCCGCAGGGCGTACGCCAGCTCCTCCAGGAAGAACGGGTTCCCCTGCGCCTTCGCGCGCAGCAGTTCGGCCACCGAGTCCGGCAGGTCCGCCACGCCCAGCCGCCGCCGCACCAGCGCGAGGCTCTCGTCGATCGACAGCGGCCCGAGCGCGAGCTTGCGCGTCGTCGGCAGCGCCGCCAGCGGCACGAAATCGCGCGGCAGCGGCTCCGCCAGCGGCCGCGTCGCGAGCACCAGCAGCAGCCCCGGCACCTGCTCCGCCGCCGCCCGCGCCAACGACCACGACGCCGAGTCCAGCCAGTGGCAATCCTCCAGGATCAGTTGCAGCGGCGCCCGCTCCGTCGCCTGCGCCAGCAGCCGCACCAGCAGCGCGTTCGTGGCGCTCGCGCGCGTCTCGCCGAACAGGTCCGCCGTCCGCGCCGTCGGCGGGAAGTCGAGAGCCAGCACGCTGTCGAGCAGCGGCGCGAGCGGTTCGAGCTCGGGGTCGAACGCCAGCCGCCCGAGGACCTGCCGGCGCTGCGCCTCCGGCGGGTCGTTCGCGTCGAGGCGGAACAGTTGGCGGTAGACGGCGCGCCAGGCGAAGTACGGCGTCGAGCGCTCGATGGCGAGCGCCGCGCCCAGCCAGGTCGTCAGCTCCCGCGCCCGCGCGATCCCCTGCAGCGCCGCCACGAGCGTCGACTTGCCGATCCCGGCCTCGCCCTCGATCAGCGCGACGCTCGATTCGCGGTCGTCGATCAGCTTGCGGACGATCACCTCCAGCCGATCGCGCTCCCTCGCGCGGCCGACCATCTCGCCCGCCTGCTTCGCGTCCGCGGCGCCGCGCGCTTCCCCCAGCGGCCGGAAATTCGGCGTGGGGTGCGCCTTCCCCTTCAATTGCACCGGCGGCAGCGCCTCCCACGCGAAGCGGTCGCGGCCGGCGCGGTGCGTCGCCTCGTCGCAGAGGATGCCCCCCTTCGCGGCCACCATGAGGCGCGCCGACAGGTTCACCACGTCGCCGATGATCGTGAACTCGCAGCGGCTCTCGCTGCCGATGGTGCCGCAGAAGACGCGGCCGCTCGTGACGCCGACCGAGCATTTCCAGCCGAGTTCGGTGAGCTTGGCGTGCAAGGCGAGCGCCGCCAGGGTGCCGCGGATCGCGTCGTCCTCGTGCGAGAGCGGCGGCAGGCCGAACGCCGCCACGAACGTCACGCCCTTCTCGTCGGTGCTCAGCTTGTTCACGCTCCCCTCGAAGCGGTACAGCTCCGTTTGCAGCGCGGTCATCACGGCCTGGGATTTCGCCAGCGGCGTGCGGTGGTTCATCTCGGGCAAGTTGACGAACAGCACGGTGAGGCGGCGCATCTCGGCGAGCCAGCCCGACTGGCGCGCGGCGAGCCGGGTATGGATCGCCGCCGGCACGAAGCCGAGCAGGTTCGGCACGGCGGCGTCGGTGACGGCGACGGCGGGCGGCGGCGCCGGCGGCGCGCCGTCCGCGAGGTCGTCGAGGCGGACGTAGCCCGGCGCCAGCTCCGTGCCGCGGCCAATGGGCAGCGCGTGCCCGGCGGCGACCGCGCCGAGCACCACCTGCCCGGTCTCTCCGACGCCGGCGGCGAGCGTCGCCTCCAGCACCGGCGGGCCGACGACGACGAACTCCCAACGGCGATAGACGCCGCCGACGCAGGCGAGGTGGAAGGGGCCGGCGCCGACGCCGACGCGGAGGAAGAGGCGATGGCCGGTGCCGGTGGTGAAGGTCTGGAGGGCGGTTTGGACCGCGCGGCCGCAGCGGGCGGCGGTGCGCGCGGCGCGTTCGACGCCGGATTCGGAATCGGCCGGCCAGATCGCCAGCAGGGCGTCGCCGGCGAATTTCACCACGTCGCCGCCATGCTCGGCGATGACCTCGATGAGCCGGCCGAAGTAGGCGTTGAGGACTTGCGTGAGTTCCTCGACGCCCTCGGCGCCGCGCGCCGCCAGCCGTTCGCTCAGCGCCGTGAAGCCGGAGATGTCGGCGAACAGCACGGCGCCGTGCGCGGCCTCGCCGGTGGCGTCGGCGAGCGGGTCGGGCCGTTCCACCATCCGCCGCGCGAGGAACGCCGGCACGTAGCGCGCGATGTCTTCGGACCGGACCCGGGGGGTCATGCGTTCGACCTGCGTTCGACGGGCGGACTCGCGGCTATCATAGCCGCGCCGCCCGCAACGGCTCGATCGACGAACGCCGCGTCACGCTGGAAATCCTGACGAGCATCAAGCGCGCCGGCGCGGACTTCCTCCTGACGTACCACGCCAAGGACGCGGCGCGATGGCCCAAGCAAGGGTAACGCGGACGAATCGAACGTAAGATCAAAGTTCTCGGCGCATCGGGGCAATGGGTTGGAATTACGCCCGGGAGCGCGATCACTTTTTCCCGGTCGTCGCCTGGAGTAGGCCGCGAAACATGCGAAACAGACCGTAGAGCATGGCACCGTAGAAAACGGCGAATTGGCCACCCGAACCGCCGCTTCTCGCCGAGAGGAAGCATAGACCGGTCGCCAGACAGCCGCCCAACAACCACAGGGTTCCATAGAGCATGTTCCGCTTGCCGGCCCGCACGATCATCGCCGACTGCTCGATTCGCAGATCGCTCACGACGGCCGCCGCCATTTCGGGATGGACGCCGCGCTGGAGCAGTTGTTTTTCAATGTCTTTCGTCGGCACTCCGATCATGACTTGCGCGAGACCGTACTCGTAGGAGGCATCGTAAATCTCCTGAGGCGTTGGTTGGGGCGATTCATTCGACATCAATCGACTCCCGAGATCGAGATGATCAATGATTGAACAGGAATTCCCGGCTGTTCAGCAACACCCAGAGTAAATCCTGCAAGCCGTCCTTCGGCGTCGTGCCGCTGGCGACCCACGATTGCGCCTTCGCCAACTCGTCCTTCGTCGGCGCGCGGGACAGCGTTGCGAGGTAGAGTTCCTCGATCGCCGCGTCCGGTTTCGCCTTCGCCTTCAGCAGCCCTTCGATCCGGCCGTTCGCGTCGGCGATCTTCTTGTTGAGGAAGTCGCCGTTCATCAGGTGCATCGCCTGCGCGATGTTCGGCTTCGTCGTGCGCTCGCACTCGCAAACCACTTGCCGCGCCGGGCGGCCGAACGTGTCCAGAAGGAACGAGCGCACTTCGGGATCGGGCAGCTGCGCCGCCCGCGTGCCGAGCGGCAGGCCGGGGTACTTCTCTTGCGTGCCCGTGGCGGCGTCGAGGGCGTCGGCCGTTTGCTCCGCCGTCAGGCGCTTCGTCGTGTAGCGCGTGAAGTGGATGTTCGCCGCGTCGATCGCGTTCCCGTCCACCGTCTGCGAGGAGAGCTGATACGCCCGGCTGTTGAAGATCGTCTTCAACAATCGTTTCACGTCGAACTTGTTCGCCTCGAAATCCTTCGCCAGCGCGTCCAGCAGTTCCGGGTTGCTGGCCGGGTTCGTCGCCCGCTGGTCGTCGAGAGGCTCCACCAGCCCACGGCCCATCAGGTAGCCCCAGAAGCGATTAACGATGTTCTTCGCGAAGAACGGGTTCCCCGGCGCCGTCATCCACTCGGCGAGCTTGCGACGGCGGTCGAATTCGTCGTCCATCTCCGGCCCGTCGAACGGGTGCGGCTTCACCACCTTTCGCTTGCGCGGGTGCGTCGCCTCGCCGGTCGGTCGGAGGAAAATCACCGTCTCGCGCGTGAAGATGCCGAACTCCTGGCTCGACTTCGAGCCGAGCCGCGAGAAGAACGCGACCATACCG
>CAYVRB010000134.1:0-16448 GCA_964453375.1 uncultured Alcaligenaceae bacterium
GGACCTTGTCGCCGGTGACGTCGTCGGCGTCGGAATAGCCGGAGTCGCCGCCGCCGTCGGTGGTGTAGCTGACGGTGGTGCGGCCGACGCCGTCGTAAGCCATCTTCTGCACGAGGCCGCCGGGCGCACTCGACTTGATGACCTGCCCCCGCTTGTCGAACCAGGTGTTCGAGACGAGCGTGTACGATCCGACGGAGCCGCTCGATGGATCGACGGAGTAGACTTCGGACTTGTACGCGCGGCCGAGTTCGTCGTAGCTCGTCGTCGACTTCGCGCGGAGGAGGCTGCTCGACGGCGCGTCCGGCACGTCGTTCGTGTACGAGATCGACACGGTGTCGCCGTCGTACATCCGCGTCGTCACGACCTGGTTCAGGTTGTCGTAATCGACGTACTGGATCGGCCGGTTCACGCCCGTCGACTCGCTCCCCTCGACGCCGGACTTCACCGCGACCGGCCGGTTCCGCCAGTCGTAGAAGGTCTGCGTCACGCGGTCCGCCGCCCCGCCGCCGGGGATCTGCGTGACCTCGGTGAGGTTGCCGTCCCCGCCGCCGCCGCCGTCGTACTCGTACTCGGCGACCTTCGTCATGTTCGTGCCGGTCAGGTTCGTGGTGGACCAGAAGCCGGTCGTCGGCGTGTCGTCGGTGCCGACCCAGATGCTGATCGCGCGGCCGAGGGAGTCGTATTCCGTGCGGTTGATCGTGCCGGCGGCGGAGACCTGGCGGTTCACTTGGCCGCCCTGCTTGCCGTAGTCGGTGGTGCTGCGGTAGTAGTTCGTGTTCAGTGTGCCGAGGTTCGCCGCCGTCGAGTAGGTGACGCCGGTGAGGTTGAAGTACATGTCCGAGTGCGTGACTTGTCCGGCCTTGTTCCGGTAGCTGCGGGAGAGCGATTCGAGGTTCGCGATCGATTCGGTGCCCGTCGGCCGGTTCGAGCTGACGCTCGGCGTCGCCGACATGGTGAGCGTTTCCGAGTATCCGTTCGCGCGGTCGTCGCGGCTGACGGTGATCGGTCCCGTCGGCACGTTCGAGCCGCTGATCCAGCCGGGGTAGTAGCGGACTTCGTGGGCGTCGTCGTCGTAGACCGTGTAGTCGACGCGCCCGTTCGGCATCGTCGCCTTGGTCGTCCGGCCCAAGTGATCGACTTCATACGTGGTGATGAGATGCAGCCCGCCCGTCGCCGGCGTCGCCCAGCCGCTCGGCAAGCCGGTGAAGTCGCCCGTGTTCGCGTCTTCGACGTCGGAGATCGTCTTCACCACCGCGCCGGTCTTCGCATCGTATTCAGTGTAGCTCAGGAACCCGTCGGCGTCCTTCGTCCAGATCGGCCGGCCGAACTCGTCGTTGAACACGACCGTCGACGTGGCCGTGTTCGGCCCGTTCTGCGCCGTCGTCACGGTCGGCAGCGTCGTCGTGATCGACTCCGCCTGCGCCGTGCCCGATTGCCACGAGTACGCCCAGCTCGTCGTCTGCCCGCCGGTGCCGTCGGCGTTGCGGTATTGCGTGGCCGTCGCCGGGAAGGCGTACTCGGACGTGCCGTCGCTCCGCAGGATGTACGACATCGCCGATTGGGGCACGTCCGTGCCGGCCTCGCCCTTGCGAATCGCCGTGCCGATGAGGAACCCGGCGACGTTGCCGGCCGCGCTCGTCGTCGCGGTCGTCGTGGTGGCGTAGGTGTGCACCAGCACGAGGCCGTCGTCGTCGTCGAGGTATTGGTAATTCCCGCCCTGATTGTTCACGAGGTCGGCGTACTGCTCGTCGTGCCCCGTCACGTTCGACGGGCCGGCGGTGTAGATCGCGCGGCCCACCGAGTCGAAGCGCTGGTAGGTCCGCCACTTCGCGTTCGTCGTCGTGTCCTCGTGGACTTCGAGCATCACCTGGCCGGCGGCGTTCGTGTAGTAGACGTACTCGTTGCCGTCGGGCAGCGTCTCCGTCATCTTGGTCTTCCAGACGTTCGACCCGCCCTGGATCGTGTTCGCGTCGTACTCGTAGGTGTACTCGCCGTGGCCGCCGGAGCAGATCGAGCAGCCGGCGCCGGCGGCGACGTGCGTCGCGACGCGGTCGCCGCCGTCGAATTCCAGGTAGTGATCGGCGTAATCGTCGACCTGCGCGTCCGAGAGGGAATCGACCGACGTGCCGAGGTCCGCGACGAGCCGCGCGTACGCCTCCTTGCCGAAGGCGAACTTCAGGAAGAGCGAGCCGGAGGTATAGTACCGGTAGTAGCTGGTGTCGATCACGTTCGACGAACCGTCCTTGACGACGGCGAGCTTCAGTTGCGTGTCGCCGCCGTTGGTGTCGGCATCGACGTAGTACGAGTACTCGGCGACGCGCACCGTCGACCAGCTCCCGGTGCCGACCTTGCGGCGCAGCGTCACGCTCTCAACGAGGCCGGCGTTGGCGCCGCTGGCGACGTACGCGAACAGCACCGATTCAGTGATGGCCGAGCCACCCGTGCCGGTGACGCGCTGGAGTTCCTCCGGCCGGTCGGAGCCGTCCCAATCGACGACCTCGAAGAGGGTGCCGTCGGCGGTGGTCATGGACTTGAGGCGGCCGCGGCGCGCGGTCGGGTTCCCGCCGGAGAAGTCGTAGAAGACCCAGGCGTTGCCGCGGCCGTCGGTAAAGGTGATCTCGGCGCTGCCGATTACGAGCGAGGCTTGCGCGTTGTACCGCGGCCGATACTCGCCGCCGATCAGGTCGAACGTGACCATGCTCGAATGGCCGGCCATGATTCCGAGACTCAGGTTGCCGTTGAGTTGTTCGACGCGCGGCAGGCCGATCGGGCTGCCACCATCGCCGGATTCCTGCCCCGCGTAGCCGGGCGCGTTCGTCCAGGTCCAGCCTTGGAGCAGGCCCGAATCGCCCGCGAACGACGCGGCGAAGTCGGTGCGCGCGATCGTGATGGTGCCGTCGTGGACGCGCACTCCGCCGCGCGACAGCGTCGGCAGGATGTTCAGTGCCGAGCCGGTCGGGTAGACGTATTGCGTCACGGGGCTGACGTTGTCCGGGCGCGGACCGGTCGAAAGGGGCGACGCGCTGACGGTGAGCGTGATCTTGCTGGACGTTTCCGCCGCAAAATTCGAGTCCCCTTCGTAGGTCGACCAGAGGGAGTAGTCCCCGGCGGAGAGCGCCAAATCCTCGACGGTCAAGTAGCCCTCGGCCGTGCCGACCATGACCAACGGATATCCCACTTCTTCCAGGGTCGCCTGGCCGAGCGCGATCGTGTTGCCGGTCGAGGGGCTCGACCGTTGCAGGTAGAAGGTCACCAGCCCGGTCGGCGTCGTCGGCGGCACGGGCGGCGGCGGCGGCAAGTCCGGCCCGATCGGATCGTGGACGACGGTGACGCCGACCAGGAACGATTGCCCCGAAATGAAGGACGAGGGATCGGACGAAACGGTCATTTGCGAGAAGTACGTCCCCGGGTCGTTCGCCGCCGCGATCCGCACCCCTTCGAAACTTTCGTCGAGCGGCGCGAAGTCGGCCATCGGACCGGCCACGAGTTGCCCGGTCCCCGACCGGAACGTGCGCACTCGGCCGCCCCGGTCCGCGTCCGACGAGACCACGATGTCGGCGTACGAGTCGTCGGTCAGGTAGAAGCTCGCGACGCGCAGCCCCGCCGTGTGACCCGCGTCGAAGGCCGCGAAGTCGCTCATCACCGAACCGTCGAAGCCGTTGAAGACGCGGACGCGCGGGGCGCCGCCCGTCGCCGGCGCGGTGATGACGTCCGGGATCAGGTCCCCGTTCACGTCCCCGACCGCCACGGCGACGCCGTCGCGCCGCGCGGGATTGTCGGCGAAGAAATCCGTGTGCGGGTATCCGGCGGCGACGCCCGGTTCCGCGCCGGAGAGGTCGAAGGCGCGGACGCGCGGCCCGCCGCCGGCGCCCGCGCCCACCAGCACCTCCGCGTGCCCGTCGAGCGTCAAGTCGCCGACGGCGATGTTCAGACCGCCGGAGAACGACTCGTCAAACGCCCAGAAGTCGGCAGCCACCCGGCCGGTCCGCCCGTCGAAGACGCGCACTCGCGGGCCGCCGCGCGACGCCGCGGCGGTGACGATGTCCGGCCGCCCGTCGCCCGTCACGTCGCCCGCCGCGACGACCACGCCGCCCGTGAACTCCGACTCGTACGCCCAGAAGCTGCCGATCGCCGTCTCGAACTGGAGGCCGGTCTTGCCGTCGAACACCCTCACGCGCGGCCCACCGCCGGCGCCGGCGCCCACGACCAGGTCGGGATACTCGTCCGCGTTCAGGTCGGCCGAGGCCACGTGCACGCCGCCCGTGAAGTTCGACTCGAAGACCGCCACCGTATAGTTCGCCGTCCCCGTGTCGGCGTTGAAGGCCCGCACGATCGGCTCCTCGCCCGGCCCGCTCCCCGCGAACAACACGGGATCCGGCAGTGGCCGCCCCATTCCGCCCGCCGGCACGACGCGGTCTTCGAGCGCCTCCATCGCCAGGGTTCGCGGTCGCCGCGCGGCGGCTTTGCGCCCGACGACCCGGTCCCAGAACCGCTCGCCGTGGGCGAGCCATCGCGACCAGGCGGGACGAAGGGAATCGCGGAGCGAGCCGCGGGACGTGGCGCGAACGGGACGGAGCAGCGCGGACATGGCGGAGTGTCCTCGGTCCTGGGGAGGGACGTACGGCCTGGCGCTCGCGTGGGCGAGTCCGCGCGGCGTCAGGGTAGACCTTGGCCCATCGTTCTGGCGAGTCGACGGCTCCTGACGGGAGGAGCCACCATCGGGATCGGCATCCGTGCGAGGCGATCAAACAGGCCGCGCGCCATCCGGCGGGCCGTGTGGGACGATTCGACGCTGGGGCGACCGAATCGGGGCGAAAGCGTTTGACTGTGCCCGATGCTAATCGAACGAACGGAGGTGTCAAATCAAAAATCGGGAAATGTTCCGAAACAGTTCAAGCCGCCTCGTCCGCGGTGCGGGCGCCGGTCATTTCGAGGAACGCCTTCAGCCGCGCCGCGCCGATTCGTGGACCGCCCCCGAACGGCACAAGTCCCTTGTGCGATCCGATGGCGTCCTCGAAGAGTTTCGAGGGCAGCTCAAGGGCGGCCTCGCCCTTAGCCAAGCGATGGACGTTCTCGGCATTGATGCGCCGCACGGTTTCGCGACGTTGTTCGCGCAGGCGGCTCGCGTGGTCGGCCAACTCCCTCGCGACGGCCGGATCGTCGAGGAATTCTTCCGGGAAGAGACCGACCTGCAGGGCTTCGAGCAATCGGGTGGAGTCGAGCGGCCGACGCCAGGGACTTGGTTCGAGGTCGACCCACTCGCGTCGGTACCGTGCAACCGCCTCGGCCAGCTCGTCGGGCCGGTTCAAGATCGTGGCGTCGGCGATCCGGCCCGCCAGTTCGACGGCGCGGAGGACGCGCACGAGGTAACTGTTGGGCGTCTCGAACAACTCGTCGAGCCGATCAGCGAAAAAACCGCGCACTAGGGCCGCCGCCTCCGGGGATTCCGAGCCGAATCAACCCTTGACCGGACGGGCGACCGTCGAGGTGGCGGACGTCGGCGGATCGCCCCGGAGCGTATATGGGGCGGAGGATGAGGGCCGCGTCAACGGTGGCGGTGAGTTCCTGACCGCTCCTAATGGTACCGTCAGGGATGGGCCTTGAAAAAGGCTGAGATAATCGGGAGCGATCTGGGAAGTGGTTTCCCGAAGTTGCTTTGGCGAAAGCGATTGTGGGTAACGTTCGGCGTGATTCGTTTCGGATCGTCAAGGTGGGTCCGCTCAGGAAATGCGCGGAAAAAGTCAGGGTTTGTCAGGAGTTGATCGTTTCAAGGTCTCACCGTGGCTTGTACGACGTTGTGACGGAGGCAAACGTACGACGTTGACGAGAGTGGGCTTACAAAACCAGTGAGAATTCAAGACTATTCATGTCAGTGTCGTACAACGTCGTACGCTTTTTTCATGTTGAGTGGTCTTGTGAGTGCGGGTCTAATCTCATCCGATTGAGCGTGTTGTACGTTCGAGCCGGGGCTGAATTCCCGGCCTTCACCGGCCGCTTCGCGCGTAGGGCACCTATTCGCCAGGAATCACCTTTCGGGCTTCGCTCGGCTGCGGAAGCCGTCCGGGGCGGCGGTCGCGTCGTAATGGGTGCCCCGGAGCTTCAGGCGGCTTTCCGCGAGGCGGGCGAGGAGTCCACAAGAGCGAGGATGGCAAGGCGGATATGTTCGGGTAGCGCGGACCAGCAATCACGGACTTGGGAAAGACCCTGAGCGTCTGTGTAAGTTTCCGTGTAAGTTATTGTTGGAGTCGCCGTATTCGCCTTGATTTGAAGCGTTTTTTGAGATTCGCTAAGCGACTGAAAATCGCTAGGTCCCCGGTTCAATCCCGGGACTGCCCACTGCGAATCAGACACGCGATCCGGTTTCCGCATCTCTTTAGACCCCTTTCCAGATTGCCCAGTCTCGTTGATCGGTAGCCTCGACCGACACGCGTCGCGCGAAACGGCCGTCAAACTGGTCCGGTTGGCGCGGTTGCGCGGGTTCCGTCGATGATGGTCGTGCTTCCCATTCGGGGCCGAATCCATGCGATGGCTTCCCGCGATCGTCGCGATCCTGTCCGCGTCCGGCGGTTGTGCGACATGCCACCATCGGGCCGGGGACCTCGCGCTCGAAACGGAGCGGTGCCCGGAGGTCGAGGCGTGCCGGCGGGCGAACGTCCACGCCGTCGTCGTGAAGGGGTTCGATCCGCTGGACGTGGCGGGCACCGGCGCGCTCGTCGAGGCGCTCGTCGAATCGGGATTCGCGAAGGTCTATCGCCTCGAGAGCCATCATGCGTCGTTCATGGAACGCGAGATCCGCTCGATCGCGGGCGAGCGGCCCGGGGCGCGATTCGTGATCGTCGGTTCGGGGAGCGGCGCGTCGCTCGCGCGGCATCTCGCCGGGCGGATCGCCGGTGCGGGGGGGACCGTCGACGCGTTGATCGAAGTCGACCCGGTGCATCCGCGATTCCTCGGCGACGGTTATTCGATCCCGGCCGGGACGAATCACCGAGTCGTCGGTCGACTCGGTCGTATGACCGGCCCGGCGACCGATCGCTCCGAGTATCGAATCGTGACCGGGCTGGGAATCACTTCGAGTTGCGTCCATCCCGAGGTCGTCGATCTCGTGAAATCGCAGCTCGTGGCGTCGTCCCATGCGGTTGCGCTCGAAGAGGATGCGACGACGGTGTCGATTCCCTTGCTCGATCATCCGGCGCCGTTGCCGGGAGAGCGGAAAATTCAGGCGGGAGGAAATCCTCGGCTCCCCGCGGAAACCGTGGCCCGCCGTCCTTGATTTCCCGCGAATGGACACCTATCGTGGGTCAGAGGCCGAGAGATACTTGAATCGAAAGCTGAGTGGGCGACGGCTTTCGGTTCAAAACTCTCGGTCTCTTTTTGCGCATATCTTGATGGAATAACCCCCTCCGGTTTCGCGGATGAAGCTGAAGCAATCCCCCGACGATTTCGTCGTCGAAGAGCTCACCGACACCGTGCCGGTCGAGCGCGGCCCGTTCGCGCTCTACCGGCTCGACAAGACCGGCTGGACGACGCCGGACGCCCTCTCCGTGGTGAAGCGGCGTTGGAACATCGACGGCCGGAGGCTTAGCTACGGCGGTCTGAAGGATCGCCATGCGAAGACGTCGCAGCATTTCACGATCTATCACGGGCCGCGCCGCAACCTGTCGCAGGAGCGGATCGGCGTGACGTGCCTGGGGTTGGCGGCCGAGCCGTTCACCGCGGAGCAGATCCGCGCGAATCGGTTCGGGCTGGTGTTGCGGTCGATGGCGTCGGCCGATGTCGAACGGGCGATCGCGGCGCTCGACGAGGTGCGCGGCGCCGGGGTGCCGAATTATTTCGACGACCAACGCTTCGGCTCCGTCGGCGAATCGGGCGAATTCGTGGCGCGGGAGATGATCCGCGGCGATTTCGAGAAAGCTCTGCGGCTCGCGCTGGTGTCGCCGTACGAGTTCGATCGCGCCGCGCAGAAGAAGGAGAAGGCGATCCTGACCGAGTGCTGGGGCGATTGGGCCGCGTGCAAGGCGCGGCTGGAGAAGGGGCACGCTCGGAGCATCGTCGACTTTCTCGCACAGCATCCGACGGATTTTCGCGGCGCCGTGACGCGGCTGCGGCCGGAGTTGCAGGGGCTGTACCTGTCGGCGTACCAGAGCCACGTCTGGAACCGGATGCTGGCGCGGTGGCTGGAGTCGAACGTGGAACCGGAGCGGTTGGCGCGGATCGAGCTGGCACGCGGTCCGGTGCCTGCGCCGCGCTCGATCGGCGAGGAGAAGCGGGAGCGGTGGGAGCGGCTCCTGCTGCCGTTGCCGTCGGCGCGCGTGAAGCCGGACGTGTCGGCGGCGTGGCCGGCGATCGTGGAGTCGGTGCTGGCGGAGGACGGATTGACGCTCGCGACGATGCGGATCGCCGGCGTGGAGCGGCCGTATTTCTCGAAGGGGGAGCGGGCCGGTCGCGTGATGCCGGATCGGTTGGAATGGACCGCCGGCGACGACGAGCGGAATCGGGGCCGGCGGAAGTTGGCGTTGAACTTCGAACTGCCGCGCGGGAGCTACGCCACGATGCTGGTGAAGCGGATCACGGCGGTCGAGCCTCACTGAAGCCGCAGGGCGATCTCGTAGATTTCTTCGATGTCGAGTACGGCGTCGTTGCGTTCGAAGAGGGCGGCGACGGCGGCGCGGTGGATCTTCATCTTGGAGCCGCCGACGCCGAGCGCGCCGAAGCAGACGATGCCGTCGCGGTTCGCGCCGGCGTCCATCAGGTCGACGCCTTCGATGCCGGTCGGCGGCACTCCGTTCAGGTCGATCGCCAGCCGCAGGTCCTTCGCGTTCTCCCTGACCTTGCGCGGTAGGAGTACGGCTCCCGGCGCGCCGGCGGCGACGACGAGCTCGCGGCCTTCGAGCGCCTTCGGCCCGTCCGCGGACGACGCGACGCTGACGGCTTGCACCTTCGCGTGTGGGATGTCGGCGCGGATGCGCGCGGCGACCGATTCGGCGCGCGCCAACTCGCGGCTGCCGATGCGGACGTGCCCGCCGTGCTTGGCGAGCAGGCGGGCGACGCGCTGGCCGACGGGGCCGGTGCCGCCGAGCACGAGCGATTCGGTCTGATTCAGGTTCACGTGCTTGCCGGCGGCGCGGACGGCGGCGGCGGCGGTGGTGTTCGCGCCGTTCGAGTCGAGCATCACCGAGACGGTGAGCTTGGCCGGCGGGATCATGTGCTTGCGGATTTCGCGGACGAGCAGCTCGCCGGCGGTGACGTCGGAACCGCCGACGAAGATGGCGGTGCGGTGGAGGTCCTTGGGGCCGCGGGTGAAGATGCAACCGTGGACGAGGGGCATGACGTTGGCGGGCGTGACGCCGCCGTAGCTGAAGAGGTGCTGGACGCCGCTGTCGATGGCGACGACGCGATCGAAGGAACTGGGCAGCGCGTCGGTGTCGAGGTGGACGAGGATGCGGGCTTTCTCTTCGACCGGTTTCGCGGAGCCGAGGCCGGGGATTTGCATGCTGCTGTTGGCCATGGACCACCCGGGAAATGGGAATCGCCCGCGAGGGATCGCGGGCGATCGAAGGGGACCGGCTTACTTCGGGCTGAACGGGTGCTTTTCGCCCTTCCGCGCGAGGATCTCGTCGATCTTCGGCAGGCCGCCCATGGCGTGCTTGATGGCGAGCTTGGTGGCGTCGTAGTTGTACTGGTAGATCTTGGAGTCGTCGGCCGCCTGCCAGTGGATGAAGACGCCGCAAACGATGACGTACTCGTCGGCCTTGTCCTTGGGGATGATGCCATCGGCGACGCTGTCGACGACGGCGCGGGCGACGGCGGCCTGGGCCGGGCCGAACATCTGCACGGCCTGCTTGGCGCCCTTGATCGTGACCTTCGTGATCATCACGGTGGCGGGTTTGCAGATGAGGTTCGGCGTGACGACGGCGAGGAGGCTGCTGTGGCCGGCCGACTGGTTGGCCAGCGCGTTGGCGAACGCGGTGCCGACGGGGCCGTTCTTGTCGCCGATCAGGAGGTCGATGTGCGCGATCTCGTTGCCGTCGCCGACGAGGCCTTCACCGATGAACATGGCCATGAGCCGTCTCCGTGGAGAGAGGAAGTACAGGTTGGATTGTTCCGACGGCATTGATTTAAGGCCGCGGCGCGGAAAGGCAACGGTCCGAACGCGGGATGCGCGCGGGAGGGTGAATTGTCCGACGACGCATGGAAACCGGATGCGCGGCGCGATCGTCGGAAATGACGACGAATTCCCCGCCGACGCCGAGCCGATCCGACAAAGAGTTTCGATGCGACGGCTCCGGCGTCGTCCGCGCGGGATAGAATTGCGATCCCATCGGGCGAGGGTCCTTGGATGCCGCGCGTTTTCCTTACGGTCGTGCCTCTCGAAGATCGCCTCGCGCCGGCGGTGCTGCCGGACGGTTTCGCGATCTCGAGCTTCATCGCGGGGCTGTCGAGGCCGACCGCGCTGGAAGAATTGCCGGACGGCCGGTTCCTGATCGCCGAGCAGGGCGGCGCGTTGCGGATCGCTAGTGCGAACGGTTCGACGGTGGGCACGGCGCTGACGCTGACCGTCGATTCGACGGGCGAGCGCGGCCTGCTCGGCGTCGCCATCGATCCGAATTTCGAAGCGAACGGTTTCGTCTATCTCTACCGCACCGTGCCGGACGTCGGCACGGCGGCGCACAACCGCCTCGCGCGCTTCACGCTCGTCGGCGACGCGATCGCCGCCGGCAGCGAGCAAGTCCTCGTCGATCTCGAACCGCTCGATCCGACGCGCACGAACCACAACGGCGGGGCGTTGCACTTCGGCGTCGATGGCAAGCTCTACCTGGCCGTCGGCGAGAACTCGAACACGGCGCTCGCGCAATCGGCGACGAGCCGGTTCGGGAAGATCCTGCGCTACAACCCGGACGGTTCGATCCCGGCCGACAATCCGGCGACGATCGCCGGGCTGGCCGGCAGCCCGCAAGGCGTCTTCCGGGCGATCTACGCCGCCGGGCTTCGCAATCCGTTCACGTTCGACGTTGATTCCGCCACGGGGCGGATCTTCGTGAACGACGTCGGCGCCAACGCATTCGAGGAAGTGAACGAACTTGCGGCCGGGCGGAACTTCGGCTGGCCGGCGACGGAAGGCGATTTCAACGCGGCGGCGTTCCCGAACTTCACGCGGCCGCTCGTGGCGTACGCGCACGGCGCCGGCACCGATCGGGGCTTCGCCGTCACCGGTGGTGCGTTCTACCGGCCGGCGTCGCAAACGTTTCCGTCGGAGTTCGCCGGCGACTATTTCTACGCCGACTTCATCAACAATTGGATTCGCGTCTACGACGTCGATTCCAAAACCGATTCGCTTTTCGCCAGCGACCTGGACGACGGCCGCCCCGTCGACCTCGACGCGGCGCGGGACGGCAGCCTGCTCGTGCTCTCGCGCGAGACCGGTTCGGTCTCGCGGATTCAATTCGCGTCGGCCGGCGGGGCGCGCCTCGCGATCGGCCAGGGCGTCGACGTGCGCGTGATCGACGCCGCGACCGGCGCGGAACTGCGGCGGATCGAACCGCGGCTCGACGACATCGCCTTCGGCAACGGCCCGCGCGTCGCCACGGGCGACTTCACCGGCGACGGCGTGCCCGACACGGCCGTGGGAACGGGGCGGTCGTTCTCGAACGTCGTCGCGATCTACGACGGCGCCACCGGGTCGCTCGTCCGCAAGTTCTCGCCCTTCGAGGCGAGCTTCGGCGGCGGCGTGTTCCTCGCGGCCGGGGACGTCGACGGCGACGGCCGCGCCGATCTCGCCGTCTCGCCGGACGAAGGCGGCGGGTCGCGCGTCCGGGTCTTGCGCTCCGGCGATCCCGCCGCGGTCCTGGCCGATTTCTTCGGCATCGACGATCCCGCGTTCCGCGGCGGCGCCCGCGTCGCGCTCGGCGACGCGACCGGCGACGGCCGCGCCGACCTCGTCGTCGCCGCCGGCTTCCAGGGCGGACCGCGCATCGCCGGCTACGACGGCCGGTCGGTCGCGGGCGGCGCCCCGACACGGATGTTCGCCGACTTCTTCGCTTTCGAGGACACGCTGCGGAACGGCGCCTTCGTCGCGATCGGCGACTTCGACGCGGACGGGAAAGGGGACATTGCGGCGGGCGCGGGTCCGAACGGCGGGCCGCGCGCGATCGTCTTCTCGGGGGCGGCGCTGCTCGACTCGAACGCGCAACGGTTCCTCGCGAACTTCTTCGCGGCCGATCCCAACGACCGCGGCGGCGTGCGCGTGGCGGTCGCGGATCTGGACGGCGACGCGCGGGCGGACCTCGCCGTCGGCACGGCGCAGGCGTTCCTTCCGAGCCGGGCGATCTTCTATCGAGGGGCCGACCTCGCGCCCGATTCCGCGCCGACGGCGTTCCGCGACACGGCGTTCCCCGATGTCGATTTCACCGGCGTCTTCGTCGGCTGAGTCATTCCTCGGCGAGCTTCGCGATCGGGCGCGTGGCTTCGATGTTCTCCATCGCGATCTTCGCCACGACGGTGAGCGGCACCGCCAACACCATGCCGGGCAAGCCCCACACCAGCCCCCACACGGCCAGGGCGGCGAGCACCACCAGCGGGCTGAGGCCGACGGCGCGCCCGATCAACAGCGGTTCGATCAGCATCGCACAGACGAGGTGGATCGCCAGCAGCGCGCCCGCGACGACGAACGCGGCCGACGAACCGCCGAACTGCAACATCGCGAACGCCACCGGCAACCCGTAGGCGATGGCGCTGCCGACGTACGGGATGAAATTGCACGCGAACGTGAGGACGGCCCAGAGGACGGCGAACTTCACCCCGCACAGCGCGAGCACCAGCCAGACCGGCACGGCGAACACGAGGCTCGACAGGCACTTGGCCTTCAGGTACGAGATGATCGCGGCGTTGACGCGCCCGGCCACGTGCAGCAGTTGCTCGGCGCGCTCCGGCGGGTACGCCGCGCGCACGCGCGCCGGGAGCTTCTCGGCGCCCAGCAGCAGGAAGAGCAGGTACAGCCCGGCGACCGCCGCCTCGATCAGGCCGCCGAGCGCGACGTTCACGGCGCCCTGCAGGAGCGCCGGCATTTTCTCGGTCAGGTATTCCTCCGGCCGTTTTCCACCGTCGCTGCGCAGCCACGGCGGCAGGCCGCCGAGCGCCTCGTGCGCGCCCTGGAACAATCGCACCGCCTGCGACTGCAACCGCGGCCCTTCCTCCGCCAGGCTCAACACGTTCGCATACGCGAACAGCGCCACCAGCAGCAGCACCACGATCGCCGACCCCGCGAGCAGCCCGACGGCGACGCCCACCGGCACGCGCTTCCGGCGCAGTCGCGAATAGGTCGGCATCAGGACGTAGCAGAGGAACACCGCGATCAACAGCGGCCGCAGGACGCTGGCGAATTCGCCGAGCAGCCACCAGCCGGCCGCGGCCGCCAGCACGAGCTGCGCCGCGACTTGCAGCGAACCGGGATCGCGCCACGGGCGCGCGGGCGTCGGCATCGGGTCGGGAGTCATGCGAAGTTCGTTTCCGAAGCGGGGCGGGGACGATGGAATGGGAAAATTGTACCGATCCCGCGCCCGTGATGCGCGAGGCGGCACGTCTGCCGGGTAATCCAACGATCCTCGAATTTCGAATGTGTTTGAAATGTAAAAAACCGGGAAATCCCAGCGGCTTTTGACTTTCGCACCGACGATTTTCGTTCCTCGGCTCGGAACCGGCCCACGGTTTGCTCAATGTCCACCATGAACACCAGGAACGCCCCGCGCACGGAACGCCCGATGAACCCGCCCCGCGACGAACGCCCCGCCCGCCACGAGTGAAGCGCCGAGCTTCCCTCGCTTTTCACGCCCGTTGAGCGAAATCCTCTCCCGGTTTCCGTTGAACGACACGGCCGCGCCCCGCGGCACTCCGAGGAGAGGACGATGCGCCGCATTCGCACGATTCGCGTCTTCGTTTTGGCCATTCCGCTCGCGCTCGCCTACGTCGGCGGCACGGCGATGGCCGATCCCCTCGTCGTCGAAGCGATGGGGCTGGACGTCTGGCGCATCGGCCAACTCGAACACGAGCTTCGCCAGACTCAATCGCGCGAAGCGAAGCTCGATCGGGATTTGCAGGTCGTCTTCGACCGCGCGATCGTCCACAACCTCATGTTGGAGGATCTCCTCGACGGCCGCGCCACGCTCGTCGAGACCGCGCGACGCAAATGGGAGTTGAACCGCCACCGGCCGGAGCTGTGCGATTTCCTCGTGCGCGACTGCGCGGGGCCGAGCATGGAAGCCCGGATGGCGCACGACTTGTACTTGAAGGCGAAATCGAAATGCGACGAAGGGCGCCCCGGCCGCGAGATAATTCTGGCGCGATTGCGGGCCGAATACCTAGCCGCGTATGGCGAACCGTGTCCCGGTTCGGGGACGTGAGAGTTACTTGAGCGATGCCCGCGGCGCGGCCGAGATCGACTTCGCCGCCCGAATCCGGTCCAGCAGGTTCTGCTTCGCGATCGCCGCCGGATCGAGCGGCGCGCTCGGTTGGGGCAGGGGCGTTTCGATCTCCTGCTCCGGCCGCGAATCGCGGGCGTTCGTCCGCTTCACCGTCGCCGGCAGGTCCGAATACATCGCGTCCAATTCCGCCATGGTCATCACGCGTTCGATCTTCAGGAACGACACGTCCACGTAGGGCAGGAAGAACGCGCGGCCTTCGTCCTGGTTGCCCGCCTCGCGCCCCCGCATCACGAAGTATGTCGGCTCCAGGCGCAGCAGCACGTCCAGCGCCATCGTCGCGCCGTTCTGCATCACGAACTGCACCTTCGGGTGGTCCGTCTCCGGGATGCGCGCCAGGATGTCGGTCAGTTCTTCGCGGGTCATCGGGGGGTCACCGGGGCACGAGTTCGAGGCGTTCGGGCGGCCGCGTGGCGAGGCGATACAGCCAGACCTGCGCCGCCGCGACGGCGCCGCCGCCGAAGATGCAGACCGTCCGCCAGTCGGGCAGCGCGCGGCCGAGGCCCGCGCGGTTCCCGCCCCAGTCCGCCAGCGCGTTCAACCCCATTGCCGCCAACATCGTGAACAGGATCGCCGCCGCGACGAACACGAGCGGCAGCCGCGCCAGCGTCCACCACTCCGGCACGCGCGCCTTCAACTGGAACCCCTCGCCCAGGCGGCGCCAGAGCTTCGCGAAGAACGCGTCGGCGTCGCCCCCGCTCGCGAACTGGATCACGGCGCGGGCGCGCGGGTCGTTCCCCGTGAAATGGTCGATCGTCACCGATTGCGTCGTCAGGTCGAGCTTCACCCGGCGCACCGCGTGCAAGTCGATGACGGTCGCCAACGGGCCGAGGAAGGCGTCCACCAGACGCACGGTCTGGAGTTGGCCGACCACCTCGGACTTCGGCGCGCCGGTCATCGGCGTGAGGTAGAGCCGCGGCAGCGTGAGCACGACGAGCGAATGCGAGACCACCTCCGGCGCCGTCCAGACGCGGCGCTGCGCGAGGCCGGGCACCGTGGTATCGGACGGCGACGAAACGACTTCGGCCGGAAAACTCAGCATGGGCGCTGCGGGGTCGAATGCGGTGGGGGCGGATTCTCACGCAAAACTAGTACGGTTTCGCCCGTCGGTCAAACCGTCAGAGGCGGCAGAAATTCGCAGTCGTCGAGGATGACGGATTTGGCGATGGAAACGATCGAAGGGGCGATTCAGCCGGCGTCGGGCGGGAGTTGCAGTTCCGGGAACACGTCGACCGGCAGCCCGGCGGCCTTCATCTGCTCGGTGAGCTTCTTCACCGCCGCGAAGCGGTAGTTCGCCACCTGCTGCTCGTTAACGCCGACGAAGGCGGCCACGTCCTTGTTCGCCCAGCCCTTCACGAAGAGCAGTTCGAGCACCTGCACGCGCTGGTACTCGGCCTTCTGGCGGAACGCGCCGACCATGTCCCGCAGGCAGCGCGCCACCGCGTCGTGCTCCAGGTCCATCCGCTCCCGGCTGCGCGCCAGGCTGGACGCCGCCCGTTGGCGTTCGTCGCTCGCCTTGCCGAGTTGCTCCTCGTCGGCTTCGCTGCCGGTCTGGAACGGCCGGCGACCGATGCGGCGCAGCTGGTCCGTCACCTTGTGCGAGGCGATCGTGAACAGCCAGGTCTGGAGGTCGCGCTTGTCGTCGTAGTTCGCGAGGCTGTTGAGGAAGCCGATGAACGTCTCCTGCACCACGTCGTCGGTCGTGGCGTGGTCGCGGAGTCGACGGCGGACGAACGCGCCGAGCCGCCCTTCGTAGCGCGCGACGAGTTCCTCCCACGCGGCGTCGGCCTTCCCGCCGCCCGCGCGGATCTGCTGAACGAGCAATCGATCGGAGTCGGAAGTCATGTCGAGTCAGGATAGCAATTCGCAATCACGCCAGCACGCCTTTCACGACTTCGCCGTGGACGTCCGTCAGGCGATACTGCCGGCCCTGGTGGCGGAAGGTCAGGCGCCGGTGGTCGATGCCGAGCAGGTGGA
>CAYVRB010000135.1:0-16140 GCA_964453375.1 uncultured Alcaligenaceae bacterium
GAGGATGGCGCCGCGCGTCGGCCAGCAGCGGGCGGTGTTGTGGAAGTCGGTGAAGCGCAGGCCGCCCTTCGCGAGCGCGTCCAGGTTCGGCGTGTCGATCTCGCCGCCGTAGCAGCCAAGGTCCGAGAAGCCGAGATCGTCGGCGAGGACGAGCAGGACGTTCGGCTTGGGGGCGGCGTGCCCGACGGCGGCGAACAGGCCGAGCATCGCGAGCGCGAACGTCGATCGAATCATGGCGTCACTCCACGAACTGCACATCCACCGGATTCGGGATCAGCCCGGCCTTGTGGCCTTCGGCCAGCAGCCGCCGCACCGCCTCGCGGCCGCGCGGGCCGTAGTCCAGCGTCCAGTCATTGACGTACATCCCGACGAACTTGTCGGCGAGGCTCGCGTCCATGTCGCGCGCGTAATGCAGCGCGTGGCCGAGCGCCTCCTTGCGGTGCTTCAGGCCGTATTCGATCGACTCCTTCAACAGCCGGCTGATCTCGCGGATCGTCGCGTCGCCGAGGTCGCGGCGGACGACGTTCCCGCCCAGCGGCAACGGCAGCCCGGTCTTCTCCTGCCACCAGACGCCGAGATCGACCACGAGTTGCAAGCCCTGGTTCTGGAACGTGAGCTGCCCCTCGTGGATGATTAGGCCCGCCTCGGCCTTCCCGGCCGCGACGTGATCCAGAATCTGGTCGAACGGTACGACTTCATACTTCAGATGCTTCGACGCTCCCGGCTTCAAGTCCTCGAGTAGAAGATTCAGCGCGAGGAACGCCGTCGTCATCGTGCCCGGCACGGCGATCCGCGTCGTCGGCAGATCGGCGAGCGCGATCGCCTTCTTCGCCACGACCATCGGGCCGTACTTGTCCCCCATGCTGCAGCCGCTCGGCAACAGGGCGTACTTGTCCAGCAGCTTCGACAGCGCGTGGATGCTCACGGCCGTGACTTCGAGTTCGCCCTGGAGCGCCCGGCGATTGAGCGTCTCGATGTCCTGCAATTCGTGGGTGAAGCGCAGGTTCCCCGTCGGAATCTTGTCGTTCGCCAGGGCGTGGAACATGAACGCGTCGTCCGGGTCCGGCGAGTGCCCGACGCGGATCAGTTGAGTGGTCATGAGTGGTCCTTCAAGACTTCGTTGGGCGGGCCGGATTTCACGATTTCGCCGGCCTTCATCCGGTGCACGACCGTCGCGCGCTCGGCGAAGTCCATGTCGTGCGTGACGACGACCATCGTCTGCCCGTCGGCGGCCAGGTCCCGCATCACGGCGAGCACTTCCGTCGCCATCGCGGGGTCCAGGGCGCTCGTCGGTTCGTCGAAGAGGATCGCCACGGGTTGAACCGCAAGAGTCCGGGCGATCGCAACGCGCTGTTGCTGCCCGCCGGAGAGATTCGCCGGTTTCGCGTCGGCCTTCTCCTTCAAGCCGACCCGTTCGAGGAGCTTCCGCGCCAGCGGCTCCGCCTCGGCGCGACTCTTTCCGAGGGCGTAGCGCGGGCCGCTCATCACGTTTTCGAGAGCCGTCATGTGCGGGAACAGGTGGAACTGCTGGAAGACCATGCCGACCTTCTGCCGCAGCGTTCGGAGCGCCTTCGGGTCGAACGGTTTCCCGCCGGCGAGCTTGTGGCCGACGACGTCGACCTCGCCGGACTGGAACGTTTCGAGTCCGTTGATGCAGCGGAGGAGCGTGCTCTTCCCGCCGCCCGACGGGCCGACGAGCGCGGTGACTTCGCCCTTGTTCACCGTCAGCGAGACGGCGTTCAGGATGCGGTGCGAGCCGTGGAACTTCGTGAGGTTCGTGACGAAGATCATGCCGCACCGCCTTTCTGGCTGGCGAGGCGGTGTTCGAGCCGACGGGCGACGACGGCGAGCGGATAGCTCATGAGGAGATACAGTAGCGCCGTGATCGCGGCGAGCGCGAGGATCTGATCGCGGTGGTTGTTGTAGAGCGTGTTGTACTGCTTCGTCAGTTCCATCACGGCGATGACCGAACAGACGGCGGTATCCTTGAAGAGCGCGACGAAATCGTTCGTGACCGACGGAATCGCGGCGCGGATCACCTGCGGCGCGACGACGCGCCGGATCGCGGCGCGGGGCGACAAGCCGAGCGACAACGCCGCCTCCATCTGCCCGCGCGGCAGATTCTGGAACCCGCCCCGGAAATGCTCCGCTTCGCTCGCCGAATAGTTGAGCGCGAGGCCGAGGATGCCGATCAGGATCGCGTCGACCTGCCCGAGCGCCGGGATCAAGCGCGGCAGCAGGTAGAAGAGAACCCAGAGTTGCAACAGCAGCGGCGTGCCGCGCAGGATTTCCACGTACGTCGCGAGGACGACCTTGAGCCAGCCCGGCCCGTACATGCGGCCGATCGCGACGATCAACCCCACCGCCATGGCGATCGGCATCGCCCCGACGGCGAGGAGCACGGTCATGCCGGCGGCCGCGAGCAAGAGCTTGAACGCATGCGGCCAATCAATGGCCGTGGTCGCCGTCTCGCGTTGCTCGTCGGACAGTTCGCCTTCGCCCCATTTCCGGTTTTTCCAGAAGCCGAGCCGCTCCTGGTCGTCGTTCCAGAGGCCGTACTTCCGGTAGATCGCTTCGAGCGTACCGTCCTCGATGCCCTTCCGCAGGATGGCGTCGATCCGGGCGCGGAACTCCGCGTCCGCGCCGCGCGTCAGCACGACGTAGAACCCCTGCGCCCGCGTTTCGGAGACTTGCCGCAGGCGCTTCTCGGCGTCGGTTTGGACGTAATAGTGCGCCGCGGGGTTGTCCTGCACCGTGGCGTCGAGTTGCCCAGTGGCCACGAGGTCGTAGGTGTTGGCGACGTCGTCGTAGACGCGGACTTCGATGGAATCGCCGAAGGTTTTTTCGAGGTAGCGGAGCGCCGCCGAACCGGTGAGGACGCCAACGCTCTTCCGGCGCTGGCCGGCGCGGGCGCGAAGATCGTCCCATCCGCGAATGTCGGCGTTCGACGCGTTCACGACGAGCGTGAGGCGGTAGATGTAGTACGGGATGCTCGCCTGGTACCGGAACTGCTCTGCGTATTCGTAGCCGTTCAGAACGCAGTCGAGGTCGCCGCGATCGAGCAGTTCGGGCAGCTTGTTCCACTCGCCGTTGGTCGGCGCGCTGAAGCGGCCGAGTTCCTTGGACAGGTACGCGGCGAGTTCGACTTCAAAGCCCTTCGTGTTGTCGTCGAAGACGTAGGGGGCGCCGCCGGTGGCGTCCATTCCCCACCGGAACGGCTTCTTGTCCTGGGCGGCGAGCGTGGGGGAGAGAAGCAGGAGAAACGCGATCGCGAGTTTCTTCAACGGCAGGGCACCTCCGCTTTCGATTGAGAGGAATCATATCCGCGAGGGATCGTTTTGCATTTTTCGTTTCGACTTTTGCATTGATCGTGTCATGGGACACCGAATTCGAGGAACAGGTTCACGCTCGACGGAACGAGATGACACCACCAAAGCAAAAGTCGAAACGAAAAATGCAAAACGGAGGTCACTTCTTCGGACGGAACGCCTTCACCACGTTCTCGTTCGTCGTCAGGTACGGGCCGCCGATGAGGTCCACACAGTATGGGATCGCGGGCATCACGGCCATCAGACAATCGCGGATCGCCGACGGCTTGCCCGGCAAATTGATAATCAGCGATTGCCCGCGGATGCCGGCCGTCTGCCGCGAGAGGATCGCCGTCGGCACCACCTTCAGCGATTCCAATCGCATCAGCTCGCCGAAGCCGGGCATCATCTTCTCGCACACGGCTTCCGTCGCCTCGGGCGTCACGTCGCGCTTCGCCGGCCCGGTGCCGCCGGTCGTCACCACGAGGCAGCACCCTTCGTCGCACAGCTCCTTCAGATTCAACTCGATGAGGTGCTGATCGTCGGGAATGATGCGCGCGACCGGTTCCCACACGCACGACAGCATCTCGCGCAGGCACGCGACGATCGCGGGGCCGCCTTTGTCTTCGTAGACGCCCTGGCTGGCCCGATCGGAGACGGTGAGGATGCCGATCTTCATAGTTCGGAGTTCGGAGTGCGGAGTAAAACCAAAACGCCGAGGCGATCGCTATTCTATTCTTGGCTTTCACTCCGCGCTCCGCACTCCGAACTCCGCACCGAAAAATGATTTGGAACTTCCACTCGGCCGGCGCCCTGCACTTCGGCAACGAGTCCGTCGCGAAGCTCGGCGAGATCGCCCGCGCCTGGAACTGGCGGCGCGTCTTCGTCGTCACCGACCGCATCCTCGCGCGGGCCGGCATCGTCGAGAAGGTGGCGACGCCGATGAAGGCGGTCGGCCTTGAGTTGGAGATCTTCGACGGCGGCGAACCGGAGCCGTCCTTGGAGGTGATTCGGACTGCGCGCACCGCGGCGACGCCGTTCCGGCCGGACGCGGTGCTCGGCCTCGGCGGCGGCAGCAACATGGACGCCGCGAAGCTCGTGGCGATCGTGCTGGCGCACGGCGGCGAGCCGACCGACTACACCGGCGATTCCCGCGTGCCCGGCCCGGTGACGCCAATCGTGTGCGTGCCCACCACGGCCGGCACGGGGAGCGAGGTCTCGGCCGCGGCCGTCTTCACCGACACCGCGAACAAGATCAAGGTCAGCAGCCTGAGCCAGCATCTCCGGCCGAAGGTCGCGGTCGTCGATCCGTTGCTCACACTCAGTTGCCCGCCAAAGGTGACGGCCGACTCCGGCATCGACGCGCTCGTCCACGCCATCGAGGCGATCACCGCCGTCGACCACGCGGAGTTCCTGCGGCGCCCCGGCGGCGCGTCGGTGTACCAGGGCAAGAACCCGATGGCCGACCTGATGGCGGCGAAGTGCATCGAACTCGTCGGGCAATTCCTGCGGCGCGCCGTGAAGGACGGCACGGACCTCGAAGCCCGCGAGGGGATGGCGCTCGCCGCGACGCTCGGCGGGCTGGCGTTCTCGAACGCCGGCGTCGCACTCGTCCACGCGATGGAGTACCCGGTCGGCGGGGCGGTCCACGTGTCGCACGGCGCCGGCAACGGCCTGCTCCTGCCCCATGTCATGCGCTACAACCTCGCCGCCCGGCAGGACGTGTTCGCGAAGATCCCGTTCATCCTCGGCGACCTGCCCGCCTCGGCCGATCGCACGTTCCTGGCGAATGCCGCCGTCGAAGCGGTCGAAAAGCTCGCCGCCGACATCGGCATCCCCGCCCGGTTGCGCGATCTCGGCGTCACGCCGGAGATGCTGCCGGGCTTCGCCGACAAGGCCTTCGCAATCTCCCGCCTGATGCGCGTAAATCCCCGGTATCCGACCCGGGACGAAATTTTGGCCGTGTACGAATCCGCGCACTAGACTCCGGCGAGGTTCCCCTCCGCCGAGGCCGCGCGATGTCGTCGTCGAATTCGTCCCCACCGAAAACCCGCCCGTGGGTGGTCGTTCTCGGCGTGCTGGCCATCTTCGGCGCGCTCGTCTGCACGGTGGCGTTTTACCAGGGCCATCCCAACGCCCTGCCGATGAACGACTTCGTGCAGTATTGGTCGGCCGCGAAGGTGAACCTGGCCGGCGGCAATCCATACGATGCGAACGAATTGCGGCCGCTGCAAAGCGAGGCGTGCGGCAAGCCGGACTTGCAGAACGTGACGATGATGTGGAACCCGCCGTGGACGCTCGTGCTCGTCACGCCGCTCGGGTTCCTGCCGCCGGTCCTCGCGCAATTGAGCTTCCAGGGCCTTCAACTGATCGCCCTGCTGACGTCGGTGACGTGGCTCTGGACGATCTACGGCGGCGCGCGTTCGACCCTCTGGGTCGCGTGGACACTCGCGTTGTTCTTCGGTCCCTCCGCGTTCCTGCTGTGGTGGGGACAAATCGGCGGACTCGTGCTCCTCGGGTTGGCGGGTTTCCTGCGATTCCGCGATTCGCGGCCGCTCGTCGCCGGGGCGTTCCTGGCCCTGACGGCGATCAAGCCGCACCTGCTCTTCGCCTTCGGATTGGTCGTCGCACTCGAGGCGATCGCGAACCGGACCACGCGCCGCGCCGTCCTCGGCGCCGTCGGTGTCCTGGTTCTGCTGGCCCTCTCGGCCTGGCTGATGAATCCCGGCGTCTACGCCCACTATCGCTCCGCCGGATGGGAAACCAGCACCAACCTCAACGTCTCGCCGAAGGATTGGCGACTGCCCCTGTTCAGCTACTGGCTGCGCATGGCCGTGAACCCCGCGGCGTTCTGGATCCAGTTCACGCCGATGGCCGCCATTGCCGCCGTCACGGCCGTCCACTGGTGGCGGAACCGATCTTCTTGGAGTTGGTCGGAGCAAACGCCGCGACTGGTGTTTCTCTCGGTGCTCGCCACGTCGTACGGGGCCTGGGTGTTCGACCTGGTCGTCCTGCTCGTGCCGGTCTGCGCCGTGGCGGCGAAGCTCGCGGTCGAGCCCGGGCGCAAGCGCTTCGCCGCGCTCGCGGCACACGTCCTCGTTGCGCTCGTGGCCGTGGGCACCGGCAACCTGCAATTCTTCGTGACCGGAGAGACGATGACGGGCTTGCACTTCTTCATTTGGGTCTCGCCCGCGGTGCTGGCGTTGTGCTGGTGGGCGAGACGGCCGGTCGCCGATCGCGCGAACGACGAGGAACGAATGCCCGCCGCGCGACGGTCCCTCGAGCCGGCCCTAAGATGATCCCTCGCCCCGTTCCGCGAGAGGTCGAATCATGCCCGGCGATGCCCCGCGTCCTCGCGTCGTGATCGTCGGCGGCGGGTTCGGCGGCCTCTACTGCGCAATGGGCCTGCGCAACGCCCCGGTGGACGTCACGCTCGTCGATCGTCGGAACTTCCACCTCTTTCAGCCGTTGCTCTATCAGGTCGCCACTGGCGGCCTTTCGCCGGCGAATATCGCCGCCCCGCTGCGCGGCATCCTCAAGCGCCAACGGAACGCCCGCGTCTGGCTCGGCGAAGTCGCCGACTTCGACCCCGCCAAGAAGGAACTCGTTTTCACCGACGGCGGCCGACTGCCCTACGACATCCTCGTGCTCGCGGCCGGGTCCACGCACCACTATTTCGGCAAGGACGCGGAGTGGGAGCCGATCGCGCCGGGGCTGAAGACGATCGAAGACGCGACGGAGATCCGGCGCAACGTGCTCTCCGCGTTCGAGGCCGCCGAACGGGAACCGGACCCTGAGAAGCGCAAGGCGATGATGACCTTCGCCATCGTCGGCGGCGGGCCGACCGGCGTGGAGATGGCCGGCGCCATCGCGGAGCTGGCGCACATCACGATGCGGCGGGACTTCCGCGCCATCGACCCAGCCCAGTGCCGCGTGCTGCTCATCGAAGGCCAGACGCGCATTCTGCCGATGTTCCACGAGAAGCTCTCGGCGAAGGCGGCGACGGCGCTGCGGTCGCTCGGCGTGGAGTCCTGGCTCGACTGCCACGTGACGGCGGTCACCCCGGAGTTCGTCGAGGTCACGTTCGACGCGAACAAGGAAGTCCGCCGCGTCGCGACGATGACCATCGTTTGGGCCGCCGGCGTAAAGGCGTCGGCGCTCGGCCGGAAACTCGTCGAACGGCTCGGCGCGGAGGCCAAGGTGGATCGCGGCGGCCGCGTCGGCGTCGCGCCCGATTGCTCGATTCCCGGCCATGCGGACTATTTCGTCGTCGGCGACATGACGAGCCTCAAGACCGCCGACGGGAAGCCGTTGCCCGGCGTGGCCCCCGTGGCGATGCAGCAGGGGAACTACGTCGCCGACGCGATCGATCGCCGCGCGCGCGGCAAGCCGGCCCGCGCGCCGTTCCGCTACTGGGACAAGGGGAGCATGGCGACGATCGGCCGCGGCCGCGCCGTGGTCGAGGTCGGCCGGTTGAAGTATTCCGGCTTCATCGCCTGGCTGACGTGGCTGTTCATCCACATTCTCTACTTGGCTCGGTTCGAGAACCGGGCGCTGGTGCTGTTCCAGTGGTTCTTCAACTACGTGACGCGCAACCGGGCGGCGCGGCTAATCACGGGAATGCCGGTGGAGAACCACCCAACGGTGAAAGGTTAAATATGCTTAGGATTCCAGCTCAGAACTCAGAACTCGGAACTCACAACTCATTTCGAAATTGAGTCGTGAGTTCCGAGTTCTGAGTTCTGAGAAACCAATTATCTTGAATATCTTCGGAGTACCCATGAAAACGCTCACGCTCCTGCTGCTCTTCGCCGCCCCCGCCTTCGCGGCGGAGCCGATCTTCGAGCCAAACGCCAAACTCAAAGTCGAAGCCGAAGGCGACTCCGGCGGCGAAGGCCCGGCGTGGCACCCGAAGCTCGGCATCTACTCCAGCGGACGCGGGCACATCAACCGCCTCGCGCCCGACGGCAAGTCCGAGATCTTCCGCAAGGATGCCGGCACCAACGGCCTGCTTTGGGACCGCGACGGCAAGCTCCTCGCCTGCGAGCCGGTGAAGCGCCGCGTGACGCGCACCGACGCCGACGGCAAAGTGACCGTCCTCACCGACTCTTTCGGCGGCAAGAAGTACAACCAGCCGAACGACCTCACCGTCGACTCGAAGAATCGGATCTACTTCTCCGACCCCCGCTACGGCCCGCGCGACGACATGCAGCAACGCGACGAACAAGGAAAGACCATCGAGGGCGTCTATCGCATCGACCCGGACGGCAAAGTCTCGCGCGTCCTCGGTCGCGAGGTGGACCGCGCCAACGGCGTGCTCGTCTCGGCCGACGACAAGTATCTCTTCGTCGCGGACAACAACAACGACGAGGGCGGCGCCCGCAAGCTCTGGCGCTTCGACCGGAAGGCCGACGGTTCGGTCGACGCCGCTTCGAAGAAGCTCCTCCACGATTGGAAGCTCGGCCGCGGACCGGACGGCTTGAAGCAGGATGTGGAGGGCCGGCTCTACGTCGCGGGCGGCTTGAACAAGCCGAACCCGCCGGCCGAACCGGCGACCGACGTGAAGGGCGGCATCTACGTCTTCTCGCCGGAGGGGAAGTTGCTCGCGTTCCTGCCGGTGCCGCGCGACGAGGTGACGAACTGCGCCTTCGGCGGCGTGGACCGCAAGACGCTCTACATCACCGGCGGCGGCACGCTCTACAGCATCCGCACGACGACGCCCGGTCGGCTGGTATGGCCGAAGGAGTAGGTCCGTCGATTCTCGTCATATTCAAAAGAGTTTCCCCGCGCGTCCTTGCCGATGGTCGGGCCGGGCGCATACCATGCTCCTTTTGGCAAATCCCCGAAGGGATCGCCGGACGTGGATACGATCGCCAGCCTCCTGTCGGCCACGGCCCGCGCGCGGGCGCTCCGGGGCCGCGCGGTCGTCGTGAAGCTCGGCGGCAGCGCGATGGAGGAGCCGGCGGCCACGAAGGCCACGCTCGAAGCGGTGGTGGCGCTGCAAACGCTCGGCGTGCAACTCCTCCTCGTCCACGGCGGCGGCAAGCCGATCGACCGCGCGATGGCGACGGCGGGCCTCGTGCCGAGGAAGGTCGCGGGCCGCCGCTACACGGACGAACCAACGCTGGAGATCGTCGTCCGCGTCCTGGGCGAATTGAACCTCGACATTGCCCGGCAGATCAACGACCTCGGCGGCCGCGCGAACGGCTTCCGCGACGCCGGCACGTTCCCGATTGCGGGCGAACGCTTGGCGTTGACCGGCGCCGACGGCGCGCCGATCGACCTCGGCTTCGTCGGCCAGCCGACGAGCGTCGAGGAAGGCATCCTGCTCGAATGCGTCGAGAACGCGGTCACGCCGGTGATCCCCTCGCTGTGCCGCGACGGGTCCGGCTGGCTGAACGTGAACGCCGACACCGTCGCGAGCGCCGTGGCCGGCGCGTTCGACACCGAGGCCGTGATCTTCCTCACCGACACGCCCGGCATCCTGCGGGACAAAAATGACGCGAACTCGCGGATCGATTCGCTGTCCGTAGCGGAGTGCCGGCGGCTGATCGAATCGGGCGCGATCGATGGCGGGATGATTCCCAAGGTCGAGGCCTGCTTCGAGGCGCTCGCCGCCGGCGCCGAGCGCGCCGTCATCCTTGACGGGCGCGTCCCGCACGGATTGCTCGCGGACTTCGTCGGCGCGCCGATCGCCGGCACGCAGATTATTCCTTAAACCCGTTTCACCGCGGAGGACGCCGAGATCGCGGAGAAGACAACGATTGGTTTTCGAAACCGAGACCGGTTTTTTCTCTGCTTCTCCGCGTCCTCCGCGGTGAAAGATTCTTTCAAAGTTGAAATGAGCAATACGGCCCACCCCAGTTCGCAAGACATCATCGCCCGCGCGAAGCAGTACGTGATCGGGAACTACACGCGCTACCCGGTCGCGCTCGTCCGCGGCGAAGGCTCGTGGATCTGGGACGCCGAGGGGAACCGCTACCTCGACTTCTTCCCCGGCTGGGGCTGCGGCGTGCTCGGCCACTGCCCGCCGAAGGTCGTGAAGGCGGTGCAGGACCAGGTCGCCACGCTCATCCACGTGCCGAACACCTGGTACACCGAGCCGCAGGCCCGGCTCGCCGAGGCGCTGAGCACGCGCACCGGCTGGGGCGGCCAGTGCTTCTTCTGCAACAGCGGCACCGAGGCGAACGAGGCCGCGATCAAGCTCGCGCGCCTCAACGGCAAGCCGAAGGGCAAGTACAAGATCGTCACCTTCACGAACAGCTTCCACGGCCGGACCTACGGCTCTCTCACGGCGACGGCGCAGCCGAAGTACCACGCCGGCGTCGAACCGATGCTCCCCGGCTTCCTCTACGCCCCCTACGGCGACCTCGACGCGACGGCGAAGCTCGTCGACGACGAGACCGCCGCGATCCTCCTCGAACCGATCCAGGGCGAAGGCGGCGTGAACCTCGCGCCGCCCGGCTTCCTCGAAGGCCTCCGCGAACTGTGCGACCGCAAGGGCATGCTCCTGATGCTCGACGAGGTGCAGACGGGCATGGGCCGCACCGGCGCCTGGTTCGCGCACCAGCACTGGAAGATCACGCCGGACGTGGTGACGCTCGCGAAGGCGATCGCCGGCGGGATCGCGCTCGGCGGCGTGATCGCGAAGCCGGAGGTCGCCGAGAAGCTCAAGCCCGGCACGCACGCGGCGACGTTCGGCGGCAATCCCGTCGCCAGCGCCGCCGCCCTCGCCACCATCGAAACGTTCGAGGAACAGAACCTCCTCGACCGCGCCACGCAAGTGGGCGAGCGCTTCCGGGCGCACTTCGCGGCGCTCAAGGCCGAGTGCCCGATCGTCCAGGAAATCCGCGTGAAGGGGGCGATGATCGGCCTGCAACTGTCCATCGACGGTGCGGCGATCGTCGAGGAGTGCCTCAAGCGCGGGCTGCTGGTGAACTGCACGCACAAGACGGTGATCCGCCTGCTGCCGGCGGTGAACATCGAATCGCAACAGATCGACGACGGCTGCGCGATCCTGCGGGACGCGCTGCTCGCGAGCGCCGGCTGAGCCGCGTTCGTTTTCTTCCTCCGAAGCCCGCGGATTCCGGTCCGCGGGCTTTCCCTCTTGAAGGTGCCGCGCATGCGACACTTCCTGAACCTGATCGACCTGACCGCGGACGAAGTCCGGCACCTGCTGGCGGAGGCGGCGCGCCTCAAGGAGGCGCGGCGGCGCGGCATCCCCACGACCGCGCTCGCGGGCAAAGTGGTGGCGCTCATCTTCGAGAAACCGTCGCTGCGCACGCGCGTCAGCTTCGAGGCCGGCATCGCGCAACTCGGCGGCACGAGCCTCTTCCTGCCCGGCAACGAGATCGGCCTCGGCTGGCGCGAAACCCTCGCCGACTTCAGCCGCACCATGAGCCGCTTCGTGGACGCCATGGTCTTCCGCGTCTTCAAGCATTCCACGCTCGACGGCATCGCCGCGCACGCCACCGTACCGGTCGTCAACGGACTCTCGGATTGGTCCCACCCCTGCCAGGCGCTCGCCGACGCGCTGACGATCCAGGAGCACCTCGGCGCCGTCGCCGGCAAGACGGTCGCGTTCATCGGGGACGGGAACAACGTGGCCCGATCGCTCGCCGTCGCCGTGGGGCGCCTCGGCGGCCGCACGGTCCTCGCCTGCCCGAAGGGCTACGCCTTCGACGAGCCGTTCAAGAAGGACTTCGCCGCCCGCGTCTCGCCGAACGCGCTCGCGGAGGTCCACGATCCGCTCGCCGCCGTCGCGACCGCCGACGTGATCTACACCGACGTCTGGACGAGCATGGGCCAGGAGGCCGAGCGCGAGGAACGGCTGCGGAAGTTCGCGGGCTTCCAGGTGAACGCGAAGCTGCTCGCCGCCGCGCCGAAGCACTGCAAGGTGCTGCATTGCCTCCCGGCGCACCGCGGCGAGGAGATCACGGACGACGTGGTCGACGGTCCGCAGAGCGTCGTCTTCGACGAGGCCGAGAACCGGCTGCACGTCCAGAAGGCGCTGCTGGAATGGCTGTTGAAGTGAACGAGTTGCCCCGGCGGGGTCAGTTCGGGTAAACTCGTTCCCATGCGGTCGTTCCACGTGCTTCCCGGTCTTCGCGGCGCCGCGCCGACGCGGCGCGAACTCCTGCGCGTCGGCCTGCCCGCGCTCCTCGCCGCCGGCGCCGCCTCCGGCGCGGCGAAATCGAACGGCTTCGGCCGGGCGAAGTCCGTGCTCGTCGTCTTCGCCAGCGGCGGGCAGAGCCAGTTCGAGACCTACGACCCGAAGCCGAACGCCCCGGAGGAAATCCGCGGCGCGTTCGGCAGCATCCCCACGGCGACCCCGGGGCTGCGGTTCTGCGAGCACCTGCCGAAGCTCGCCGCGCTCGCGAACCGCTTCGCCCTCGTGCGCGGCGTCAGCCACGACGACCTCGACCACGGGTCCGCCATCTACGCCTCCCTCACCGGCAAGTTCCACGCGCGCAAGTCGTCGAACCCCGACCCGAAGCCGACCGACTTCCCCGCCGCCGGCGCGATCGTCAAACGCGTCCGCCCCGCGACGCGCATCCCGTACACCGCCATCCACGTCAACGGTCCGCTGCTCATTCCGGAGAAGATCGCTCCGGGCCTCTTCGGCGGGTTCCTCGGCCGCGGCTTCGACCCGCACCTCGTCGGCGACCCGACGGACGAGCGCCTGCTCACCGGCGGCCTCGAACGCCACGCCGACATTTCCGTCGAGCGACTCGAAAGCCGATCGACGCTCTTGGCCAAATTGGACGCGAACCGCTACCCGTCGCTCGCGGATCGGGACGGGATGGCGGGCGAAGCGTTCGGCGTCCTGCGATCGGCGCCGGCGCGGGCCGCGTTCGACCTCGCCCGCGAACCCGCCGCGACGCGCGACCGCTACGGCCGGCACCGCTCCGGCCAGGCGTGCCTGCTCGCGCGCCGGCTCGTCGAGGCCGGCGTGCCGTGGGTGACCGCCTTCTTCAACGCCAACATCCGCGGCCAGGACGACCTCCCCGACGACGCCGAAGCCTACGGCTGGGACACGCACAACGACATCTTCGACGCGATGAAGACCCACCTCTTGCCGCGCTTCGACGCCACGATGAGCGTGCTGTTGGAAGACCTGCGCCTGCGCGGCCTGCTGGAAACCACCCTCGTGATCGCGCTCGGCGAGTTCGGCCGCGCGCCGAAGGTGGCGATCGAAAAGAACTTCGCCGGCTCGTCGCCGGGGCGGAAGCACTGGGGCGGCTGCTATTCCGTGCTGCTCGCCGGCGCGGGCGTGACCCCCGGAGCCGTCTACGGATCGTCGGACCGCATCGGCGCCTATCCCAGCGATCGGCCCGTCTCGCCGTTGGACCTGACCGCGACGCTCTACCACGCCCTCGGCATCGACCCCGCCGGCCACTTCCTCGACAGCACGAACCGACCCTCGATCATCTCCGAAGGCTCGCCGATCGTCGGCCTTTGGGGTTGAACCTTCACCGGAACGCACGCATGTCCCGCCTCATCGCCGGAATTCTCGCCTCGGTTTCGCTCGCGGCCGATTGGCCGGGCTGGCGCGGTCCGACCGGCCAGGGCCAAACCGACGACGCGAAGCTGCCGCTCGCCTGGGGCGGCCAGGAGAACCTGAACGTCCTGTGGAAGGTGCCGCTGCCCGGAGTCGCGGCCGGCGCGGGACAAGACCAGAACCAATCCAGCCCGATCGTCTTTCGCGATCGCGTCTTCGTGACGGCGAGTCATTGGCCCGGCAAACCGGACGGCGCGGCGAAGCCCGAGCACCGCGTCGCGTGCTATCGCCTCGCCGACGGCCACGAACTTTGGAATGTGCCGGTGCCGCCCGGCCCGTGGACGTTCTCCGACCTGCGCGGCGGCTACACGGCGCCGACGCCCGCGGCCGACGCCGAGCGCGTCTACGTCGCGTTCGGGTCGTCCGTGCTCGCGGCGCTCGACCACAAGGGCGCGATCGTTTGGCGCCGGGAGATCGTGCCGCACAAGTTCGACGTCGCCTTCGCCGCCAGCCCGGTCCTGTTCGAGAGCACCGTCATCCTCCAGTGCGATCAACTCGACCGCGAGTCGCGCATCGTCGCGTTCGACCGGGCCACGGGCGATCCGAAGTGGGAACGGAAGCGCCCGAAGGTCGGCTTCGCGCACAGCACGCCGACGCTCGCGACCGTCGCCGGGAAGCCGCAACTGTTCGTGTCGGCGTCCAACGCGCTGCAGGGGCTGGACCCGCGCACGGGCGAGGTTCTCTGGACCTGCGAGGCGAAGGGGGACACGGTGTCGCCGCTCTTCGCCGGCGGCCTCGTGTATTGCGATAGCGGTCGCGGCGGGCCGGGCCTCGCCGTCGATCCCGCCGGCGCCGGCGATGTAGCGAAGACCCATCGAAAGTGGACGATCAAGAACGTGAAGGACGGGTACGGGTCGCCCGTCGCGTCCGGCGAGTTCCTCTACCGGCTCGGCAATCCCGACGTGCTCGCGTGCCTCCGCGTTTCGACGGGCGACATGGTCTACTCCGAGCGCCTGCCCGGCGTCTCCGCGTCCGCCAGCCCCGTGGCCGCGCCGGACGGCCGCGTCTACTTCGCGAGCGCCGGCAAGAGCTACGTCGTGAAGGCGGGCGAGAAGTTCGAGATCTTCGCCACGAACGACCTCGGCGACGGCGGCCCCGCCTCGCCCGCCGTCGCCGACGGCAAGCTGATCCTCAAGGGCCGCAAGTGGCTCTGGTGCGTCGGAACCGCCCAATGAACGGAGCCTCTCCATGCGATTCGCGATTCTCGCCCTCGCGTTGCTGCCCACCGCCGCCGGCGCGCAGGACTGGAAACCGCTGACCGAAGCGCTCCTGAAGAAGGAGAAGCCCGGCTACGGCGGCCTCTGCGGCGTCGCCGTCGATCGCGCGACCGGGCGAGTCTACGTGAACGTCAGCGATCGCGGCGTCTTCCGTTCGTCCGACGGCGGCGCGACCTGGGAACGGTTCGGCGCCGCGCTCAAGGGCCGCACCGAAACGCCCGGCTGCCTGATGTTCGATCCGACCGGCAAGACCAAGCGACTCCTCCTGGCCACCGTCTACGGCGGGCCGATCGCCGCAACGACGACCGAAGCGGGCGAATGGCGGATCTTCGACAAGGCGAGCGTCCACGTCGACTGGTGCGCCGCGGATTGGTCCGACCCGGAGATGAAGTTCCTCCTCGCGTTCAAGCACGAATCGGGCGGTCAACTCCTCCGCTCGCGCGACGGCGGGAAGACCTTCGACGAACTTGGGAAGGGCCACGGCCCGGCGTGGGTCTTCGACGCGAACACGGCCGTCGTCGCGCTCGCGAAGACCAAGGACCGGCCGAAGGGCGGTATCGTCCGCACGACGGACGGCGGCAAGAGCTTCCAGCCCGTCGCCGAGTTCACGCCGCAGTGGCCGCCGCGCTGGCACGCCGGCGCGCTCTATTGGCTCACGGACGGCCAACTCGTCAAGACGACCGACCAGGGCGCGACCTGGACGAAAGTCGGCGAGCTGAAGGACGGCCGGCTCGGCCCGGTCTCCGGCAAGGACGAGAAGCACCTGTTCGTGCTGACGGGGAAGGGGATCGTCGAAAGCGCCGACGGCGGCGCGACCTGGTCGGCCCCGCAAGCGATCCCGAAGGAGTTGAAGGGCGTCTCGCCGTTGACGTGGCTCGACTACGAGCCGAAGTCCGACGCGCTCTACGTGATGAAGATGACGTCCGAATTGTTCGTCTGGAACCGGGGACGGAAATGACGAACGGCGAGGCTCTCGCCTCGCCGTTCGGAGATTGCCGGAACCGTAGTGGTCCGACTGTTGCACGATGTCGGGATCAAAATTCCCCTGATTCAA
>CAYVRB010000136.1:0-16033 GCA_964453375.1 uncultured Alcaligenaceae bacterium
TCATCGCGATCCTGATCGGCCTGCTGCTCCCCGCGGTCCAGAAGGTCCGCGAGGCCGCCGCGCGCATCAAGGGGCAGAACAACCTCCGCCAGCTCACGCTCGCGGCCATGAACTACGAGGGGGCCTACGAGAAGCTCCCGCCCCACACCGATACGAAGGTGTTCTGGCCCAAGGGCCGCTACTGGTTCGGCGGCACCGTCAGCGCCACGAGCGCCCCGTGGAACGTGGTGTCCACCGATCCGCTCACCGGCATCCTGACGAACTACTACGAGAACAACACCAAGATCACGACCTGCCCGAAGTTCGACGCCTACAAGATCAACCCGGTCTACAACGGCCTCACCGCCGGCTACGCCTACAACCGGCACGTCGCCGAGAAGAAGATCCTGAACTTCGCCACCTCCAGCACCTTCCTGTTCACGGAAACCGTCCTCCTGAAAACCGACGGCACGCTGGAGGAACCGTTCGGCGGCTACTTCGGCTCGCCGCACCTGCTCGTGCCGCCGACGGCGTTCACGGCTCCCGGTCAGACGTTCGCCATCTCGCCCTTCGGCCTGACAGCGACGCACTTCCGCTACGCCGGCAAGCTCGCGAACGTCGCGTTCGTCGACGGCCACGTCGAGACGCGCCAGCCCGTGGACAAGCCGAGCGTCGCCCCGTTCGATCAGGCGACGTGGAACGCCGCCAAGGAGAAGTTCCAGCTCGGCTTCCTCGCCGACACCACGGTGCCCTACTCGGGCGATTGAGAAGGAATGAGCCACAGATGAACTCGGAAAACACAGATCAGAAAGAAATCAGGATTTGGTTCTGATCTGTTTTTATCCGTGTTGATCTGTGGCCAAGATTCTTCCGTTTAGAATGTCGGTATGACCGAGCGCGAGTTCGCCATCGACGTCGTTCGCCGGCTCCAGGGGGCGGGATTCCGCGCGCTGTGGGCCGGCGGCTGCGTGCGCGACGAACTGCTCGGCCTCGAACCGCAGGACTACGACGTCGCGAGCGATGCCGTGCCGCCGCAGGTGAAGGAACTTTTCCGACGCTGCATCGAAGTCGGCGCGGCGTTCGGCGTCGTCGAGGTCCTCGGCCCCCGCGGTCCCGACGGCGAATGGCTCAAGGTCCAGGTCGCCACCTTCCGCAACGACGGCACGTATTCCGACGGCCGCCGACCCGACTCCGTCGCGTTCAGCTCGCCGGAGGAAGACGCCCAGCGCCGCGACTTCACCATCAACGGACTCTTCTTCGACCCGATCGCGAACGAGGTGATCGACTACGTCGGCGGTCGCGACGACTTGGCGGCGAAGACGCTGCGCGCCATCGGCGATCCGGTCGCCCGCTTCACCGAGGACAAGCTGCGCGTCCTGCGCGCCGCGCGCATCGCCGCCCGCTTCGGGTTGAGCATCGACCCCGCGACGCGCGCCGCGGCGCGGTCGATGGCGCCGCAAATCCGCGCCGTGAGCGCCGAGCGCATCGCGGAAGAGCTGCGGAAGATCCTCGCCCACCGGACGCGGGCGCGGGGCGTGGAGTTGCTCGCGGAGTTCGAGTTGCTCGCACCGATCCTGCCGGAGGCGACCGCGGCGAACGTGGCGTTGATCGCGGCGCTGCCGGCCGACGCGGCGTTCCCGCTCGCCTTCGCCGCGCTGCTCCTGCGGGTCGGGAAGAAGGTCGCTGGCCAGATCGCGCGCCGGCTGAAGCTCTCGAACGACGAGAAGGACCGGATCGAATGGTTGGTCGGCAACCACGCCGGCCTGCGGAACGCTTCGTCCCTGCGGCCGAGCGAGCGCCATCCGTTGCTGACGCACGCCGGCATCGGCGATCTGCTCGCCCTGATGCGCGCCGAGGGCCACGTCGAAGACGCCGTTCATGGCCTGCATCTGCTGCGCACGATTCCGCCGGAGGCCCTCGACCCACCGCCGCTGCTCACGGGCGACGACCTCGTGGCGATGGGCTGGAAACCGGGGCCGAACTTCAAGTCGACGCTCGACGAGGTCCGTCGCAAGCAGCTCGACGGCGAGCTGGCGACGCGCGCCGACGCCGAGGCGTTCGTCCGCGGCTAGCGCGCGATCGCGTTCGACTTGGGAGTTCCGGGAGACAGGTTGCGCGAGACTCTGCGAGCGTCACCGCGGGACAACTGAACGAACGACGCCGTTGGCGTCGAAATGCCACAACCGCCGCTGCGTCGGCGCGCACGCCCTGCGTGCCCGGCGAATCCGCGGACAGGATTGCCGTGCCGCGCACGGCGTCCACGCGTTCGCCTGCGCCATAGAATGTCCGCTTGCGTCAGCCCGATCCTCCGCGCGGTCTCCATGAAAGATAACAGTCTGTCGAACGTCGTCCGCCTCGTGGTCGCGATGGGCGTGGCCTACGTCGCCTGGATGTACCTGTTCCCGGCGAAGCCGGCGCCCGAAGAGCCGGAACCGGCGCCGAAACTGCCGAACGTGACGCGCGAACAGGCGGCGGCGGTGGGCAGCCCGGCGATCCTGGCCGGGGAGCCGTTCTCGAAGCTCGCGCCGGGGCGGCCGCCGAAGCCGATCGTCGCCCCGAAGCCCGCGGCGCCGACCGAAGCGCCGACCCTGATCGCGCTCGGCGACGACTCCTTCGCGCTCAAGGCGCTCCTCACGACGCGCGGCGCCGGCGTCCAGCAACTCATCCTGACGAAGTTCGACGAGGCGAGCCGCGTCGGCCGCCCCGTCGTCGATCCCGACACCAAGACGAAGCGCCCGCTGCACCTGATTCCGGGCTTCACGCGCGTGCCGTACATCTTCCTGACGGACGAGAACGACTACCCGGCGCTGGCGGCGAACCAGACGGCGGCGGGCCACGCGGCCGGGGCGAAGCCGGGCAAGCTCGCGAACGCGGACCGGTTGGCCGCGCCCGCCTACGTGATGCTGCACTACCCGGCGAAGGACGACCCGATCCGCGCGCTCGACAAGGAGGGCAAGCCGCTGCCCGAAGACGACAAGTATCCGCTGGCGACGCTGGCGGAGCTCGATTGGAAGATCGCCTCGCTGAAGCAGCCGGCCGAGGGCGCGTGGGAGGTCGCGTTCGAGACCGACCTCGCGGCGCCGTACCACCTGCGGCTGCGCAAGACGTTCCGACTGGATCGGTCCGACTACGACTTTCAACTGAAGGTGGAGATCGAACCGCTGCCGGGCCGCCTGAAGGGCGCGGGCAAGTTTCGCTATCAGATCGCCGGCCCGGTCGGGATGCCGATCGAGGGGGAATGGTACACGACGGCGTTCCGCACGGCGTACTTCGGCTGGCTGGACGGCACCGGCACGCCGCGCCGCGAACTCGACGACGCCGGCAACATCCACTACCGCTACGGCGGCGACGGCGTCGTGAAGCCCGGCCGCTTCTCCTACGCCGCCGTCGGCACCCAGTACTTCGCCTCCGCGCTCGCCGTCGACGACGCGACGACCGACGCCGACCAGCCGTGGGAATACATCCGCCCGACGCGCGCGGTGCCGCCGACGGACGCGCCCGCCGAGGCCGGCCGCCCGCGCCAGCCCTACGAGCAGGAACGCTACTTCCTGTTCGACATCAGCTTCCGCGCCGTCTCGCGCGTGTTCGACCCGGCCGCGGGCGAAACGCTCGCGCACAACTACGCCGTCTACAACGGGCCGATGAAGGTGCGCCTCCTGCGCGAGATGACCGGCGACAAGGCCGTGCCGCCCGAAACGGTCGACCGCTACCTGACGAAGTACCACCTCGAAACGCTGACCGACTACCACTCGCCGACCTGGTTCGGCCGACGGCTCGACGGCCTCGGCTGGTCCGGCCTCGTCATCTGGACGACGAACCTGATGCACTGGCTGCTCGGCGCGCTGCACGCGCTCCTGGGCAGTTGGGGCGCCGCCATCATCGGCGTGACGGTGTGCGTGCGGCTCTGCCTCTTCTTCCCCAGCCGCCGCCAGCAGACGATCAACGCGCACATGTCCGCCAAGATCGCCGCCCTCAAGCCGCAGATCGACAAGCTCAACGAGAAGCACAAGGACGACTTCCTGGCGCAGACGAAGGCGCGCAGCGAGCTGTTCAAGCAGGCCGGCATCCGCCAGTCGGCGCAGCTCGGCGGCTGCTTCCTGCTCCTCTTGCAGATGCCGTTCCTGATGGGGCTGTACTTCTGCCTGCAGGAGAGCGTCTTCTTCCGGCTGGAGCCGTTCCTGTGGTTCCCGAGCCTGGCGGCGCCGGACATGCTGGCGTGGTGGTCGGAATCGGTGCCGGTGATCAGTTCGCCATCGTCGCGGTTCGGGGCGTTGAGCTTCCTGTACCTGGGGCCGTTCTTCAACATCATGCCGCTGGCGGCGGTGATCCTGATGTACATCACGCAGAAGATGGTGATGCCGCCGCCGACGGACGAGATCCAGGCGCAGCAGCAGGCGATCATGAAGTACATGTTCGTGTTCACGGCGCTGTTCTTCTACAAGGTGGCGGCGGGGCTGTGCCTGTACTTCATCGTGGGGAGCGTGTGGGCGTTGCTGGAGCGGCGGCTGGTGCCGAAGCCGGACCTGACGAAGGCGCAGGCGGCGGCGCTCGCGTCGCAGAACGCGGGGGATTCGATCGCGAACGCGAAGACGGGCGCGCCGCCGGCGCCGCCGACGGACCCCGACAAGCCCCAGGGGTTCTGGGGTCGGATGAAGAGCGCCTTGGAGGAAGCGCAGCGCAAGGCCGAGGCCGACCGGCAGATTCGCAACGACCGGCCGAACGGCGCCCCGCCCGCGGGACCGCCGCGCCCGAGCGCCGCCGACCGCGCCCAGGACCGCAAGAACAAGAAGAAGCGCAAGTGACCGGAGGACCGCCATGGCCGCGAAGACGATCCTGATGCTCGTGGGCGATTTCGTCGAAGACTACGAAGTGATGGTGCCGTTCCAGGCGCTGACGATGGTGGGGCATACGGTCCACGCCGTCTGCCCGGGCAAGATCGCCGGCGAACGGATCCGCACCGCGATCCACGACTTCGAGGGGGAGCAGACCTACAGCGAGAAGCCGGGGCACCTCTTCGCGCTGAATGCGACCTTTTCGGAGATCGATCCGGCGGCGTACGACGCGCTCGTGGTGCCGGGCGGCCGGGCGCCGGAGTACCTGCGGCTGAATCCGAAGGTGCTGGACGTGGTGGTGCACTTCTTCCACGCGGAGAAACCGGTGGCGGCGATCTGCCACGGGCCGCAACTCTTGGCGGCCGCGGGCGTGCTCAAGGGGCGGACCTGCAACGCGTATCCGGCGGTCGCGCCGGAGGTCGCCGCGTGCGGCGCCACCTACCGCGACGTGCCGGTCGACGGCGTGCACGTCGACGGCAACCTCGTGACGGCTCCGGCGTGGCCCGCGCACCCCGCGTGGCTCGCGGCGTTCCTGACGCTCCTCGGCACGACGATCGCGCCGTGATGTCGTTGGTCAATCACATGAAACCGACCGTCTACGTCGAAACGACCATTCCCAGCTACCTGACCGCCTGGCCCAGCCGCGACGTCGTTCGAGCGGGCCAACAGCAACTCACGCGGGATTGGTGGGATCGCAAGGGCGAATACGAATTGAGGATCTCGACGGTCGTGTTGGCGGAGTGCGGCGCGGGCGACGAGTTCGCGGCCGAATCTCGCCTTGCGGCGTTGGCGGGCATTCCAATTTTCGATCTATCGCCGGAAGCGGAATCGTTGGCGGGAATCTTGATGCGCGATGTTCCCTTGCCGGATCGCGCCGCGACGGACGCGCTTCATATCGCGGTCGCAGCCGTCAACGGTGTACAATACCTCGCAACGTGGAATTGCACCCACATCGCGAACGCCACGCTGAGGCCGCGGATCGAAGCGGCGTGTCGGCGCGCCGGTTTTGAACCGCCGACGATTTGCACGCCACAAGAGTTGCTCGGAGGATCGAAATGACGCCCGAAACGGACATCTTGGCGGAACTGCGGGCGTGGCGCGACGAATTCGCGCGGTCCCACGGTTACGATTTATCCGCCATGGTCGCGACGCTCCGATCGATGGAATTGCGGCCGGGCGCCGTCGTCGTGCGCGGGACCGCGCGTCCGCCGATGCCGAATGGATTTCCCGTCCCGGCCTCCGGAACGCAAACGAGATCGTCGTCCGTCGCCGGATAGTTCTCCACTTCGCATTGGCCTTCGGGTCTATCCCCGCGACGAATCCAGGAAGATGCTCTCGAAGGCGGGCGCCGCCGATTGGAAGGCCGCCAGCAATGTCGGGTCGAAATGGCCCTCGCTCTCGACCGTGATGAGCTTCGCGGCGCGGGCGTGGCCGAACGCGGGGCGGTACGGCTTGCGCGTGCGCAGCGCCTCGTAGACCGAGACGATCGCCATGACGCGCGCGGCGAGCGGGATCGAAGGGCCGGCGAGCGCGTCCGGGTAGCCGGCGCCGTCCCAGCGCTCGTGGTGGTGGCGCACGATCTCGGCGGCCAGGCCGATGTCGGCGATGCGATCGGGCATCGAACGGGCGAGGTCCGCGAGCACCTCCGAGCCGGATAGCGTGTGGGTCTGCACGAACGAATATTCCTCGGTGTTCAGCCGGGCCGGTTTCTTGAGCAGGTCGGTCGGCAAGAGGAGGAGTCCGATGTCGTGCGCGGCGCCGGTGGACGCGAGCAGCTCCAGGTAGGTGGGGTCCTTGAGTCGGGCGTATTCGCCGCTGTCCTCGACGGCGAAGGCGAGGGCGCGGACGTAGCGCCCGACGCGTTCGTGGTATCCGTAGGGGAGGTGGCCCTGTTCCTCGAGGAGCCGGCCGACGCCGAAGGCGAGCGGCGCGAGGGCGCCGATCTTCGTGCCGTGCGCGGTCGGGGCGGCGGCGGGCGGCGGCGGCGTCCGCGTCATCGCCCCCATCGTGATGCGGACCGTCTCCTTCACGGGCGGGCCGCCGCCGTTCGCCGCCGCGCTTTCGACCATCGAAAGGTACGACCGGTTCATCATCCCCTTGAGGCGCGAGCGCAGCGCCGTCATCGTGAACGGCTTCTCGAGGTAGTCGTCGGCGCCGGCCACCAGGCCGCTGAGCGCCTCCACCGGAATGTCCGCGGACATCAGCAGCACGCGCGGCACCGGCCGGGATTCCGCGAGCGCCCGGAGGCGGTCGAGGATCTCCGAGCCGCTGAGGCCCGGCAGGTTCACGTCCAGCGTCGCGATGTCGAACGGCTTGCGTTCGAGCAGGTCCCAGGCCGCGTGCCCGTCCGCCGCCTCCTCGCATTCGCAGCCCGGCAGCGCGGAGCGGATGAGTTCGCGGATGTACGGTTCGTCGTCCACGATCAATGCGCGGATCGGCCGGTCGCCGTCGGCCGCTTCGCAACTCGACTCGTGCGAGCCGAGCCAGTTCGCCAGCCCCGAGAGCGTGCTCGCCAGCACCCGCGCGGATGCGAACCGCTTGTCGGGGTCGGGATCGGTCAGCTTCGCGATCAGCTCCGCGAGTTCCGCCGGCACCTCCGGACGCACGCGCCGCACGTCGGCCGGCGGCGCCTTCATCCGTTGCGACAGGTCGACCAGCATGTTCCCCGTCTCCGGGTACGGATCATGCCCGGTCAGCGCCCAGTACATCGTCGCGCCGAGGCCGAAGAGGTCGGCGCGGGCGTCCACGAGGTGCGCGTGCTGGATCTGCTCCGGCGCCATGTAGCCGACCGTGCCCAGCACCGTGCCCGGCTCCGTCATGCGGTGGTGCGGCTGGAGCGCCAGGCCGAAGTCCAGCACCTTCGCCTGGAGGTCCGGCGTGATGAGGATGTTCGAGGGCTTGATGTCGCGGTGGACGAGGCCGAGCCGGTGCGCCTCCGCGAGCGCCTCCGCCACCTGCCGGAACAGTTGGCACACCTGCTTGGGCGAGTACGGCCCGCGCAGGCGGATCGCTTCCTTCAAGTCGTCGCCGGGGATCAACTCCATCGCGTAGTAGTCGCGCACCGGTTGCCCCGGTTTCGCGTGCAGGCCGGCGTCCAGGCTCGAGACGATGTTCGGGTGCTGCATCCGCGCCACGGCGCGCGCCTCCGCGTAGAACCGGTGCACCAGCCGCACGTTCGTATCCACCGTGCGGCTCATCACCTTGATCGCCACCTGCCGGCGCAGGTACAGGTGCTCCGCCCGGTACACCGTGCCCATGCCGCCGCGGCCGATCACGTCCAGCAGCCGGTAATGGCCGAGGATCAGGTCCGCCTCGGACCCGCGGCGGATCGCGTCCACCTGGAACGCGGTCAGGAGCCGGTGGTCCGCCAGGCGCGCCAGCAGCTCGTCCGAATCCTCGATCAACGTCAGCTCGATCCGCGCGTTCGGCGGCACTTCCTCCCACTCTTCGGGCAACAGGATCAGTTGGTCCATCAGTCGGCCGAGCAGCTTGTCCGCGCCGCCGACGCCGACGTCGAGCAGCGACGTCGCGCAATCCGTCTCTTGCTCGGGGATGTAATGGTTGGGCGAATGCATGGGTTCTACCAGATCGTCCCCAAGACTCGTTGTGGTGGCGTGGCCACGAATTCGCGGCTGCGAGGTGGGGGCACGATACCCTAGTAGACGGACGAGGAGAAGTGAGCCAGTATCAGACGAGAGTGCGAAGTTTATTCGCGCCGGCTTGGAAGATTGGCGGAATTCCTACGCCTCGAGTCGGAGAATTCGCGAAGGATCGAAAATCGCCGTTACCGCCGGAACCGCAGCTTGTCCAGATAGAGGTAGTAGACCGGTGTGAAGTACAGCGTGAGCACCTGCGAGACGATCAATCCGCCGACGACCGCGAGGCCGAGCGGCCGGCGCGATTCCGCCCCGGCACCGAGGCCCAGCGCGATCGGCAACGCGCCCAGCAACGCGCACATCGTCGTCATCATGATCGGCCGGAAGCGCACCAAGGACGCCTCGTAGATCGCCTCCCGCGCCGTCTTCCCCTGCCGCTCCGCCTCGAGCGCGAAGTCGATCATCATGATCGCGTTTTTCTTCACGATGCCGATGAGCATGATGAGGCCGACCATCGAATACAGGTTCAACTCGCTGTTGAAGAGCGCGAGCGTGAACAGCGCCCCGACTCCCGCGGACGGCAGCCCCGACAGGATCGTGATCGGGTGGATCAGGCTCTCGTACAGCATCCCCATCACGAGATAAATGACCACGACGGCGGCGACGAGCAGCAGGCCGAGGTTCTTCGCCGACTTCTGGAACTCCTGCGCGGTGCCCTGGAAGCCGGTGGTGAGCGCCGGCGACAACTCCTCGCGGGCGGCGGCGTCCACCCGGGCGAGCACGTCGCCGAGCGACACGCCGGGCCGCAGGTCGAACGAGATCGTGACGGACGGGAGCTGGCCGGAGTGGTTCACGGTGAGCGGGCCGACGCCGCGATCGACCGCGACGAGGGCGTCGATCGGCACGAGGACGCCGTTCGCGCCGCGGACGTGCAGCCGCGAGAGCAGGTTCGGGCGCTCCTGGTATTCGGGCTTCACTTCGAGCACCACCTGATATTCGTTGTTGGGCGTGTAGATCGCGGAGATCTGCCGGGCACCGTAGGCGTTCGCGAGGGCGTCCTCGATCTGCCGCGCCGTCACGCCGAGGGTGCGCGCCTTGTCGCGGTGGATGCGGACGTTGAGCTGCGGGCTGCGCAGCTGCATGTCGCTGGAGACTTCGAGCAGGTCGGGCATGGCGCGGAGGCGGTCCTCCAGCTTCGCCGCGCCGGCGTAGAGGTCCTTCGTGTCCGGGCCTTGCACGGTGAACTGGTAGAGCGCCTTGGCGGTGCGCGAGCCGATGCGGATCGGCGGCGGGTTCTGGAAGAACACCTTCAGGCCGGGAATCTCGGCGGCCTTCTTCCGCAGCCGGGCGATCACCTGGTCGGCGGTGAGCGCGCGCGTCGCGCGCGGGGCGAGGCGGATGTAGATGCGCCCGGCGTTGGCGCTCGCGCTGAAGCCGGTCGAGCCGACGGTGCTGCTGAACGCGGCCACGTTCTCGTCGTGTCTGAGCACTTCCACCAGCTTCGCCTGCGCGTCCATGAGGCCCTGGAACGAGATGTCTTCCGGCCCTTCGGTGGTACACGAGATCTGTCCGTTGTCCTCGCTGGGCAGGAACCCCTTGGGGAGCGCGTCGAGGTAGTAGGCGGTGCCGGCGACGAACGCGAACGAGGCGAGCAGCATGAGCAACCGCAGGCGGAGCGCGAGCCGCAGCGTCCAGGCGTAGAAGCCCAGCAACAGGCCGAAGCCCCGTTCCACGAGTCGCACGAAAATCCCCGGCTTCGCGCCGGCGTGCCCGCCCTTCAGCAGGAACGCGCAGAGCATCGGCGTGAGCGTGACCGACACGAACCCCGACAACACGATCGCGACCGAGATGACGACGGCGAACTCGCGGAGCAGCCGGCCGACGAGGCCTTCCAGGAACAGCACCGGGATGAACACGGCGACCAGCGAGACCGTCATCGACACGATCGTGAAGCCGACTTCGGCGGAGCCGTCGAGGGCGGCCTGCTCCGGCGTCTTGCCCATGTCCCGGTGGCGCACCACGTTCTCGAGCATCACGATCGCGTCGTCCACCACGAAGCCGACGGCGAGCGTCAGCGCCAGGAGCGAAAGGTTGTCGAGCGTGTAGCCCATCAGGTGCATGACGCCGAAGGTGGCCACGATCGACACCGGCAGCGCGAGGCTGGGGATGAGCGTGGCGCGGACGCTGCCGAGGAAGACGAAGATCACCAGCACCACGAGGCCGAACGCGATCAGCAGCGTGACCTGCACGTCGTGGATCGATTCGCGGATCGGGAGCGAGCGGTCGACCATCAGCGTGAGTTTGACGGACGGCGGGATCTGGGCCTGGAAGGCCGGGAGCAGCCGTTGGACCTCGGCGGCGACTTCGACGGTGTTGGCGCCCGGCTGGCGATAGACCGCGAGCATGATGGAGCGGACGACGTCGCCGGGTTCGCCGGCGTCGGTGCGTTCGGAATAGACGGCGGCGACCTTGTCGTTCTCGACGCCGTCGACGACCGTCGCGATCTCGGAGAGCCGCAGCGGTTGGCCGCCGCGGTACGCGACGATGACGGGCCGGTAGCCGCGCGCCTCCGTGAGTTGGCCGGTCGCCTGGATGTTGAACGCCCGCCGGCGGCCCTGGAACGCGCCGGTCGGCAGGTTCACGTTCGAGTCCTTGATGGCGGTGGAGATTTCGTCGATCCCGACGCCGCGCGCCGCCAGCAGGTCCGGGTCCACCTGCACGCGCACCGCCTTCTTCTGCTGCCCGAAGACCGTCACCTGCGCCACGCCGTGGATCTGCGACATGCGCTGCGCGAGGAACGTCTCGCCGTATTCGTTCACCTCGTAGAGCGGTAGCGTGTCCGAGCGCAGCGTCAGCAGCACGATGGGCGAATCGGAGGGGTTCACCTTGCGGAACGACGGCGGCGAGGGCATGTCGTCGGGCAGGGAACGCGCCGCCTTGGCGATGGCGGTCTGCACGTCCTGCGCGGCGGCGTCGATGTCCCGCGCGAGGCTGAACTGCATGGTGATGGACGATACGCCGAGCGCGCTGGTGGACGTGATGCCGTCGAGGCCCGGAATGGCGGTGAACTCGCGCTCGAGCGGCGAGGCGACGGCGGCGGCCATCGTCTCGGCGTTGGCGCCCGGTAGCGTCGCCGTCACCTGGATCGTGGGGAAGTCGACGTTCGGCAGGTCGTTGACGGGCAGGGACGAATAGCCGAGCGCCCCCGCCAGGACGACGGCGAGCGTGAGCAGCGAGGTCATGATCGGCCGGCGGATGAACGGCGAGGAGATGTTCACTCGGTCTTCTCCGCCTTCGCGCCCGCCTTCACGTCCACCTTCGCGCCCGCGACGAGCCGGAGTTGGCCTTCGGTCACCACCGTCTCGCCGGCCGATAGCCCCGACGCGATGACCGCCTCGTCGCCGTGCTCGAACGCCACCGCCACCGGGCGCAGCTCCACCGTCTTGTCCGGCCCCAGCACGAACAGGTACGTCCCCTTCTGGCCCGTCTGCACCGCCGCCGTCGGTACCACCACGCTGTCCGGCCGGTCGCGCACCGTCAGCACCACGTCCACGAACTGCCCCGGCCAGAGCTTGCGATCCGCGTTCGGGAACTCGGCCTTGAGCATCACCGTGCCGCTGCCGGTGTTCACCGCGTTGTCGATGAACGCCAGCGTGCCCGTCACCGGCGGCTCGCCGTTGCGCAGGTACGCCTCCACCTTCAAGGGCGCCTCGCGGCGCGCGGCCGCCACCGCCGGCAACTGCGGCTCCGGCAGCGCGAACGCCACGTGGATCGGGCTGACCTGATTGATGACCACGAGCGGATTCGCCCCGTTCGCGTCCACGAGGTTCCCGCGATTGACGAGCAGTTCGCCGACGCGCCCGTCCAGCGGGGCGACGATGGTGGTGAAGCCGAGTTGCAACTTGGCCGATTCCAACGCGACGGCGTCGACCGCGACGGTCGCCTTCGCGGTCGCGGCGGCGGTGCGCGCCGTGTCCAGCTCGACGCCCGACGCCACGCCCACCTTCTCCAGCCGCTTCAACTCGCGCTCGGCGCCGGCCTGCACCTCCACGCTCTTCGCCAGCGCCGCCTGCGCCGATTTCACCGCCACCTCGTACGGCCGCGGGTCGATCACGAGCAGCTTCTGATCTTTGACGACGTACTCGCCTTCCTTGAAGAAGACGTCCGTGATCTGCCCGCCGACGCGCGGCCGGATCGCCACCGTCGCCAGCGCCTTCACCGTGCCGATGGTGCGCACCTGGATCGGGACGGTCTTCGTCGCGCTCGCGGCGACCATCACCGGCGCGGGCGCCGGCTCCGCCTTCGGTGGCGTCGGCTTCGCGCAACCGGCCAATCCCAAAACGACGAATGCGAGCAAAAACCCACGAAGCGAGCACGCCATGCGGAGGCCTCGGAACGGCCGCGGGGAGGGACTGCCAACCATACCATACCGAACGACCGCCGCGATCTGTCGTCGATTTCTATTTCGCCGGCCGCGTTTGCTTCTCCACCTGCGCCGCCAGCGCCTTCAAATCGAGTTGGCCGCCGTCCTTCGGGAACGGGTGCGCGAGCAGCCACCATTCCTCGACGAACGACGCCGATTCGCCCGGCTTCAACCGCTCGCGCGGGCCGATCGGCTCCAGCTCGATCCGCGGCCCCGTTGGATACCAGACCGAGAGCGTCAGCCCGGCCGCCTCGTTGTAGACGCGGTCCGGGAAGGTCGGGAAGCGCTTCACGAAGAGCGTGTCGTTCGGCATCGCGTAGCCCAGCCAGCCGGCGAAGGAATCGAAACCGAGCTTCGGCTTCCGCGGCGGCGCGAGGATTTCCAGGAACCCGTCCCGCATCCGGATTTTCGGGTCGGTCGCCTTCACGTTGATGATGGCCCCTTCCTCGTACATCGCGTACTTGGACGGGAACCGGCTCGGCCGATCGCCGAGCGGGATGACGCAGATGCCGCCGCCGGGCGAGAACGACCGCCCCCAGTGGCAGACCTCGCGCACGTCCGTCGAGAGATTCGTCATCACTTGCTTGCAACTCAGCCCGATCGAATCGCCATGCGTGATGAATTCGAAGACTCGAGTCAGTTGGATGCCGGCGTCCTCGCGCGGCGACGTCAGAATCGCCGTTCCATTTTTGATCGCGCCGGTCCATTCGCCGGCCCACGCCTTCGGGTGCGGCGTCACCGTCAGTTCCGGCCCGTAGTCGAAGCGACCGGCCGAGATCGCGCCGGCCTTCCCCTGCTGCCAGCGCGCCTCCGCGTCGTCCAGTTGCATCGTTTCCTTGCCGTCGACGCTGAACGAGAGCACCCGCCCGCCGGCCTGCGGGCAGAGCACGGCGCGGGTCGCGCCGCGCTTCAGTTCGATCGCCTTCGTGTAGTTGTGGAACGCGAACTCCCGCGCCGTCGGCTCCTCGCCGAACGCGGGGCCGACAACGAGAACGGCGAACACGAGCGCGCAGCGCATGGCGGAGGCTCCGGGGAGAGGGCGGAGGACGAGTGAACCTTAAACGGGAACGAGCGTACGCGCCTGGGCGACCTCGCGCTTGCCGACCGCTCGCACTTGGCGGGACTCGAGCGAGGTCACGGCGACGGTTTCCCCCGACAATGTGAGGAATTCGACCTCATAGCCTCGGCTCGAATGAACCAACACGATCGTTCCGAGATCGCCCGCGCGCAGGCCATGTTCGGGCAGGTCTTCCGTCAATGCCACGACGGTCAGTTCATCCAACATCGCTTTCCTCCGGCAAGGGATAGGCCGTGACCAAACGGGGAGCGGTCGAATCGGTTTCGATGAACCAGACGGATCGCACGCGAGGAGCACGCCCATCCGGCGATTGCATGCTCCCTTCGATCACGTACCGGACGCCGAACGGGGAATCCTCGACCTTGACGACATCGTGTTCCCCGGCATGGTTCCGCAAGGCGGACTGAAGCAGCTCCCAACGGCCCCGATCGAATCCGAATCGCGCGAAGAACTCCGCCTTATGTTTCCCGTCGCGATGCGTGAACGACAAGAGATAGTCCGTGATCTTCGCCTCGGGCACCTCCGCAACGAGAAGGTTGGGCAGTTTCATGCATCATCCCGGAACAGTCGATGATGTCGGCGAAGATCCGCGATTACCCCCGACAGGAGTCGAACCTGTGACCTGGGCTTTAGGAAAGCCCCGCTCTATCCAGCTGAGCTACGGGGGCACCGACGGCGGCATTCTACCCATGCCGATGCCCGACTACCAGTGCGCGTTCGGTCCCGTCGGCACGCTCACGCGCGATTCGGCCACGTCCCACTCGCTCCAGCCGAGGGGCGGGCCATCCTCGAGATACGGCGCGACGATCTCGTCGAACTCGCGCAGGTCGTTCAACAGCACGAACCGCTGCTGTACCTTCTTCGGCATCCGCAGGGCCTTCGTGTACCACGTGGCCAGTTTGCGGAACATGACGCAGCCGAACCGCTCGTCCCGCCGCCACTCGATGAGGCGTTCGAGGTGCAGCCGCATGAACTCGATCCGCTCGCGGTAGGTGCCGCGCGGGCCGGGGTCGCCGGTGTCGATCCAGCTCGCGAGCTGCCGGAAGAACCACGGGTTCGCGAGCGCCCCACGTCCGACGGCGAGGCCGGGGCAGCCGGTCTCCTCGATCATTTGGGCGGCGTCCGCGACGGTCATCACGTCGCCGTTGCCGAAGACGGGGATGCGCACGACCGCCTCGACGACGCGGCGGATGCCGTCGCGGTTGACGCGGCCGTTGAAGCCCTGCTCGCGCGTGCGGCCGTGGATCGTGAGTGCGGCCACGCCGACCTTCTCGAACTCGCGGGCGAAGTACGGGGCGGTCAGTTGCGCGTCGTCCCAGCCGAGCCGCATCTTGACGGTGACCGGCAGCGCGACCGCCTCGACGACCTTGCGGACGAGTTCGATGGTGCCGCCGGTGGTGTCGCACAGGAGCGACGAGCCGCCGCCGACGGCGACGACCTTGCGAACCGGGCAGCCCATGTTGATGTCGACGATGTCGGCGAGGCCGCGATCCTGGAGCCAGCGGGCGGCCCCGGCGAGTTCGTCGGCCTTGCCGCCGAAGATCTGCACGGAGAGCGGCCGGTCGGCCGGGTGCGTGGCCAGTAGGTCCATCGTCTTGGCTTTGCCTTCGAGGATGGCCCGCGCGTTGACGAGGTCGGTGGTGCAAAGCCCAACGCCGCCGATCTCGCGCACGGAGCGGCGGAAGGGGAGGTTCGTGTAGCCGGCCAGGGGAGCGAGCGCGAATCGCGAGGCGAGCGTGACGCGGCCGATGGCGATCGGCACGCGGTAGTGGCCGGGCGGGGCGGGGATGGCGGTTTCGACGAGGGCGGTCATCGTGTAATCTTACGGGCGGTGACAACGGTTGCGGAGGGCGGGCGATGACCGAGGACGAGTGGAATAACATGAAAGATGTGTTCGCGGTCCTGAATCCGGAACCTGCAATCATCTCTGATCGCAAGCTGAGGCTCGCAGCGTGTCATACCCTTCGTTCGCTTGGCGATATGTTACCGTTTGAAAGTCAGGCATGCATCAAATACGTGGAACAGCATCTCGATGGACTTTTGAAGTGAAACGATGTTGTAAGCCGTGTGCTAGGCCGTATTGACTGAAATTGGGGGAGTTGCGATAGCGAGGCGGGTGTTTTTT
>CAYVRB010000137.1:0-15984 GCA_964453375.1 uncultured Alcaligenaceae bacterium
CGGCGCTCGCCGTCCTTCTTCGTCACGTCCTCCATCTTCAGCGCCTTCTGGAACGTCTCGAGCGCCTCCTTCTTCTTCCCCATCGCCAGGTAGCAATCGCCGACGTGGTCCCAGATTTCGATGTGGTTGCTCTCCTCGTCGTCGCTGCCGGCGCTTTCGAGCAGGTACTTCAGGGCCTCGTCGTACTTCTTGCGCTTGTAGAGCACCCAGCCGAGGCTGTCGAGATACGCGGCGTTGGCCTTCTTCGCCTCGGCCTCGTCGATCTTCTTCTCCTCGAGCGCCTTCTTGCGGGCCTTGAGGTCGAGTTCGATCGCCTCGCGGATCAGCTTCTCGGACTCCTCGATGTTCTGGTCGTTGTCGCACATGATGAAGCCGAGGTCGTTCTTGAAGGTGGCGTTGTCGGGGTCCGCCTTCACGAGTTCGCGGAGGATCTTGGTGCCTTCGTCGATCTTGTTCAGGGTCACGTAGACGCCGCTCTGGGCGTACTTGGTGCCGTTCACGAAGCGGTCCTTCTGCTCCTTCGGGATGTTCTCGTTGTCGTTGATCGACTCGACGACGGCGGCGTATTCCTTGATGGCGTCGTCGTACTTCTCGGCGTCGACGAGGATGCGCGCCTTCATCTGGCGGTAGAGGAACAGGCCGTCGGCCTTCTTGATGAGCCGGTCGAGCGTGTCGAGCACGTCCTTGGTTTCGCCCTTGCGGGAGCGGGCGAGGAGGAGCTTGCCGGCGACCTCGAAGTTGTTGAAGAACTGGAGCGTCTGATCGCCGTTGATGGCCATGACGCGCTCGGCCAGTTCGATGACGGCGTCGTTCTTCTTGCGGAACAGCAGAAAGTCGAGGTGGTCGTCCACGGCCTGCGTGATGTGCTCGCTGGATTGCAGGTCGTCGATCGCGATGTCCGAGCAGGCGCGGTAGAAGGTCTCGGCGGAATCGTAGTCCTTGGCGTTGTGCGCCGCCTTCGCCAGGACGAGCGTGGCGTAGTAGCGGAACGGCTTCTCGTCCCCCTTCGCCGCCTTCTGGAGCTTCGCGGCCGCCTTCACCAGCTTCGGCGTGTTCACCTTGTCTTTATTCAGCGCCTTGAGCTTCGCGTCGGCGTCCTCGCGCGTCTTGGTTTCGGAGTTCAGCTTCTTGGCCTTCTCGAGCAGTTGTTCTTCGGTGAGTTCCGCGATCGGCGCGGCGGCCGGAAGCGGAGCGGCGACGGCGCCGGCGAGCGAAGCGGCGACGCCGAACGACCAGAGGCGGTGGCGAACGGAGGACATGGAACGATCCTTTCGCGGGAATGACGAATGCCGATTGGAATGATTCTAGCCGGGGCGACGGTCGGCCGCCAATGCCGATTGGCGCGGAGCGGCGCAAGCTGCGCCCGACGGGGCAAACCCCGGATTGGCGCCATCCTCAGGATCGCGAGAAATCGCGGGAATCCGCGCGGAATTTCGGCCGCGCGCCGTTGCCGACCCTCAAGGGCCGACTAGATTGACGCCAGCCGAACGGTTCGGCCTCTCCACCTCTCTCATGGGAAGCAAGCCATGATGACCAATGGTTTCGCCCCCGATGTCGATTTCATCGAAGAACTGAAGCTGCGGCGCTGGGCGCGTGAGAACTACGTGCCGTCCGACCGCCGGGATGTCGCCTGGCATCCGATTGTGCTGGAAGAGATGACGCGCAAGGATTCCGAGCGCCATTCGTCCGTGCTGGCCGGCTGAGCATCCGCGACGACCCACCGAGGCGAACCCGTCCCGCGAGGGATCGGTTCGCCTTGCGCGTTGATGGGGCCGCTGTAGGTGACCAAGAGTTGTCCCCCTCTCCCCCGGCTTTGCGGGGGAGAGGGCAAGGGTAAGGGGGTCTTCGCGATTGCGACCACCGTCCTCATTGTCGATGATACTTTCGCCCCCCTCACCCCGGCCCTCTCCCCCGAAGCGGGGGAGAGGGTGATAAGAATCAAATAGAGACACCCCCTCTCCACAACCGACTTTGAACGTCCGACGGGATTCCATTAGCCTCGGAGCATGTGTGCCACAGCGACGCTTCCCTTTCCCGACCTCGCCGATGCGACGGATGATCCGTTGATGTTCGCCGCGCCGCCGTCGCTGTTCGTAGAAGTCGTGTTCGATCGGCCGCTCGACCTCGCGTTCAGCTACGGCGTGCCGGACGAGCTGGCCGAGCGCGTGCGCGTCGGCGGGCGCGTGGCGTGCCCCTTCGGCCGCGGGGACAAACTCATCGAGGGGTTCGTCGTCCGCGTCACGGAGACCGTGCCGGACCGGCCCGTCAAGCCCATCGCGAAGGTGCTCGACGACGAACCGCTGCTGGACGAACACCTGTTGAAGCTGACGCGCTGGATGGCGGACTATTACTTGTGTGGCTGGGGCCAGGTGTTGCAGGCGGTGGTGCCCGCCGGCGTGCGCGACCGGGCCGGGACGCGCTCGGTGGTGTTCGTGGCGGCCGTGCCGTCGGACGAGTTGCCGAACCCGCTGCCGTCCGTGACGCCGAAGCAGAAGCGGGCGCTCGAAGCCCTCCGCGCGGCGGCCGAGCCGATGGAGTTGACCGCGCTCGCCCGGCAGCTCGGCGGCGCCGGCTCGATCCACGGTCTCGTGTCCAAGGGCCTCGTCCGAAAATTCTCCGAGCGCGTCGAACGGAAATCGGATTCCGATTCTTCTCACTCCGCACTCCGCACTCCGCACTCCGCACTCACACTGAATGTCGACCAGCAACGCGCCTGGGACACGATTCAACCCGCGCTCCAGACTGGCGGGTTTCATCCGTTCCTCCTCCACGGCATCACCGGTAGCGGCAAGACCGAGATCTACCTTCGCGCCATCGAGGAAGTGGTGAAGCAGGGGAAGGAAGCGATCGTCCTCGTTCCCGAGATCAGTCTGACGCCGCAGACGATCGAGCGGTTCTCCGGCCGGTGCGACTCGGTGGCGGTGCTGCACTCGCACCTGACGGATGCCGAGCGCGGGCAGTATTGGCGTCGCGTCGCGGCGGGGCAGGTGCAGGTCGTCGTCGGGGCGCGGTCGGCGGTGTTCGCCCCGGCGCGGAAGCTCGGCCTGATCGTCATCGACGAGGAGCACGAGACGAGTTTCAAGCAGGAATCGACGCCGCGCTACCACGCGCGCGACGTGGCCGTGATGCGGGCGCGGTTCGCGGACGTGCCGATCCTGCTCGGCAGCGCGACGCCGAGCCTCGAGAGTTGGTACAACGCGCACCGGCCCGGCGGCTATTCATTGGTGAGCCTGCCGAACCGTGTCGAGAACCGACCCTTACCCAAGGTGGAACTGATCGACCTGCGCCACGAGGCGAAGACGCCGGGCAAGCACTTCGCCATCGGGCCGACGCTCGAGAAGGCGATGCAGGGCGCCCTCAAGGCCGGCGGGCAGGTGATGCTCTTCCTGAACCGCCGCGGCTTCAGCACGCACGTCCACTGCCCGAGCTGCGGCCACGTTGCCCAGTGCGCCCACTGCGACCTCGCCCTCACGTTCCACCGGCACAAGTCCGCGCTCGTCTGCCACTATTGCGGCTGGGAGACGGCGCCGTTCACGAAGTGCCCCGCCTGCTCGCAAATCTCGATCCGCTACCAGGGCCTCGGCACCGAGAAGCTGCAGGAGGAGATCGAATCGAAGTTCCCGAGCAAGGTCGTGCAGCGGATGGATTCGGACACGATGGGCGCGCACGGCAGCCACCGCCGGGTTCTGGACGCCTTCCGCGACGGTGCGATCCACATCCTGCTCGGCACGCAGATGATCGCGAAGGGGCTGGACTTCCCGAACGTGACGCTCGTCGGCGTGGTGAACGCCGACACGGGGCTGCACCTGCCGGACTTCCGCGCCGCCGAGCGGACGTTCCAGTTGCTCGCGCAGGTGTCGGGCCGCGCCGGCCGGGGCGACAAGGGCGGCCGCGTGATGATCCAGACCTTCACGCCGGAGCATCCGTGCATCGCGCTGGCGACGCACCACGACTTCGTCGAATTCTCGAAGCAGGAGCTGGGCCACCGGAAGGAGCACCAGTACCCGCCGTACCAGCGGCTCGCCCGGCTGATCGTGCGGAGCGAAAACGAATCGGCCGCGGGCGCCTACGCCGACACGCTGGCCGGCGCCTTCGCCGAGGCGCTGAAACGGCACGTCAAGCCCGGCACGCCGCCGGTGCGCCTGCTCGGCCCGGCCGAGTGCCCGGTGTTCAAGTTGAAGGGCTATTACCGCTTCCACTTCCAGGTGCAGAGCGCCGCCTCCGGGGCGCTGCACGCGGTGCTGCGGGAGGTGCTGTCGGCGGCGAAACCGCCGTCCGGCGTGGAGTTCCAGGTGGACGTGGACCCGTACAGCATGCTGTGAGGCCGAGGGTTATCCGAGGATTTCCCGGATCGGGTTGCCGTGGTCCACGTCGAGCCGCTTGCGGCTCGGCAGTTCGAGCTTGCGCGAATCCAATCCGAGCTGCTTCAAAATGGTCGCGTGCACGTCGGTGACGTAGTGCCGGTTCTCGACGGCGTGGAATCCGATCTCGTCGGTCCGGCCGTGGACGAGGCCGCCCTTGATGCCGCCGCCGGCGAGCCAGACGGAAAAGCCGTAGATGTGGTGGTCGCGGCCGTCGCTGCCCTGGGTGCCGGGCGTGCGGCCGAACTCGCTGGCGAAGACGACGATCGTCTCCTTCAGGAGTCCCGTGCGCTTGAGATCCTTCAGCAGTCCCGCGATCGGCTTGTCGACGGCCTTGCAGTTGGCCGAATGGTTCGCCTTCAGCCCGCCGTGGGCGTCCCAGACGCCGGCGCCGCCGGCGCCGTGCTGGACCTGCACGAAGCGCACGCCGCGTTCGACCAGCCGCCGGGCCGCGAGCATTTGCGAGCCGAAGTCGCGCGTCGCGGCCTCGTCGATGCCGTAGAGTTTCTTCGTCTCCTCGGTCTCTTTCGCGAAGTCCAGTACTTCGGGCAAGGACTTCTGCATGCGGAAAGCGAGTTCGTAGGACTTGATGCGCGCCGCGAGGGCCGCGTCGTCCGGGTGCTCGATGGCCTTCAGCTTGTTCAGCTTGTCCACCAGTTCGAAGCCGGCGCGCTGCTCGGCGTCGCCGAGCGCCAACTCCGGCTTGCCGTAGTCGAGCGGATTCTTCGGATCGACGCGCACCGGCACCGCGTCGTGGGCCGGGCCGAGGTAATGGCCGTCCTTCAGGTTCCAGTATTCGCGCTTGCCGAGGCTGACGAACTGCGGCAGGTTGTCGTTGAGCGTACCGAGGCCGTAATGGACCCAGGCGCCGAGCGTGGGGAATTCGCCGTCGAGCATGTGCCGGCCGGAGTGGAACTGCGTCTGGGCGCCGTGGTTGTCGTCGGTCGTGAACATCGAGCGGACGACGGCGATGTCGTCGACGCACGAGCCGGTGTGCGGTAGCCAGTCGCTGACCTCGATTCCGGACTGGCCGTACTTCTTGAAGCCGACTTGCAAGGGATAAAGCACGTTTCGCTGCTGGCCGTTGGCGTCGTTGATGACCGTCACGCGCGCGAGCTTGAGCTTCTCCGGATTCTGCGCGTCCTTGTACGGCGTCTGGCCGATGCTCTTGCCAGCGTACTTGGTCAACTCCGGTTTCGGGTCGAACGTCTCCATGTGGCTGACGCCGCCGTTCATGAACAGCCAGATGACCGACTTGGCTTTCGGGGCGAAGTGCGGCTTGCCGTCGGGCGGCCGCCAGCCGTCGGCGCCGAACCCGTCGCGCGCGAGCATCGCCGACAGCGCGAGGCCGCCGAAGCCGAGGCAGGGAGCGGTGAGGAAGGTTCGCCGTTGCATATTGGTAATCCAGAGATTGCCACAAAGAGGCACGAAAAGACACAAAAAGTAAGAGAGAATTAAGATGTGTTGATGTCGGACATTAGGTATTTTTTGATGAATAGTTTTGATCCGCCGAAATTGATCAGGAGTCCGGTTTCGATCCGCGAAGAACGAAGATAACCGAGCAGTTGCGCGATGTGTTCATTGTCGATCGCCCGCGCAGCTTTCAACTCCACGACGAGGCAGTCTTCGATGAACAAGTCGGCGTAGAAGTTTCCGAGTGCCGTTCCGTCCTCGTCGCAGACTTCCAAGGGATGTTGCTGAACGACCTTCACTCCTTTTTTCCGAAGTCGGTGAGCGAGGCCGTTCTCGTAGACCTTTTCCAAATGCCCGTGCTTGAGAAAACAATGCAACGAGAAACTCGCCTCGCGAACGAGATCGCATAACTCATTCATCGAATTCCAACTCTTCATTTCTTCTCTGCTCTTCTTTTCGTGTCTTTTCGTGCCTCTTTGTGGCCATTCTGACTTTATCTCACGGTCACGAAGTCGTTGTGGTTCACCAAGGCGAGCGTCAACCGGGCGCGGGCCGTCGCGGGGGCGAGCTTGCGGAACTCGGCGAGCGCATCCACTGCTGCGGTCTGCTCGGCTTGGGACGGCGTGTATCCAAGTAGACGTTCGAAGCTCGCCTTCACGAAGTCGGCGTCAGTGTCGGCGGGGATCGACGCCGCGATCTTGCCGGCCATCTCCATCGCGAAGCGGCTGTTCGAGAGCGCCAGCGCCTGCTGCGGTACGATGCTCTCGGTGCGGCGGTAGCAGTCCAGCACGTTCGCGTCGTCGAAGATGCCGAGGAACTTGTCGTGCTCGTTGTGCGATTGGAAGAAATAGAGACTGCGGCGCTGGCTCGTGGCCTGCTATTTCAACAATTTGCGCGGGGGGGGGGGGCTGGTGGGCGGCAGGAGCGGCGGCACGGCCGGGCCGCCGAGCGTCGCGTCCAGTTCCCCGGCGAGCGCGAGCAGGCTGTCCCGCACCGTCGGGGCGTCCATGCGCAGCGGGGACCGTTTCCAAAGGTAGACGTTCTCCGGGTCGATGGCGCGGTTCGTTTCCGAAGGTGAATCACCAAGGCGATAAACCTGCGAGGTGACGATCCGCCGGTGCAGGTGCTTGATCGACCAGCCGTGCTCCATGAAGTCGACGGCCAGCCAGTCGAGCAGTTCGGGGTGCGTCGGCGCCTGGCCCTTGCGGCCGAAGTCGAAGACGTTGGCGACCAGCGGCCGGCCGAAGTGGCGGAGCCAGACGTGGTTCACGAGGACGCGCGCCGTCAGCGGGTTCTCGCGGCTCGCGATCCAGAGCGCGAGCGCCGAGCGCCGGCCGGTGCTGGTCGTCGGATACGGCTTCGCGCGCGAGGCGTCGGTTTCGAGGTTCGATTCCTTCGTCTTGAGGGAACCGCGCAGCGGCGTGTACGTTTCACCCGGATTCTCCAGGGCTTTCGTCGCCTTCGCGAGCGCGTCCTTCGCGAGTTGGAGCTTGCGCGCCGGGCCGATGCGGCGAATGCCGGCGGTCTTCGCGAGGTCGGCCTCGGCTTTCGCCGCGGCCCGTTCGGCGCGAACGCGTTCGAGTTCCTTCTCCGCCTTCGCCGCGAGCTTCGCCTTGGCTTTCGCTTCGTCCGCCGTGCCGAGAGCCTTCGCCTTGTCCGCTTCGTATCGCGCCCGCACTGCCTTCTCCGCGATCTCACCTTCCGGCTTCGCGAGCGCCAGGTGCGTCGCAAGCACGTGCTCCCGCAACTGCGGCGCATGGGCCTCGACCGGCAGGTTCACCGTCGAAATGACCAACCCGTTCGGCGCGAGGAACTTCGGCATCCCCGGCGGGATCGGCTTGTCCTTCACCGGCCGCTTGTCGTCGCCGCGTACGTAGAGGAAGGTCGGCGCGCTCGCGTTGCAGTCGAAGACGCGCGGCAGGCCGTCCTTCTCGAACTCCGCCACGCCCGGCACCATGTCCGCCCGCACCTGGTACGGCTCGAAGATCGCGCGGAAGCGATAGTAGTCCTCCTGTGCGATCGGGTCGTACTTGTGGTCGTGGCAACGGGCACAGTTCCACGTCAAGCCGAGGAACGCCTTCGAAGTGTGTTCGACCGTCTCGTCGAGCCAGGTGTCGCGGTTGAACAGGAAGTACTGCCGGGCGAGGTAGCCGGTGGCGCGCAGCTTTTTCTCGTCCGTCGGATACAGTTCGTCCGCGGCGAGCATCTCGCGCACCATCGCGTCGTAGCCCGTGTCGGCGTTGAACGACTCGACGGCCCAATCCCGCCAGCGCCACATGTGCTTCTGGCTATTGCGGACTTCCGCGCCGAGGCCCCACCAGTCGGAGTAGCGCCAGATGTCGAGGTAGTGCCGCGCCCAGCGCTCGCCGTACTGCGGCGAGGCCAGCAGGCGATCCACTTCCTTTTCGTAGGCGTCGGCCGATTCGTCCTTCAGGAACGCGGCAATTCGCTCCGCGCTCGGCGGCAAGCCCGTGAGATCGAGGTGCAATCGGCGCAGGAGAATCCGCTTGTCCGCCTCCGGGCGCGGGGCGAGATTGCGCCGCTTCCATTGCGATGCCACGAACCGATCGACGGGATTCTTGTTGAACGCCGGCAGCCCGACCGGCGGCGGCTCGGCCTTCACCGGCTTGCGGAACGCCCAGTGATCCTGCGGCGACGGTTCCGGCTTGTCGTCGGCCGGGTACTTCGCGCCCTCTTCGATCCACGTCTTCAGCTTCGCGATCTGCTCCGCCGTCAGCGGCACGCCTTCCGGCGGCATCCGCTCGCTCTCGTCCTTCTCGCTCACGCGATCCAGGAGCACGCTCTCGCCCGGCTTCTTCGGAACAATTGCGGCGTGGATGCCGTTCCCGCTATCGAGCCGAAGCTCCGCCTTCTTCGCGAGCGCCCCATGGCACGCGTAGCAGCGGTCCTTGAGGATCGGCTTGATGTCGCGAACATAGTCCACCGGCTCCGCGGCGGACGACTTAGGAACGAATGCGAACAGAATCAGCAAAGCGACGGGTCGCATGACAACCCTCGACGGCGGGTGCGAGCATCAACCGAGATCACGAAATCCCGAAAGGTCGAAACCCCGAAATGAAATCGGTATTTTTCGGTCTTTCGTCCTTCCGGGCTTTCGTGATCCCTTCGTTCTTCGACTTCCAATCTACTTCTTCAATTCCAAGATCTCGACCTTGCGAAACTCGACCGGATGGCTTTCCGCCTGGAGCGAGATGTAGCCCTCCGTCACGATCAAATCCTTCGGGTCCTTGATGAGCTTCTTGGCGTCGGCGTCGCGCGGGTCGAGCTGCGGCTGCTCGAATTCGAGCACCACTTCGCCGTTGATCTTCTGCTTCACGGCGCCGCCGCCGTGGACTTCCACTTCCATCGTCACCCATTGCTCGCCGTGGTAGGTCTTCGATTTCGAGTTGGTGCAGTGCGGCAGGTGGAGCTTGCCGTTGTAGACGACGTTCGTGCCGGGCGTGCAGAGGTTGCCGGTGGTCCGCGCGTCCTTGCCGTTGCCGCCGAGCATCTGACCTTCGAGGGAGACGGGGAATTTCTGGTCCTTGTCCATCGTCTTCGGGTCCTGACAGTGATACATGATGCCGCTATTGCGGAGCGCCCAGCCGGGGCCGCCCTTCACCTGCTCGCCGACGAAGCGGTACTCGACGCGCAGCCGGTAGTGCGAGAACTTGTCCTTGTGGAAGAGGTGGCCGAAGTTCTCGTCGAACTTGGTCCACTTGTCGTACTTCACTTTGAGGATGCCGTCTTCGACGCGAAAGGTGTCGGCGTGGTTGTCGCCGAGTTCGAAGCCCTTGATCTTGGGCGTCCAACCGTCGAGGTTCTTGCCGTTGAAGAGCGGCTTCCAGTCCTCCTTCGGTTCGTCGGCGAAGGCGGGGGCGGCGAGAAAGAGCAGCAGGAAGAGGCAGCGCACGGGAGTTCCTCAGGCGGGAGGGCCGATCACTTCGATGGTTTGCGAACCGGCGGCGAGTTTGACGCCGTGGTCTTGGTGGCCGCGGCGGACGTAGCCCAACGCGATGGTACCATACCGCGGCGAGCGCGTCGAGGAGGTGACGACGCCGGCGTCCTGTCCGTCGCGCGTCAGCTTCGTGCCGGAAAGGATCGGTTCGCCGTCGAGTTTCAATTTCAGAAAGGCGCGGTTGACGAATCCGGCGCGGTCGCGGGCCATGACGATCGGTTCCTGGCCGATGAAGCAGCCCTTCGCATAGCTGACGGCGCGTTCGACGCGGGCGATCTCCATCACGAAGCGCGACTCGTCGATGTCGGAGCCGTAGATCGGCGTGCCGGCTTCGATGCGGAGGATTTCAAAATCTTGATCGGTCGCGTGCGTCGCGCCGGCCGCGACGATCAATCCGGCGAGGGCGTCTTTCTGCCCCACCTGCACGACGAGATCGTATCCCGGCATTCCGAGGAGATCGCGCCGGCGGATCGACGCGATCACATTTTGGCCGAAGGTGCGCTCCATGTGCTGGAACTCGGCCAGATCGGGGATGCGATCCGCGAGGGCCGCTTCCAGCGTCGCCTTCGCCGCCGGGCCGGCGAGATGAATCTGCGCGAACGAATCCGTGACATCGGACAGTTCGACCGCTTCCGAAATGAGGTAGCGATCGAGGTGCGCGAAGAGCTTGCCGCCGCGGCCCGGCGTCGTGTCCAGCCAGAGCGCGTGCTTCCCGTCGTTCAAGACGTGGTACGCCCACGCGGCGAAGAGCGTTTTCGCCTTGTGGTCGAGGAAGTACGTTTCGCCGCCGCCGCCGAGGGGGAGTTCGCGCAGGTCGTTCGTGCTCAGGTTCGTGAGGAACTTCGGCGCGTCCGGCCCGGCGACGAGGACTTTGCCCGTGTCGGAGCGGTCGAAGAGCGCCGCGGACTCGACGGCGGCGCGGTAGCCAGCGGAACCGGCGGCGTGGGCCGTCATGCAGCCTCCTGGATGCGGACGATCGTGCGGTGGGCGTTCGGCAGGAACAAGACGCGGTCGCCGGTCTCGAGGAGTCGTTCGAGTTCGCGGGCGTTCCCGAGCGCGGTGGCGAACAGTTCCTCGGCGAGGTCCTCGGCGACGTTCGCGAGGTAGAGCCGGGCGCGGCGGGCCACGGCCGTCCAGAGATGGCACGCGGCCCAATCGTCCGGTCGCGCGGCGGTCAGGAGTTTGCGCGCCTCGGCCGGGTCCTCGGCACCGCGCAGGATCGCGATCCCTTCGCCGTCGAGCGCGACGGGCGGCGCGAGCAGCACGACGCGGCCCCCCTTCGCGACGGCGCGGGCGGCGTTCACGGCCGCGGCGGCCAACTCGGCGAAATCGGGTTCCGGCGAAACGGTCGCGACGACGGTGTCCGGCCGATCCGTCAGCCGATGGCGCCAGAGGCGGTCGTGCCGGCGCAGGCCTTCGATCAGGCTATTCGGCAAACCCGCGACGACTTCCACGGCCCGCGCGCCGTCGTCGATCACCTGCACGAAGAACGGCGCCCCGAAGAGCGCCACCACCTCCGCCACGTCGGGCGACGGGCTGGCTTCCTTGTAGCGGAACTGGCCGCGATACGCGTCGATCGTTTCCGAGTCGCTGAAGCGCGGGAAGAGGAGGTCTTCGCCGCCGGCCACGCCGGCGTCGGCGTCGAAGCGGCGCCGGCCGAGCGCCACCACGAAATCCGATTCCACCAGCGTGCGGTTCAAGTAGACGCGCCGTTCGGACTTCGTGGAGGCCAAGTAGGCCAAGCGCTTCCGGTCGGTCGGGTCGTGGACTTCGGTCTTCGCGTCGGCGAAGTCGTCGGGCAGGTGTTCGATCCACGCGCCGCGCGCACCGGCGGGCAGCACGATCGTGATCGCGGCCGCCGCGATGCCGGCCGTGGCGAGGTGTTCCATCACGGCGCGCGCCGCGTCGGCCGCGTCCGGCAGCGTTTCGTCCACCACCAGCGCCACGCGGTCGTCCGGCGTCAGCGCCCGGCGCAGCGGCTCGAAGCGGTACGGCTTCTCGAGCGCGTCCCGCACCAGTTCCCCGACGCCGCCCGCTTGCGCGGGCGCCTCCGGGCGCGGCCCCTCCACGCATCGCTCGGCGGGGATCGCCACGCTCCAGGTTTCTCGACCGACGGCCAATTCGCGATTCAAACGGTGCCCGCCCGAAGAGGAGATACCGGGGGTGATTATACGCCGGCGGCGGGGGCGCTCACGGGAATCGGCTTCGCCCCGTAGCCGAGCGGGATGGCGCCGGGCGGGAGCTTCGGCTGCGTCTTCCGCAGGTACAGTTCCAACGCGAGGGCGGCGAGGAAGATGCCGACGCTGATCCATTGCGAGAGCGTGAGGCCGAGGCCGTAGGTCGGCTCGGTGCGGATCGCCTCGTTCAGGAAGCGGTGGACCGAGTAGCAGAGCATGAGGACGACGATCACCTGCCCGTCGTGCCGGCGGAACGGTTGAAAGGCGAGGAGGAGCAGCATGACGAGGACCATGCTGATGGTCTCGTACACCTGCGTGGGGAAGAAGGTGACGGTGCGCGGCGTGAACGAGATCGGCACGCGCCGGCCGTCGCGCTCGACAACGAGTTCGAGCCGCTTCGCGCCGAGCGGACCGGTGCGGACGTATTCGTACAGGCTGTCGTAGGTGGCGACGCCGGCCTGCGTGCCGAGCGCCGAGAGCCGGCCGCGAACGACCGAGAGCGTTTCGGGGTCGTCGGTCTCGGCGAGGATGCCGGCGACTTTGCCGGGGCGCTCGACGGGGCAGACCACCGCGCCGGACTCGACGGCGCGGGCGGTGGCGTCGGCGAGCGCCTTCGCCGACCCGGTCACCTCCACGAGGTATTTGTTCGGCTGGCTGTTGAGTTCGACGACGCGGTCGCCGGGTTTGAGGCCGGCGCGTTCGGCGGCGCTGCCGGGTTCGACGGCGAGCACGAGCGACCGGGGATCGCGCGTGACGTAGTCGCGCGAGGGGATCGAGAAGCCGATGGTCGTCTGCAAGCCGTGGATTTGTGGGAGGCGGGCGTCGTCGTCCGGCGGCCAGGTGATCTGGCGCTTGGCGTGCGCGGAGAGCAGCGGGAACTGGCCGAGTTCCGGCGGCAGCGGCATCGGCTGGCATTCCGGGCACGCCACCTGGCCCCAGCAGCAGCCGTTCAGGTAGCAGCCGATGCGCCCGATCGCCATGCCGATCGCGAGCATCGGCGCGACGGCGTCGGCGAGCTGCCAGCCGTTCACGCCCATCGGGCGGAGCACTTTGCGTCGGAACAGCCAGAAGCCGAGCAACCCGCCGAAGATGGAGCCGTAGAAGACGATGCCGCCGTCCCAGATCTTGAAGAACGCGAGGAAGAGGCCGAGCGGCGACTTGTCCGGGAATTGATCCGAGAACTGCCACATGTAGACGATCCGCGCGCCGGCGAGGCCGACGGCGAGCATGAGCATGCAGAAGTCCTGGAAGCGTTCCCACGAGAGGCCGATCTTCGGTGCCCGCCAGCGGCCCCAACCGACGACGACGACGAACGCGAGCAGGAGCATCGCCCCGAAGCTGAAGAGCGGATAGCCGATGAACGGAAAATGGAAGACCACCTGATGCATGGCAAGCCCGCGCGAGAAAGCGATCTTCTACAAGGATACGGGCGGGCGCGCGAAGTGCTACCGGGGCCGAGGCTGGAACCGCTTCAGGAACTCGTCGCGGAACTTCGACCGCCGGTCGAGACGCCACGGGTCCTTGCGGTCGAGCACCTCGGCGTCGGCGTCGAGATGGTGGCGCAGCTCGTAGACCGCGACGGGCTGCGCGGCGGCGTCCAGCAGCGTGAAGGTCAGCGACGCGGCCGGTTCGCCCTCCACCTGGCGCTGGAAGCTCGCGCTCTGGATGAGCTTCGTCGCCGGGTCGAGTTCGAGCGCGATCTTTCGGAAACGCGGGTTGCGATTGAGGAAACTCGGCCGGATGTTCGCCTCGATGCGGATCGGTTCGCCGGGCTGGCCGGAGTCCTTGCGGAGGAGCGTGAAGCCTTCGAGGAGTTCGCCGAGCGTTTGCACGGCGCGGAGGGAGACGAAATCGCAGAGCCGGGCGAGCGGTTCGCCGACTTCGCCGGGTTCGAAGAGGAGGCCGCGCTTGCGGGAGAGCGCGAACCAGATGCGCCCCTCGGCGTCCTGCCCGGCGGCGTAGTGCGGTCCGTCGCCGACGGTCTCGATCCAGAACCGCTCGCCGCGGGTCCAGACGCGATAGGTCTTCGCCAGCGGCGGAATCTGGAGCCGGCGGAGGACGGGGACTTCGTTTTCGGTGACGAGCTGGTAGAGCCGGTCCGCGGCGTCGGCGTGCGCGGTCTTCGATTCGAGGACAAGTTGCTCGGCGGCGGCGAGCTGCGGCGGCTGCGCCGGGTTGAAGAAGAGCGTGCCGGCGACGCCGGCCGCGAGCGCCCCGCCGGCGGCGCCCGCCGTCCAGCGCAGCCACGATCGGCGCGAGGGCGAAACGACCGGCCGGACGCGCGCGAGCATCGCGTCGGCGTCGACGCCGGCGGCTTCGCGGTCCAGGTGGTCGCGCACGGCGCGTTCGATCGGGTCGGTCACGTCGCGTCCTCGGAAGCGAGGTGGGGGGCGAGCAGTTCCGCCAGGGCCTGCCGGGCGCGGTGGACGAGCACTCCGGCGTTGTTCGACGTCACGTTCAGGATTTCGCCGATCTCCTGCTGCGAATGGCCGAGCGATTTCAGCTCGATCGCCGCCCGCTGCTGGGCGGGGAGTTTCCGCAGCGCGACCGCCACGGCGGCGGCCAGTTCGTTCCCGCTCGCCGCCTCCGCGGGCGACGCGGCGGTCCGGTCCGGCGGATCGTCGATCGCGTCCTCGCCATCCTCCGAACGGACGAGCCGGAAAAACGACCGCCGGCGGCTCTTGAGATTGAGGCAGGCGTTCGACACGGCCGTCAGCAGCAGCTTCACCCCGTCGCGCGGCAGGTCGTACACGTCCGCCTTCGCGAGCAACCGGCCGTAGCAATCCTGCACGATCTCCTCGGCGTCGTGCGGGTTCCGCAGCAGCGACCGGGCGTACGCCACCGCGCGCGGCGCCGTGGCCCGTACCCACTCGTCCAGCGGATGATCGCTCACGGTTCCGGCACTCGCACGACGGGAAGAACACGCCCGCGGAGAGGATATTACGCGAATCGCTCTATTCGATGTCCCAATACTGGATCGGCGAACTGTTTTCCGGATACTCGCCGGCCTTATCCTTCACCCGGCCGTTCCCGCTGGAGTTCGCGTTCGTGCCGGAGACGGCGAGCGACTTGCCGTCGGGATGAATATCGACCGAATGGCAGTTCGGCATCTTCGTCGAGACGAACGCCGGCGCCGCGGTCGGCGGCTCGAACAGCAGGAACTTCCCCTGCCCAGGTTGGCCGCTCGTGACGGCGGCGAGGCGTCCGTCGGCGAGGACGCGCAGGTCGTGGACGATCCCCTCGGTGTCGTTCGCGCCCTTCCAACTCCAGAGCGTCTTGCCGGTGGCGAAGTCGAGCGCGACGAGCAGCGGGAACGCTTGCACGAAGCCGCCGGTCTTCGGTTGGCAGCCGGCGGCGTAGAGCGTCTTGCCGTCCGGCGAGAAGGCGAGGCAGCGGATGCCGCCGACGTCCTGGATGCGGTCGAGAAGGTGGAACTCCTTTTGCTCGAACTCCCGGATGGGCTTGAGTGAGGAGTCGAGCACACGGATCCGGCCGAAGAGATCGCCGACGACGAGCGCGCCGTCCAGGGAATACGCCAGCGAATAGAGATCGACGGCGAGCTTCGTTTCGAGGAGTTTCTTGCCGTCGGCGGTCCACTCGCGGACGACGCCGTCGCGGCCGCACGTGGCGATGCGATCTTTTGAAATCGCGACGGCGCGCAGCCAGCCGTCATGGGCCGCGATGCTCCAGCGGGGTTTGTCGTCCTTCCAGCAAACGAGCTTGCCCCACGAGTCGGCCGTGAGCAAGTCGCCATCCGGTCGATACGCGAGAGTCGTCACCCAACCGTCGTGAGCCTTTAATTCCGGCAACGGCTTCGCGTCCAGGTCCCACCGTCGAACCACGCCATCGACGCACGCCGCCGCCAGTGCCTTCCCATCCGGCGAAAATCGGATTCGCGTGACCTGACACGGCGGCAGGATCGGCTTGCCGCGTTCCTTGGGAGGTTTCACGCCAGCACCTCCTTCACCGCGTGCATCTCCTCGTGGGCGATCGGCAACGGCTGCGTCGCGTTGTAGTACTTCTGCTTTTCGGGATCGACGCCGAGCGCCCGGTACCAGGTGTGGAACAGGTGGCC
>CAYVRB010000138.1:0-10594 GCA_964453375.1 uncultured Alcaligenaceae bacterium
GGACGAGAAGTCCGTCCGAGCTGGGAAAGACGGACGAGAAGTCCGTCCGAGCTGGGAAAGACGGACGAGAAGTCCGTCCGAGCTGGGAAAGACGGACTGGAAGTCCGTCCTACAATGGGGAAACATACTTGTTCCGAACGCCGAATCGGACGTGACAAGGTGCGGGGAGCCGATTCCGCGGCGGAATCGACTCCCCACGCCTTTTCACGTCCGGTCAATCTTTACTCCTTCAGCTTCGCCATCGAGGCGGCGAAGGCGCGCGGGTCGAAGTTGGCGAACTGCCGCAGGCGATCGGGCAGGAACTTGCCGGCCGGTTGCGGAGTCTTCGACGCTTCGATCGCGGCCTTCGAGCGGATTTCCACCGGCAGGTGCTTGCCGATCTCGGCGTCCCACTTGGCCACGTCCTTCTTGCGCGCCACCGCCAGCGAGCGGTAGGCCCACGTCAGGTGCATGGCGGCTTCGGTGTCGCCGAGGGCGGCGGGGGAGGCGAGCGCCTTGCCGATGTCGGCGAGGAGGCCGTCGGCCGCGGCGTCGGAGTAGTTGGCGGCGTCCACGGCCTTGTTGAAGTCGGCCGTCCAGGCGACGAGCGCCTTGGCGGCGGCGGCGACCTCCGGCCCCTTGCCGTAAGCGAAGGGCGAACTGGTCGCGGCCTTGCTGACGTTCGCCCAGGCGGCGGGGAACTTGTCGCTCTCCGCCTTCACGGCGGGGGCGAGGGTGCCGGCGTGCGCGATCACGGTGCTCGGCAGCATGGCCACCCACGCCTTGAGCGGCGGCCGGCCGGGGACGCGGCCTTCGTAGCCGCGCTCCTGGCGGGCGCTCGGGAACTTCAGGTCGTGGTGGCACGAGTAGCAGTCGAAGCGGGCGTAGTCGAGGCCCTCGGTGTTCTTGGCCTCGGCCGCGAGCAGGTTCATCTCGGCCTTGAGCGACGCGAGGGCGCCGGCGGCGACGTGGCGGGCGAGGTAGTTGTCCTTGTCGGCCGGCTTGAAGCGGAAGATCTCCCACGCCTTGTCGGGGTTCTTCTTGGCGAAGTCCTGGAGGAACTTGAGTTCGTACGGGTAGCCCCAGTGGCGCGGCTCGCCGTTCATGAAGGTGACGAGTTCGAGCGGGGGGAGCGGCGGGTGGCCGGCGGCGTAGATCTCGTGCGTGACGACCTTGTTCTCGTCCGGGTTCCCGACGTGGCAGGAGGCGCAGAGGTCGGCCTTGGCGTGCGGGTCGCGGAGGTTCTTCATGCCCTCGTTCGCCTTGTATTCCGGCGTCATGGTGCGCCACTTGAAGTAGGCGAATTCCTTGCCGTCGTCGGCCTTGTCGGGGATGGTCTCGCCGATGTAGTGGACGGTCTGCCATTTTTCGGCGACGCCGTGGCAGGCGGCGCACCCGACGCCGACGCCCTGCCCGACGAACTCCTTGGCGTTGCGCGGTTCCTTGCTCGTCGGCTTGAGGTCGGTGGCGTGGCAGGTGAGGCAGCGGTAATCGGTCGTGACCTTGTAATTCGGATCGTCGCGGCCGAGCAGTTCCTGCATCTTCTTGGCGACGGGGTTCTTCTCGGGCTTGAGCACCTCGAAGGCGAGCTGGTGGGGGTCCTGCGTTTCCCACGTCATGCTCTCGTTGAGCTTGATGAATTCGTGGGAGCGGTTGTTGTTGACGAAGCGCTTGGCGCCGGGCTGGTCGGCGCCGTAGTGGCAGGCGACGCAGCCGCCGACGTCGGCCTGGGTGCCCGGCACCTGCGCGCTCGACACGGAAACGAAGCCGAGGCCGAGCGCCGCCGCCAGCGCCAGCCGGAGAGTCGTTCCGCCCCGGATCGTTCGCGTCGCCATTCGTCCACCCTCGTTCAGCGTGTCAGTTCGAAGAGTTTCTTGAAGCCGGGATGCACGGAGTCCGGTTGGAAGTCGCGCGGGCTGTCCACGCGGCCGCCGGCCTTGGGGAAGGCCAGCTTGGTTCGGATCTCGGTCAGCGGCGCGGTCCAGGCCGCCGTCGCCGGGTTCGCCGCGCCGCCGGCGGCGTGGTACACGGCCGTGAAGGCCAGCGCGTGCTGCGCCAGCACGTCCCAGTCGTAGTCCCGCAGCTTGCCGGTGGCGTTATCGTATGCGCTCTCGGCGATCGTCGCGGCGAGCGCCTTCAGTTGATCGGGCGCCAGCTTCCCCGCGGAGGCGTTCCCCTGGATCGAGATCAGCCACGCGTCCAACTGCGCCGTCGCCTGTTTCGCCAGCCCCGCGACGGTCGCGGCGTTCGGCAGCGGCTTCTCCATCTCGACGCGCAACGGGTCGAGCGCCGCCAGCGCCGGCCCCTTCGCCCCGGGCACCGCGATCCCCGCCACCTTCGGCAGCGCCTTCGCGAAGGAAGCGTACCACAACTGCCAGCCGAGTACACCCGATTTCCGCGGATGCAGCGAGTTCGTCGAATGGCTGCGGAGTTCCGCGCCGAGGTTCTGGTGGCAGGCGTAGCAGCTCGACTCCGCGAACTCCGGCCACGGCGCCTCGCTCTTCCGCGCGCGCTCGGCGCGCGCCGCGAGCAGGTCGGTGGCGGCCCGCAGCCCCGCCGCCTGGCCGACGAGCCACGCGCGAACCTCGAATTCGGGATTCGGCGTCTTCTCCTCCCAGTGCTTCGTCGCGTACGCCTCGCTGAAGTGGTAGCGCGTGTACTCGAACGAAAGGCGCGGGTGGCCGGCGGCGATGAGGTCGTGGTTCACCTCGCGGTCGCGGCCGCCGACGTGGCACTGGGCGCAGTTCAGGATGCGGGCGACCGGGTCCTTCGTGGGAACGAAGCCGTATTGATCGTACTTCTCGCGGTCGGAGAGGCCCTTCCACCACGATTGGTAGTGCAGGCCGTTCCACTTCGCGGACGGGCCGTGGCAGCTATCGCAGCTCACGCCGTCGGAAAGGCTGCGGTCGTCGAGTTGTTCGCCGGTGTAGTGCTTGGGTTCGTCGAGCGAATGGCACTTCAGGCAGCTCGCGTCCTCGTGCGCGGGCATCGAGCGGCCGAGGTTCTTGCTGATGCGCACCGAATCGGCGTTGTACAGCACGCGGTAGGCGCGGCGGTGCGGATCGCTGTCGCCCCAGGTCGAGTGTTCGCCTCCGGGCTTGCCGATCTGCCCGCTGCCGTGGCAGCTCGCCGCGGCGCACGTGACGGTGGCGGAATAGTGGCCCTTCGGGATCTGCGCGCCGAACGGCTGCGGCGAGATCGTCGTCGCGGCCGGCGCGTCGGGCTGCGCCGCGTACGCGGCCAGCGAAAGGCTGGCGACCACTCCGACGTAGAGCGCGGCGGTACGGTGGCCCACGGTAGCACCTGAAATCGGACGGATCGGGCGGGAATGCCGGACTCTACTAACTTCCCCGCTTCCGCGCCGGCGGGCAACCCGCCCCGAGTCCCGCGACCGCGACTTCCCGGAGGAATTCCCGGACAGTCGCGCCAATCGCTAGGGTTTCGGATTTCCCGCCGGTAACTTTTGCAAGTCCTTCGCCAGCGATTCGCGCAGCGACCGCAGCGTGGCGTCGACCGGTTCCGCGCGCGAATCCGGCTTCTGCTCCCAGAGCCAGCGGCTTTCGGGCTTCCGGTGGTAGACCTTCGCGGCGTGCTCCTTGCGGGCCGGCTCGTCGGGCGAACCCCAGAGCGCCTTGCGCGCGTCGGCGAGCCGACCGAGGGTCTCGTTCGAGGGAACGCCGCCGGCGGCGCGGATCGCGAGTTCCAGCGACCGCAGCCCGAGATAATCGCGCGAGGCTTCCTCCCAGTTGGCGGGCGAAACGGTCGCCGTCGCGAGCAGGTCGCCGATGGTCTTGCGAACGTCGGCCGGGGATTTCTCCAAGGCTCCGAACCGCTCGGCGATCGTTTTGAGGCGCTGGTCCAGCTTGGATTTCTGCGCGTCCCGTTTCTCGCCGAACGTCGGCACCGGGGTCGCCGGCAGCACCGCGGAGGCGCCGATCCAGGCGGGGCGGCCGAGGCCGCGCGCGGTCGATTGCTTCTTGGCCGCTTCCTCCCGCCACGGTACGCCGGCGAGTTGGTGGTGGCAGTGCGAGCAGTTCCAGTCGGCGAATTCGGGGTAGGGGCTGCGCGGTTCGGAGTTCGCGCGGCTCATCCGATCCAGGCTCAGCGCGCAATACGCCTCCTCGACCGCGAGCTGGCCGTGCGCCCACGCGTGGAGCGGCGCGTCGCCGGATGGCGGCTGGCCGGTCGTGCGATTCCTCGGCATCCAGTGCTTCGCGAGCCGGGACTGATAGCTGGCGAACTCGAACTCGAGCCGGGGGTGCCCGGCGGCGATCATGTCGTGGTTCATGTCGCGGACGGGGATGCCGCGCGCCTTGTCCTCGGCGGCGCCGATGTGGCAGCCGGCGCAGGTGGTCGCCTGCACGTGCCAGTCGTTCAGGTCGTTCATCTGCCAGTCGGCGAAGGTGGCCTTGCGCTTGTCCGGGGAGATGGCGTTGCTGTGGGCGATCTGCCATTTCTCGGCGTTGCCGTGGCAGGCTTCGCAACTCACCCCCTCGGCGCGGATGCGCAGGAGCTGACCGGTCGGGTCGGCGAGCGGCTTGGCGAGCGAGGGGTTCGTGTGGCAGGCGAGGCAGCGGAGGTCTTGCGTAGCGTCGGCGGGCAGGGTCGGATCGCCGTGCCGCAGGTTCTTCATGATGTGTTTGGCGAGTTGGCCTTCGAGGACGGCGTAGCTGCGGGTGTGGGGATCGCGGTCGAGCCAGAGGGCGAAGCTTTCGTGCCAGGTGTCGGCGTCGAGCGTGCCGTGGCGGACGTTCGTGCGGCCGTGGCAGCCGGTGGCGGCGCAGCCGGCCATGCCGACGGTTTCCGCCGGCTTGCCGTCGGGAGCGGACGGCGCGCGAGGCTCGGAGGCGAGATTCTGCGACAGGGCCGTACCGAGCGCGAACAATCCCGCGAGGGCCGCCGCCAGCGCCGACCGTTGAACCCACGACATGGAGCGACCCCCGGCGATGCGAACTCCGTGGCATCATCCGAAGACGCGCGGCCGAACGCAAGGGCCGACCGGTCGGATGACGATTTTTTTTCGTCGAACGACCGCGCGCCGCGCGCGATTCCGAAAACTTCGACAAACTTGTCCGGTGCCCCGTTGCAAGCGCGCCGCCGGTCTGATAGTTTCGTCCGAGTCCAGTCACGATCCAGTCCGGGCGACCGGAAACCACCCGCAGATGGGAGCACCTTCGTGCTGCTCGGACGCGATGCCACGACTCGCCAACGCGTAGTCCGCGTGCTCCTTTGGACCGCGCTCGCCTGCCTGCCGCCGATCCTCTGGTACCTGCTCGGCAAGCTCGGCATCGTCGGCTGGCCGCGCGCCAGCTCCTGGTTCGGCGTCCTCACCGGCCTCGTCGGCGCCGGCATCATCTTCTTCGAACTCGCCCTCTGGGCCCGCAAACGCAAGCGCCGGCAACGCTGGGGTCCGACCAAGGTCTGGCTCTGGTGGCACGTCGTCCTTGGCCTCGCCGTGCTGCCCATCATCGTCGTCCACAGCGGCTTCTCGTGGGGCGGCATGGTCAGCGCCTTCACCATGATCCTGTTCCTGCTGGTCATCGCCAGCGGCGTCTACGGCCTCGTACTCCAGCAGTGGCTCCCGCAGCGCATCCTCGAACTGATCCCGGACGAAACCGTCGTCGCCGCCATCGACAAGGCGATCGAGAAGCACCGCACCGAGGCGCGCTTGATCGTCGAGGAGCTGGTGCCGCGCGACGCCAGCGATCCGTCGCCGACCTGGAAGCCGCCGGTCGTCACCGGCGTGCCGGCGCTGCGCCTGAAGGAGTTCCGCGAGAACACGCTGGACAGCTACCTCGCGCTCGGCCGGAAGTCCAAGTCGCCGCTGGCGTCGCGCACCGACTCGGTGGTGCTGTTCAACCGGCTGCGCGCCGAACTGCCGCTGGAGGCGCACGCCGGCCTCGCCAAACTTGAAACGCTCGCCGACCTGCGGCGGCAATGGGACGAGCACTCCCGGCTGAACGCCATCCTGCACGGCTGGCTCCTGTTCCACGCCCCGGTGTCGGTGGCCATGACGATCTTCATGATTTTCCACGCGATCAAGGCCATGAAGTACTGGTGACCATGAACCCCAATCATTCCCCCAGTCGCGAGCGGGTCGAACGGTACCGGGGCGGACTGCGCCGGTACTTCCGGCTCAATCCCTTCGAGGACCGCAAGGTCTTCTACACGCTCCTCGCGGTGGTCGCGTCGGTGCTCATGCTCGGCCTCTGGACGGTGATGCGCAGCGACCGGCCGTACTCGCACGGCCCCGTGGCGGACGTGCACGCGTCGTTCGACGCGAAGTGCGAGGCGTGCCACAAGCCGCCGTCCGAACGCGGTTCGTCCAGCCTGTTCGATCCGCAATCGCGCTGGATGGCGCTGGAGTGCCAGACCTGCCACCGCGGGCCGGAGCACCACCGGGACATGATCTGGCCCTCGGATTGGCCGGCGCAGAACAACGGCGAGGCGATGGGCAACGACGCCGAGTGCGCCGCCTGCCACCACGACCACAACGGCAAGAGCTTCTCGCTCGTCCGCCTGTCGGACGACCATTGCCTGAAGTGCCACGCCGACCTCGCCAAATCGCACAAGTCCGGCTCCCCCGCGTTCGCCGCCAAGGTCGAGAACTTCTGGGACAAGGGGGGCGGCCACCCGGAGTTCCGCAAGCTCGAGGCCGAGAAGAAGGAGCCGAACGGCCAAACGGCGCGGAACATCCGCTTCAGCCACTCGCACCACATGTCGCCCGGCATCGGCTACTCGAGCGACAGCAAGCTCAAGGTGACCAAGAAGAATCTGAAGGACCTGAACCCCGACGATCCGAAGATCGTGGACCAGTATTTCGCCGCCGCGGACGGGCCGGACGCCGTCGTGCAGCTCGATTGCAAGCACTGCCACCAACTGGACGCGGAGCGCGGCGACCCGCGCGACCACTCGAAGGCGTGGGCGAACCTCGCCGGCGAGCCGCGCGAGTCGATCCAGCCGCCACGGGCGCAGGGGGCGTACTTCCTGCCGATCAACTTCGAGGCGCACTGCCAGGCGTGCCACCCGCTCAAGGCGCCCGAACTCACCAGCGACGCCGGGCAGAAGTTCCCGTCGTTCTACCTGCCGCACCGCAAGCAGCCGGGCGAACTCCAGGAGGTGCTGCGGGCGCGCTACAGCGGCTACGTGCTCAGCGAGAAGGGGAAGCCGGAACTGCTGAACAAGAACGTGACGGACGAGGACGTGCTGAAGGTGGGCGCGCAGGTCGATCAGGCCGTGCGCAAGAGCCTGCTGCGTCTGCTGCCGAGCGTGAACCCGAACGCGGCGAACGCGATGTCCGGCGGCACCTGCACCGAGTGCCACAAGCTCGAGGGCGGTGCCGGGAAGCTGGAGGACTCGAAGATCGTCGTGCCGAACATCCCGACCGTCTGGTTCGAGCGCTCGAAGTTCGACCACGTCGCGCACCGCGCCTACGATTGCCTGAAGTGCCACCCGAACACCGGCACGCCCAAGGAGTTCGATTTCAAGAGCATCTACACGGGGCCGGATCAGAAGATCAACATCCTCGGCGTCGATTCGTGCCGGGAGTGCCACGCGCCGGCCGGACGCGGGAAAACGCTCGACGGCCAGGCGACCGAAGCCGGCGTCCGCAACAACTGCACCGACTGCCACCGCTACCACAATGGCGACTTCCCCCTCCAGGGGCTGGGCGCCGCGGCCCGCGATCCGAAGGCGAAGCTCAAATAATCTCGATTCACACCGACGGGACGGACGGTCCATGATACTCGTGCAGCGACTCCGCCAGATCCAGGATCGGTTCGGCTATTTGCCGGACGCCGAGTTGCACGCGCTCTCCAAGGACAGCGGCATCCCGCTGCCGAAGATCCAGGAAGTCATCAGCTTCTTCGCGCACTTCCGGCCGGAGTGGGACAAGCCGAAAAAGGTCGAGGTCTACGTCTGCCGGGACATGTCGTGCCACCTGAAGGGCGCGCCGGCGGTCTTGCAGGAATTGAACAAGATCGCGAAGGACAACCCGGAGGTGCGCGTCGAGGGCGTGTCGTGCCTCGGCCGCTGCGACCGGGCGCCGTGCCTGTTCATGAGCCGCCACGCGGACCACGGGCACGGACACGGGCACGACCACGATCATGGCCACGATCACCACCACGGGCCGTCCCACGACGACGTGGTGAAGGAGCACAAGAACCCCTTCGCGGAAGGCGACCGCCGCGGCACGTTCCACGAGTGGGTCTACGCCGGCCGCACGCCGAAGGACTACGCGAACGTCCTGCAGACCGCCCTCGCGGACCAGCCCGTGCCGATCCCGGACTGGGACTACACCTACAACTTCCACCGCAACGAGTGGCAGATCGACCCGTACGAGAAGCCGGAGGACCACTACGGCGCGGTGAAGGCGATGGTGACCGACATGCCGAACCCGATTCGGTACGTCGAGGCGCGGGCGCCGCAGGAACTGATGCCGGCGAAGATCGCGCCGGGCGAGGACAAGGCCGCCTTCGACGCCCGCGAGGCGGACAAGGCGAAGAAGAAATCGGCGTGGGAGAAGAAGTTCTATTCCGACCGGCAGCCGTGGCTGAACAAGCTGGAAATCTCGGAATTGCTCGGGATGGGCGGCGCCGGGATGCGCGCGAGCGCCAAGTGGGGCGCCGTCTGGCGCGAGGAGCGCGACGAGAAGTACATCGTCTGCAACGGCGACGAGAGCGAGCCGGGCACCTTCAAGGACCGCGAGCTGCTGCTCCGCAAGCCGCACCTCGTCATCGAAGGCGTCACGCTCGCCGGCCTCGTGACGAACGCCACGCGCGGCTTCATCTTCATCCGCCACGAATACCTCGAACAGATCCGCGCCGTCCGCGCCGCCATCGCCGTCGCCAATGAGATGAGCGCCCTCGGCGACAACATCTTCGGCTCCAACCGTTCGTTCCAGGTCGACGTCTTCGTCAGCCCCGGCGGCTACATCTGCGGCGAGCAGACCGCGCTCATCGAGGCGATGGAGGACCACCGCGCCCAGCCCCGCAACCGGCCGCCCGAACTGATGACCAACGGCCTGCGCGACAAGCCCACCGTCGTCAACAACGTCGAGACCCTCGCCTGGACCCCCTCCATCATGCTCAAGGGGGGCGAGTGGTACCAGAACGCCGCCGACGGCGACTTCGTCGGCCGGCGCCTCATCTCCATCAGCGGCGATCTCGTCAAACCCGGCATCTACGAGGTCAAGGTCAGCGATACCCTGCAAAAGGTCATCCAGTACGCCGGCGACTGCTCCGGCACCCTCAAGGCGATGGCCACCTCCGGCCCCTCCGGCGGCATCCTCCCCGCGCTCGTCACCGTCGCGGCGCACTTCACCTCCCGCCTCATCGCCGCCGTCAACGATCTCGACCGCGACAACCTCAAGGACCTGCTCGTCAAGATGGTGCGCTACGGACTCCGCGACCCGGAACAGCCCCGCACCGCCATGGACCTGCCCAGCGACGTCTACGCCTGCCTCGAGAAACTCGTCGAACACGAGAAGGCGCTCGAAGCCGCCGGCAAGCGCTTCTTCTTCGACATCCGCAAACTCCCCCTCGACCTCAACCAGTTCAAGGCGCTCAGCAAGATCATCGGCGTCGGCATGGGCAAGGACGCCGACATGATGATCGGCGCCTCCATGGGCAAATCCGCCGGCATGATGCTCGGCGCCGGCATCGTCGTCTACTCCCGCGAGGGGGCGCCCAACATGCTCGAACACGCCCTCAACTTCACCGAGTTCTTCCGCAACGAATCCTGCGGCAAGTGCGTCCCCTGCCGCCTCGGCTCCCAGAAACTCGTCGAGATCGGCACCGACCTCCTCAAGCGCAGCCAGGACGGCACGCTCCTGAAGCAGACCGGCCGCGACGCCAACGGCCGCGAACGCGCCGGCCTCCTGCAACAGGCCTCCCTCATCAGCGACATGTCGCTGGCGATGGTGATGACCTCCATCTGCAGCCTCGGCCAGGTCGCGCCGAACCCGCTCATGACCGTGCTCCAATACTTCCCCCACGAAATCAAGACCGCCGGCTGATCCGGCTTGGATTGAGGAATCGCCGATGGCCATTTCGCTCGACCTGTGGGATTCGCTCGGCGGCGGCGGCCGCGATTCCGAGACCCCCTTCGCGCGCGACGAGGACGGCAACCTCATCCGCCGCGTCGAGGCCACCCTCAAGGACCTCGAAAAGAAGATCGACATCGTCATCGACGGCATCGTCGTCAACGACATGCCGCTCGCCACCTTCGTCAAGGACGCCCAGGGCGTCGTCCAGTTCGACCTCGAAGGCTACCCCAAGCTCCGCAAGACCACCATCTACGACGCCGCCAGCGAACTCGTCCGCCGCGGCGAATGGACCAAGGAGGAACTCGAACGCCGCATCCCCGTCCTCTGCCACCGCGAGCACCTGAACCCCGTCGCCGTCTGCCGCATGTGCTCCGTCCACGTCATCCGCAAGAAGCGCGGCAAGGGCGGCAAGCTCGAACCGGGCGACAAGCTCGTCCCCGCCTGCCACTTCGAAATCCAGCCCGCCATGTACGGCCCCACCCCCGCCGGACCGACCCCGCCGAAGACCGAAAAAACCGGCCGCGCATACACCGCCGAGGAAAACCGCCGCCGCGCGCCCATCTGCATCAT
>CAYVRB010000138.1:10604-15938 GCA_964453375.1 uncultured Alcaligenaceae bacterium
CTGCCACTTCGAAATCCAGCCCGGCATGGTCGTCACCACCCGCGGCGGACCGAACCCGCCGAACTCCGATAAATCCGGCCGCGACTTCACCGCCGAAGTCTTCCAATCGATCCGCGTCCTCACCGAATACCTGGTGGCGGACCACTACAAGCCGGACAGCTCGCGGAAGATCTACAACAACGAGTTGAAGGCGGTGGCGGACAGCCTGGAGGTGGAGGCGCCCCGGACGGGGATGCCCTCGCGCCTGAAGGGGGGCAAGAGCCGCAACGCCGACCGGCACCCGAAGTCCCGACCGACGATCCCGCTTCCGGTGGTGTTCGACCACCGGATGACGCTGAAGGATCTGCCCGAAAGCGGCGTGCGGCCGGAGTTCCCGTACTCGTCGCGCACGGTCGCCGTGGACCACGACCGCTGCATCGTATGCGACCGCTGCGTGCGCTCCTGCCAAGACGTGCGCCCGTTCAAGGTCCTCGGCCACACGGGCAAAGGCTACCTCACGCGCATCAGCTTCGACCTCGACGAGAACATGAACGACTCGTCGTGCGTGCAGTGCGGCGAGTGCATGAACTCGTGCCCGACCGGCGCGCTCCAGCTCAACCGCCGCATCGTGCCGATCGCGCTGCGCGAGGAGCTGGGCATCCGCGAGAAGGACATCGACGACCCGATCTTCGTGAGCGTCGGCAAGGACGAGGCCGAGCTGCGCGAGGCGGATAAGAACGAACCGCTCGACCTCAAGAACCCGCGCACGCCCCTGAAGGCCGGCCTGATCGTGAAGTCCCGCGTCACGGGCAAGACCGCCACCGGCTACCTCTCCGCCGAGGAGATGCAGGACCTCGAATTCGACTACATCCCGAAGGACGGCGGCAAGCCGCTCAAGTTCCGCCCCTTCCGCGACGTGCCGCTGTCGTACCTCCGCTGGAACGAAGGCGCGATCCGCTACCGGAAGCTGAAGAAGGGCGAGGAGATCTGCACCCAGGACGAATACGCCAACACCGCGTTCTTCGTGCAGTCCGGCGAGTTCGGCATCTGGCGCCGCAAGGACAAGCGCAAGGGCGCCCGCGACACCGACCCCGGCGAGCAAAGCCCCTTCACGCTCAACCGCACGCACACGATCATCGGCGAGCTGGCGCCGCTCTCGAACCAGCCGCGCGTCGCCACGGTGCGCGCGCTCTCCGACAACGCCGAGGTCTTCGAGGTCACGCGGAACATCCTGGACGTGGCCCAACGCGCCGAGTCGGCCCGCGAGGTCCTCGGCCTCGTCTACACCCGCAACGCCCTCTTCTCCAGCCTCGAACGCAAGGGCACCCCGGACGAGCCGACGCTCTTCGAGGGCCTCTCCGGCCCCGAACGCGCCCAGCTCGTGACGCTGCTCACGCAGGGCATCCGCGACGAATCCCGCAAGCTGCCCGACACCTCCAAGCGCAAGCCGACCGATGACGACAACCGCAAGATCGTCTACCCGAAGGTCGACCCCGACGCCAACCTCCTGCGCGCCACGCTCCGCAAGTGCCGCAAGGACGAGAAGATCGTCATCGAAGGGGAAAAGGCGCAGGACTTCTACATCATCCGCTACGGCACCACGAAGGTGTCGATCCGCGCCGAGGACCGCGAAGTCATCGTCGCGAAGCAGACCGAGAACGAATACTTCGGCGAAATCGCCCTCATGGAGGAGGGCCGCCGCACCGCCACCATCACCGCGCTCGACACCGTCGAACTCGTGCGCATCCCGAAGAAGCTCTTCGAGGCGATGATCCGGCAGTTCCCGTCCATGAAGGAGAAGTTCGAGCAGGCCGCCGCCTTCCGCATGCGCCGCGGCATGACGGCGAAGCCGGTCGTCAACAACTACCTCTCCGACTACCTGAACCAGGGCCTCTACCAGGGCCGCAACCTCTTCGTGCTGGACCTCCACGCCTGCACCCGCTGCGACGAATGCACCCGCGCGTGCGCCGACTCCCACGGCGACGGCTACAGCCGCCTCATCCGCGAAGGCATGCGCTTCGGCCGCTACCTCGTCGGCGGCTCCTGCCGCTCCTGCTACAAGCCCTACTGCATGGACGGCTGCCCCGTCGACGCCATCCACCGCACCGGCACGCAGCTCCAGATCAAGATCGACGACCACTGCATCCGTTGCGGCCTCTGCGAGCGCAACTGCCCCTACGGCGCGATCCAGATCCCGGACAAGCAGGAAGTGCAGCAGAAGATCAGCATCGCCGACAGCGCCATCAACTGCGACAAGTGTTATGGCCTGGTGCCGGAGGGTGCCGACCCGTTCTGCGTGGCCGCCTGCCCCCACGAGGCCGCCTTCCGCATGACCGGCTCCGCCCTCTACGAACGCGTGACGAAGACGAAGATCTGACGCCGCGGCGCTTCCGATTGGTCGGTCGGGCCGAGTCTTCGAGGCCCGACATGGTCGTAGTCGGCATTCGCGCCGAAAGTGCGGACGTAGGTCATTTCTCGGCGGTGTTTCGCGGGGTGCCGTGCGTCGAGGCGTGGCAGCGACTTACCGTGAAGCGGCTGTCTCTGGAGTCGAACCAGCGAGCTTTGGGCCTGCCGAAGAGGAAATCATCTGCGTTCTTCTTTGTCTCGTCCCTCTTACGGTATATAGTTCGCTCGCAAGTTACATTCAATTATTGGTTGAATTAACGACAAACGAAGACCTACGAAACCGTATTATTTCAAAGGTATCAGAGGGTCGAGACAGAGCAGCTGCGTTCCCTTTTCTTCCCTGAGCTGATACCACCAACGCGAATTACGAGAATTTTCCAACTTTCGCTGGGAAAGTGTCGAACGAGCGGACCGTATAGGGTGAAGGAAGTGGAGCGAACAATCAACGGGCCGGGCCGAACCCCGGAGGGGATTGATGATATGAGCACCGAGAAGAATGAAACAATCCGTGATTCAGAATTCAATGAATTCCGTGCGCCGCGTACCGGGGACACCACGCTCACAGGACGCGGGAGGTTGCTGGCCGAGGTCGTCAACGACAGCGAGAGCAAATCGCAAAAGGACAACCGATACCGTCGGTGGTGGAACATGCGGGTGTGGGAGACGATCGGCGGGAAATACGTCCTGCATATCGCGTTCCGAACCCAGACCAAGTACGAGGCGGATCACGACACAAGCCAGGTGTTCAAATCGCTGGCGGAGGCTCTGTTATTCGCCCGCGAGGACTACGAGCCAACCAAGTATTTCAAGGTGCCAACACCGCCGGAAACCGATCCGAATTCACAAAAATTCACGTGGATCGTGAGCAAGCTGCGGGAAGAATACAAGGACACCGTGAACACACTGACAATCCAAGCACACCGAGAATCCGGGATCGGCGAACAGGAAACCGAAGTCGAGTAAATTCGCAAACGGAAATCCAAAGCTCGAACTCAACGGGGAACGCAAATGGGAAGTCTCGGTCAACTCGCGGTGGCGGTGTGCATGATTATCCTTGTGGTGACGGCGGGCATCCTGCTCGCGCCGCTCCTGCTCGTCGCGGCCGTAATGAAGCGGGCGTAACAATTTGCGATTACTACACCATCGAGTGCAAAATGGTGACGCAGCCAATCCTGTTCGGCGCAGGATTGGCTGCGTCACCATTTTAGTTCCATTTATTGAAGGTGGTCCGCGGTAAGCCATTCGGCGTAGCGTCGCAGCGGCTTACGGAGAAACGGCTATCGCTGCTTTAGACGCAGCGTTTGGTGGGCCAGCCGAAGAAGAAATGAGCTGCGCTCTTTTCTTTCACTGTAAAAGTCATTACACGGCAGTGCTCTTCTTTTTAACGCTTATCTTGTCTCCGCACCATGGGCAAAATTGGATTGGCGTGCCGTCGTTGTGAAGTCTCATGTCATCACCGTTCGAGAAGAAACAGTAAACTACGTTTGTACCATCTGATTTGACGCGATTTGAAACGAAAAAGAATTTCTCTTCGATTGTATTTTTCAAAAGTCCACACTTGCAGTTCGGAGGCACTTCCCATTCGAAGTTACCGTGAATGTGGTCTGGAACCATGTCCATTGATGGACTCCTTATGAGTGTTGGAAATTGGAAATTTTATCTGACGGACCTTCTTCGGTCTTCATCCCCGAAAAACGAGGGCAAAAAGGATACTCAGCTATTTCAATGTTAGCTTGCACGGCAGCAATCAATGCCGCACCGAGGTTGACCGGCGGACCGGTATGGCCAGCTTATGACCCGATTGTAACGTGATGATCCCCACCGATTGCGATGGTGCATTCATCGCAAATATTTACGCTCGCTTCATCACGGCCGCGACGAGCAGGAGCGGTGCGAGCAGGATGCCTGCCGTTGCCACCAGGATAAGCATACACACCGCCGCCGCCAGTTGACCGAGACTTCCCATTTGTATTCCCCTACTTGTTCGAGTGAGTTTGTGGTGAAATAGAATCAACCCTGTCCGGAGAAAGACCCTGCCGGCAACCGGTAGACAGTCGGCCTATTCGATATTGGTTTCCTGATTGCCGATCCCGGACGCCTTATGGGCCATGACGGCGAGTTGGTTCGCGGCGTCCTTGTATTGTTCCTTGTACCGGCTGATGATCCACGTGAATTTTTCGTGTTTCGGATCGTCTTCTTTCGTGACCATCACCTTTGCCAGTTTGAGCGGAACATAGACATCTCGCGCGAAGAACAACGCCTCAGCAAGTGTGCCGAACACTTTGCTCGTGTCAAATTCGCGTTCGTGGATCATGTGCGTGCGAAACGCGATATGAAGGACGTAGTTTCCGCCGACAGTTTCCCAGACCCGCAGGTTGTGCCAGCGGCGGAACCGGTCATCCTTTTGTGACTTGCTTTCCGGGTCGTTGTTCGTCTCGGCAAGCAGGCGACCGCGCCCCGTAAGCGTGGTATCGCCGGTACGCGGGGCACGGAATTCCGTGTGCTCTAAATCTCCAAAAGTTGAATAATTCTCGTTGCTCATGTTTGAGGCCCCCCTCCGGGGTTCGGCCCGGCCCGTTGTTCGCTCTACCCTATCCGGGACGCTCATCGGCCTTTTACTAGATAATTCCGGCAGAATTCTCGAAAAACACGATTGCGGTATCGGCCCACTTCTCATTCAGGAGCAGAAAAATGGACGCAGCTCAGGAAGAAAAGGGGATGCAGTTGCTCTGTCTCGACCCTCTGATTCCCTTGAAATAATGCGGTTTCAGACTTCTTCGATTGTCGTTTAATCAAGCGATATTAGTCGGTGGCTTGCGAGCGTCCTCTATACCGGAAGAGGGGCGAGACAAAGCAGCTGCGTCGCTTTTTTTTCGCGTACGGGGCAACGGACGGTAGTGACTGTATTGGAAGTCAATACGAAACTGCAACGTCCGAGTGTTGCCAGGT
>CAYVRB010000139.1:0-15776 GCA_964453375.1 uncultured Alcaligenaceae bacterium
AGGTCCACACGTTCGACTTCGTGACGCTCGCCCGCGCCGGCCGCGCCGCGATGCTCGTGATGACCGGCCAGGAAGCCCGCCTCGCCGCCAAGACCGACCCGCGCGACCCGGCCGGCGGCATCGACGGCACCGGCCCAGTGAAGCTGTTCGCGCCGGGCGTCGATGTCGAAAAGGCCGTCGCGCGGCTGAAGGCGCAGCCGGTCTGCACCGCGAACTTCCAGTACCTCGTGTTCGCGCTGCTCTTCATCGGGTTCGCCGTGAAGGTGCCGCTCGTCCCGCTCCACTCGTGGCTCCCGGACGCGCACGTCGAGGCGCCCACGCCCGTCAGCATGATCCTCGCCGGCGTGCTGCTCAAGCTCGGCGGTTACGGCCTCGTGCGCATCGCCTTCCCGCTCGCCCCCTGGGCCGCCGCCGAACTCTCCTGGTGGATCGGCGTCGTCGGCGTCGTCGGCATCGTCTACGGCGCCTTTGTCGCCATGGGGCAAACCGATTTCAAGAAGCTCCTCGCCTACTCGTCCGTCAGCCACATGGGCTACGTGATCCTCGGCATGGCGTGCTGGGGCTCCGCCGCGAACTCCCAATATTGGGAACTCGGCGTGAACGGTGCCGTCTACCAGATGCTCGCGCACGGCATCACGGCCTCGGCCCTCTTCTTCGTCGTCGGCGTCGTCTACGACCGCGCCCACCACCGCGACCTCGACCGCCTCGGCGGACTCACCGAACCGATGCCCGTCCACACCGGGCTGAGCGCGATCCTGTTCTTCGCCTCAATGGGCCTGCCCGGCCTCTGCGGCTTTGTCGGCGAGTTCAAGGTGATGATGGCGGCGTGGAACTTCTCGCCGGCGCTCGCGCTCCCTGCCATCCTCGCGACGGTGCTGACGGCCGCGTACCTGCTCTGGGCCTGGCAGCGCGCGTACCTGGGCGTGAACGAGGCGACGCGGAACTACGCGGACGTCTCGGCGCGGGAGTTCGCGATCCTTGTGCCGTTCGTACTTTTGGCGATCGCACTCGGCCTGTTCCCGAGCGTGCTGGTGTTGAGTTGGGTGGAACCGAGCCTCGCCGGCTGGATCGACGACCTCGCACGTCTGCGCCCGTGAGCGATCACGCGTCCGCTTCGCCGCTCGCGCGGCGGTGGACGCCCGTCAGGAAGTTCCGCAACATCTCGGCCGGATAGAGCAGCCACGAATAGTCCCGCCGGCGCAGGATCGCGTTTGCGCCGGCTTCGACCTCCGCGCGCCGCAGATCCCGCCCGGCGTTCGCCAATCGATCCGCCACGGACGGGCGCAGACGATCTCCGAGGGCGCGGAACGACCGGTATTGCGGTAACCCCGAAGGCTCCCGTCGGAGTTTCGCGTGCTCGGCTCCGTCCGCACCGTGGCGCTGCGGGTTCCAGTGGAGGTCGCGCACGAGCCGGCGCAAGCGCTTCACGTCGTCGTCGGTCGCCGGGAATCCCGCCAGCGGCAGGCGCAGCGTCGCCGACACGACCTGGAACACCGACGGCTCGATCTGGAAATAGTCGCGAATGATCGCATCGGTCACGGCGTCGTACTTGCCGCCGCCGATGCCGTGCAGGAACAGGTCGGCGAAGGCGAGCCGCGCGAAGAGCGTCAGCGTAAGCGCCCGGGGCCGAATCCGTTCGGGATCGAACGGGAGCGTCACCCGTTCGCGGCCGCGTTCTCCGACGTGCCAGAACGGGACTTCCCCTTCCGCCAATTCCGGTACCGGATGCGTGCGGCTGCGCAGTCCGTTCGCCCGACGATAGTTCCGGACCGCCGCGTTGTGGACATCCCGGAACCGCACGCGGTCCCGCACGAGATGGTTCGCGAAATGTTGGAACGCCGCGGTCCGGCTCAGTCGACTTGTCCAGAGTTCGACGTTGGACCCAACCCACCGCGCCTCGAAATGGCGGCGGGCCGCGTCGAACCGCTCGGCGGCCGTCTTCCCTGCCATCGTCGCCGCGGCTTCGACGGCGATCGGAGTGTAGCCGAACGGCTTCGCCGTGTCGAGCAACCCGTCGAGGAACGGCTCGGTGGGTTCGAGGGTCTCCCACGTTCGGCCGGCCGGCGCGGCGGCGAAGGGCACGTTCGCGATCCGCACGGACTCAGGCTCTGGGCCAGTCCAGATCGGCACGGCGATCGCCGTGGATTTGACCGTGTCACCATCGACCACGAGATTGACGGCCGAGCCGCCGAGCCGCGCGGCCAGGCCGTTCGCGGCGAAGTTCTTGACCCAGACGCCGGGGTGGAACGGTTCCGGTTGATGGCCGGTGACGATGAACGGCGCGGGATGCTTGTGGCCGAGCAACTCACTGCGCGCCAACGCTCGGAGTTCGCCGAGCGATACGCCGTCGATGGCGACGGAACTGGAATCGAGTCGTTCGCGATTGCGCGAGACCAGGGACGGGATGGAATCGAAATCCGGGACGGCGAGCAGTTCGCGATCGTTGACGGGCGTGCGCAGGCGCATCACGCCGACTCCGTACAACACGGTTCGAGCGATTCGCGCTCGGCCGCGTCGATGACCGCGCGGTAGTGGGCGAGGCGTTCGGCGGGATCGTTCAGGACGCCGCCGAAGGCGCGGGACGGATCGAGGTAGAGCCGCGGCACGCCGATCTCGCGGATGCGCAGCCCGGCCTTCGCGGCCTGCACCCAGACTTGCAGGGGCATGCCCCAGCCGGATTCGGTGACGCGCAACCGGTCGAGCGCGGTGCGGGTGTAGGCCTTGAAGCCGCAGAAGGCGTCGGTGATGCCGAGGTCGTAGCGCTCATTCAATTCGCGCGTGATCGTGGCGTTGATGAAGCGCCGGTCTGACGGGGCGGGCGTGTCGGTGCGGAAGTCGCGGAGGTAGCGGCTGCCGGAGACGATGTCGGCGTCGCCGATCTGTTCGAGGAGCACGGGGATGCGGTCGGGCTGGTGTTGGCCGTCGCAATCCATCGTCACGAGCACGTCGTAGCCGCCGCGGCGGGCGAAGTCGAAGGCGCTCGTGAGCGCCGCGCCGTAGCCGCGGTTGCGCGCGTGGCGGACGCGGTGCAGGCCCGGTTCGGCGTCGAGGAGTTTCGCGGTGTCGTCGGTCGAACCGTCGTCCACGACGAGGATTTCGGGCGCGTGCCCGCGCACCTCGGCGAGCACGGCGCGCACGGATTTCGCCTCGTTGTAGACCGGGATGGCGGTGAGCCAGCGCATGCGCGGCGACCTGCGGGGGATCGGGTCGAACCATTGTAGGCGGGTCGGCCCGGGGAACGCAACGGGCCGCCGGCGGGGCATACCGGTCGGGCGGGGAAAACTTTCAGATTCGTTCGTCGGATCGCCCGCCGAAACCGTTAAAAGGGGCAGAATGGACGCCGAACCGCGGGCGGAACTGATCCGGCGCTGGCAGGCGGGCGATCCGGTCGCGTTCGCCGAACTGGTGCGCGCCTGGGAAGCGCCGATCGGGCGCTTCCTGTTCCGCCTGACGCGCTCCGCCGAGACGGCGCGCGATCTGGCGCAGGAGACCTTCGCCCGCGTGTACGTCGCCCGGCGCACGTACCAGGATCGCGGGCGGTTCTCCACGTGGCTCTACCGCGTGGCGCTCAACCTCGCGCGGGACGCCGCCCGACGCGGGCGCCGCGAACCCGAACGATTACCGGACCTGGAGCCGGCCGGGCGCGAACCGTCCGGCGACGGCTGGGCCGAGCGGAACGAGACGGTCGCCCGCGTGGCGGCGGCGCTCGGCGAACTCCCGCCCGCCCTGCGCGAGGTCGTGGTGCTGCGGCACTACGAGGAGTTCAACTTCGAAGAGATGGCGCGGCTCTTGGGCGTGCCCGCAAGCACGCTGAAGTCGCGCTTCGCCGTCGCCGTGCGCCAACTGGAGGCCCGGCTCGCCGCCGTTGGACTGCGGCCCGAGGAGGACGACGCGTGAATGACGAACTGCCGCCGGACCTGCGCCGCGCGCTGGACGCTTGGCCCGCGCCCGAACTGCCGCCCGTGGACGTTGCCGCCATTCTCGTCCGCGAAGCGGAAACGCAGGCGGCGCGCGCCCGGTTCTGGCGCCGCTGCGCCGGCGCGATGGCCGGCGTGGCCGCGGCGCTCCTCGTCGGCATCGCGGTGTTCCGCCCTTCGACCCCGTCGCCGCCGACGGAGTTCGACGATCTCCGCGCGCGGCTCGCCAAGCTCGAAGGCGCCCCGCCGCCCGACTCCGCCAAGATCGACGCGAAGCTCGCCGAACTGAGCGACCTGCTCCTCACGCTCGCCACCGACGTGAACGACCGCGACGCGAAGCAGCGACGGTCCCTCCAATCGCTCGCGAACCAGGTGGCCGAACTCCGCAAGCTTTCCGATAGCCGCTGGACGGAGGCGAAATCGACCACCGACGCCCTGTACGTGCTCCACCAATCGAACGCCAAGGAGACGAACCGATGAACCGCGGATTGCTCATCGCCCTGATGCTGTACCTACCGATCGCAAGTGTTTCGGCGCAGCCGAAGGAGGCGCCCGCGAAGCCGGCGGACGCCAAGGCCGCCGAGATGGCCGAGGACGTGGAGATCCTCCGGCACCTGCTGAACAAGGCGGTCGGCCTCGATTACCACCTTTCGTCGGTATCCAGCACGATGGGCGGTTCGGACGTCTCCCTAACGACGACGACGCTGCTCGGCCGCCCCGACTCGGGCGGTGCCGACACGCGCCACTACCTCTTCACGTCGAGCTACCCGCAGTTCGACGGCGTATACCTGACCCGCCACGGCATCGCCTACACCGTGCGCCTCGCGAACCTGGAACAGACCCTCTTCAGCCGGCACGAGCGCGCCGGCGGACTCGAAGCGACCTGCCTGCAATGCCACCAGGCGGACAGCGTGGCGAAGTTCCCTCTCATGGCGGACGCGGCGCCGAAGCCGCCGACGGACTGGGAGAAGGCGCGCGAGGAGCTGCGCGGATCGGACGCGGCGAAGCCGGCGGCGCGGAAGTCGAACCTCGCGCCGATGTGCCGGCCGGGGAACCTGACCGAAACCGTCGTGAAGCTGCTCGCGACGAACGGCAAGCACCTGCGCCACCTCGCGCCGGACGAAAGCGTCTCGGTGGTGGTCACCTACGACGGCGCTTTGGCGTCCGCGGGCGACCGGCGATCCACGTCGCTCGCCGATCCGCGGCTGTGGACTCCGAATTCGGGAGAAGAGGAGCCGTCTTCGAAATTCGGCCTCACGCCGGACGAATCGAAGCAAATCGTATTGGGCGACCTGCACATGAAGCAAGGCAAGCACGCCGACGCCGCGAAGGCGTACGAGCTGGCGCTCGGCCGGTTCGCCTCGACCACGAAGTCGCTCGCCGCCCCGAGGAATCTCAAGCCGGCCGACCGCGCGGCCGCGCTCAAGGACCTGCACGCCAGCGTCACGTCCGCGTATCGCTCGCTCGCGCAGGCGTACATCGGCGTCGGCCATCTGGACGAAGCCAAGCGGGCGCTCGAACTGGCGCAGAAGCTCGAACTGAAATTCGACGACGGCGCCGCGAAACCGAAGGGTACTCCGGTGCCGGCGAAGATCGTGCTGAGCGTAAAGAAGAGTCACCTGGACAAGGCCGACGCGCTCTCGCCCGCCGAGTTCCGCAAGGGAATCCAGATCGAAACGACCGGACTGAGCACGATCGGGAAGTGAACGAGGTCGTCCGCGAGGTCAATTCATCGAAATTGAACCGGTGGGTTTCTCCCGCCCACGGGGAGAAACCCACCGTGCGATATCACTTCACCCGCATCAGCGCGAGGTGGTCGAACGGGTAGATCTTGTTCCCGGCCGCGCCTTTCTCGCCGACGTTCAGCCGCAGCGCTTCCAGCCGTTCGCGCATGTCGGCGATCTTCGGATCCTCCGGCGAGTCGAACTGCCCGACGCAAACGAGGCTGCCGTTGAGGGTGTGGAGCACGTAGGCCTCGAAAGGCGCCATGCGCGGCTCGGCGGTGGTCGGTTGCAGGCCGCGCAGGAGCTTCGTGAGGTTCACGGCGATTTCGGCCGTCTTGTTCAGGTAGTCCGGCCGGGAGTTGAACAGCTTGCGGATGCTGATGATGTTGCCGGCGTCCTTGTCCTTCACGTCCACGAGCGGCGCGTAGTAGCTCTTCACCACGAGCGTCCACGGCTTTTGAATCTTCAACACCGAGAGCGGCTCCTCCTTGTTCATCTGGAGCACGAGCGGATCGGAGCCTTCGGACGTGAGCGTCTTGGGCGACGTCGGATTCGGCGCGACGAAGGCGAGCTTGAACGGGTTCAGGTAGCCGCCGTTGAGCGTGGACTGCGCGCCGGCCTTCGTCTCGCCGCCGACGAACCCGCGGTCCATCAGCCGCTTGTCCTTCGGGTCGTTCCAGGTGCGGATGGCGTCGAGCGCCTTGCGCGCCGTCTCCATGTCCTTCCAACCGCCGACGAGCACCGCGTATTGCTCCTCGTAGCGGATCTTCGGCACGTGGTAGACCGGCTTCGTCTCCTGGAAATCGTACCCCTTGCGGAACGCCTCGGCGCGGAGCTGGTCGGCGAGGGCGAGGAACTGCTTCTCCTCCGCGGCGCGCTTCTTCTCCTTCTCGAGGCGGACGCGGTCGTCCTCCTTGCGTTTCTCCTCCGAGCCGCGCTCGAAGAGATACGCGGGGATCTTGTAGTTGTCGCGGATCTCCTTCGCGAGCGCCTCGGCGAAGGGCTTGGCGTTCTCGCCGGCGTAGCTCTTGACGATCACCATCCAGGGGCCGTGCTCGGGCTTCACGTACCAGGGGTGGGCGCTGGGCGGCGCCTCGGCGGGCTTGGCCGAGGCGGCGGCGACCTGCTCGAAGGAGGGCGGCGACGCCGGCGCGGCGGGCGCCTTGCGATCGGTGGCGAACTGCGCCGAGGCCGTGGCCGCGAATCCGAGCGAGAACCCCACCGCGAGCATCCGACGCATGTTCGATCCCCCGGGAGCCGTGAACGAGTCGCGGGTCATAGCGTGGGCGGGGGCGGAGCGGAAGGGTAACTTTTGCAAACTTGAACCGAACTGGATTTTTTCGGGGATTGTGCCGATAAGCCCGGCGGACGCTTCCGTCCGCGAGGTCGCGGCATGGCCGAACCGACAACCGCCGACGTGCAAGCCCTCTTGCGGCAACTGGCCGAGGGCCGCGAACGCCTGCGCGCCGAGCGCGCCGCGGCGCAGCCCCGGCTCGACGAGGCCGAACGGCTGAACCGCGAAGCGCGCGACACTCGCCGCCGCGTGCGGAAGTCCGCCGCCCGCTACCTCCAGCGCTTCCGCCGCAAGGCCGCCGACGCCACGGCACCGATGCGCGCCGCGCACGCCGACCTCGCCCGCCGACAGGACGATCTCCAAGCCGCGATCGACCGCCTCGCCGCCGAGCGCGAACGGTTCCAGATCGAACAGGACGAATCGCGGACGTCGCTCGCGGCCGCTTGGGAACTCCTCGCGCACCAGCAATCGCGCTTCGCCGCCGAACGCGCCGATCGCGACGCGGAGCTTTCGCGGTTGTTCCAACTCCTCGAATCGCGGGAACGGGACGCGACCGCGGCCGCCGAGCGCCTGCGCCGGGATCGCGAGGTTGCGGACGGGGAACTCGCGACGCTGCACGCCGAGATCGCCGGGCTGGATCGCCGGGCCGCGAACGCTCGGCTGCAACTCCAGGAACTCGAGCAAAACCGGGCGAAGGCCAAGGCGGATCGCGCCGCGCCGCCGGCCGACGCGGTGTCGCTCGCCGTCGGTGGCGAGATCCCCGTGCAATCGCTGACGGCGCTCGAGAAGCGGGAAACGGAATCGCTTCGCGAGCGCCGCGAGCTGGACGCCCGCCGCCGCGAACTCGATCTTCTCGCCGAGCATCTCACCGACGGCCGGCGCGTGCTGGCCGAACAGATCGCGCAGGTGGCGAACGCCCGCGACGCCTGGCAGACGGCCGAATCGCGCACCGTGGACGAACTCGAGGAGTTGGCCCGCGCGGTCGAGTTCCGCGAAGCCGAGATCGCCGCGCGCGAAACGGCGTCGAATCGGCACGACGATTGTCGCCGGGAGCGCGAACGCGAACTGTGGAAATATCAAACCGCGCTCGATCAATGGCACGGCCTGCTGGTGGAACGCGAATCGCGCTTCCTCGCGGATCGCGAACAGGCGGAAGTCGGAATGGCGGCGCGGCGCGGCAAGCTGGCGGACCGCGAAGCCGAATTGGACGCGCTCGTTCGGAATTGGGACGACGAGAACGCCCGCCGGCGCGGGGAGTTGCTGGACGCGATCGCCAACGACCGCGAGCGCGCGGAGGAATGCCGGGCAATCATCGCGGATTGCGAAGCCTTCCACCGGCAGACGCAGGAGCAATCGGCCAAGCTGGCGGCGTGGCTGATCGCCGCGGAACAGCAGTGCGCCGAATCGGCCGCGCACTCGGACCACGCCCGCGCCGCGCAGCGCGTCGTCGTGCTGCGCAAGCGATGGGAGGGCCGCTTCGCGCGGAACCTGCGGCAACTGGACGATCGCCTCGCCCGCCTGCACGCGGAATCGACGGCGCTCGCGTCGCGGGAGGCGGAGTTCCAACGGCTCGCGGCGGACGCGACCGAGCGCGACCGGCAGGCCGCGCTCGCCGAGCGCCGCCGGGAGCGGGACGCCCTGCTGGCGAAACCGCTGCCGAAGGACGAGCCGATCGTGCTCGCCGTGGCCGACGCGTGGCGTCGCCGGACCGACGCCGAGATCGACAAGCTGCGCCGCACGGCGGAGACGGCGGCCGACGCGCTGCTCGACGCCGACGCGAAGGACGACATCGTGCGCTTGCGCCCCGCCGACGCGGCCTAATCCCCGATTCGATTTCCCTCAATTCGCTGGCGGCGCGGCGCGCAACCCGGTACGATTTCGCGATCGAACCCACCGCACCGGGAAACCGCGCCATGCCCGTCGAAGCCTATTGCGACGTCTGCCGGAAATCGTACCCGCTCAAGGACGACTTCGCCGGCAAGCAAGTGAAATGCCCCGCGTGCCAGTCGGTGCTGAACGTGCCGGCGAAGGAACCGGTCGACGACGAGCGCGAATCGCGCTACGGCTTCCCGGACGACCTGCCCGACGAATTCTGGCACGATAAATTCCTCCTCCGCCAGAAGCTCTGGTCGCTGAAGGAGAAATACAACGTCGCCGACGAGCGCGGCCGGCCGATCCTCTTCGTCGAGCGCCCGATCCACCTGATGAAGGGTTGCCTCGCGATGGTCGTCGGCATCCCGGCGATCCTCATCCTCGCCGGCGGCGGCGCCTTCGCCGGCATCGCCCTCGAAAAAACCATCGGCAAGGAGGCCAGCGCCGTCCTCGCCGCGATCCTCGGCATTCTCGGTTTCCTCGCCGGCCTCGCCATCATCATCGCCCTCTACCCGAAACGCCACATCACCTTCTACCCCGACGAGTCCAAGCAGGACATGCTGCTGCGCATCTTCCAGAACCAGAAGGTCGCCTTCATCAACATGCGCTACACCCTCGCGGACGACACCGGCAAGGTCCTCTGCGTCTTCCGCAAGAACTTCCTCCACGGCATCCTGCGCAAGCGCTGGTACATCGAAACGGAGGAGGGCGAAACGCTCTTCGTGGTGAAGGAGGATTCGATCCTCCTCTCGCTGCTCCGCCGCACCATCGGCGCCGTCGCGGAGGAGATCCCGCTGCTCGGCCTCGCGCTCATCGCCTTCCTGCGCACGAACTTCATCTTCACGCGCGTCAGCGATGGCGAGACCGTAGGCGAGTTCAACCGCCGGATGACGCTGCTCGACCGCTACGTGCTGGACTTGTCGATGGACGAGAAGCGCACGATCGACCGGCGCATCGCCGTCGCGATGGGCGTATTGCTCGACACCGGCGAACGGCGGTGACGCGCATGGCGAACGACGACATCCCGACCATCGGCGAGGCGATGCTGGAACGCCCGCGCGTCGATTTCGAGCGCGGCATGTCGTTCCTGCCGCCGGTCTCGATCCTCCTGTGCCTGGCGTGCGCCGGCGCGTTCGCATGGCAGCTCGCCACCGGCGCGCTCGCCAACGAAGACGCGATCATCAAGGCCGGCGCCCTCAACGGCCCGCGCGTCTTCGCCGGCGAATACTGGCGCATGCTCACCGCCGTGTTCCTGCACGGCAGCCCCGACCATCTGATCGGCAACCTCATCGTCCTGTTCATCCTCGGCATGGCGTGCGAACACGCCTACGGCAGCGTTCGATTCGCGCCGCTCTACCTCCTCGCCGGACTCGGCGGCTCCGCACTCAGTCTCGTCAATGGCCAGACCTCCGTCGGCGCGTCCGGCGCGATCTTCGGCCTCGCCGGCGCCCTCGTCGCGTTCTTCGCGAAGTACCGCAAGGAGTATCTCCTGCGCGACCTGCGCGTCGGCACCGTGCTCCTCGTCTGGGCGATCTATCAGGTCGTGCTCGGCTACTTCAATCCGATCATCGACAACCTCGCCCACGTCGGCGGCTTCGCGACGGGCCTGCTAATCGGCGTGGTGTTGCGGAAACGGCCGCGCGATATTTAGAGCAACTCGACGACGGGATCGACGGCGGACTTCGCGATCAGGGCCGGCCAGTAGGCGAACACCTCGCGGACCGCGGCGCGGCCGGTCGTGTAGCCGGTCGTGCCGGCGTAGCCGCTGGTCACCAGCGGCGCGAACTCCTTCGTGAACCGTTCGACCGCCGCCTTCCGCGCGTCCCGCACGGCGACGCGCAGCGTGACCTCCATCCCTTCTCCGATCGTTTCGACGAGCGAATGGTCGAAGCGCAGCCCGGCGCGCTTGAGGCGGTCGAGGAGGATCCGCCCGCTGCGCTCGGCGTTCGCTTTCGCGTTCGGACCGGCCAACACGAGCGTGCCCGCCGAGGCGAAGCCGTCACGATACGCCAGAGACACCTTGTACGAATCGGTCGCGGGCCGGCCCCGGGCGCCGCTCACTTCGACGACGTCGGCCTTCGCTTGACGCAATCGAACGGACGTAAAATCGGCGACGACGTCCGGCGTGAGGTAGCGGTCCGGATCGCCGACTTCGTAGAGCAGTTGTTCGCCGACGGTTTCGAGGTTCACGGCGCCGCCGGTGCCGTCGGGCTTGGAGATCGTGAACGATCCGTCTTCGCGGACCTCGGCGATCGGGTAGCCGACGTCGGCGAGGTTCGTCCCGTCGGTCGCGTTCGTCCAGAGTCCGCCCGTGACCTGCGCGCCGCATTCGATCAGGTGCCCGGCGACGGTGCCGGCGGCCAGAAGGTCGTCGGACGCCCAACCGAATTCGTGCATCAGTGGGCCGACGGTCAGGCAGGCGTCGGCGACGCGGCCGGTGACGACGACGTTCGCCCCGCGCCGCAGGGCGTCCGCGATGGGGGCCGAGCCGAGGTAGGCGTTCGCGCTGACGACGCGCTCCCGCACCGACGCGAGCGGTTCTCCGGTGTCGAGGTTCTTCAACTCGTGGCCGGCGGCCAGCAATTCGTCCAGCCGCGGCATCAGGTCGTCGCCCGAGACGACGGCGACGCGCCGGTTCGGAAGCAGCTCCGCGGTCTTCCGGGCGCACGCCATCGGGTTCATGCCGCCGGCGTTCGTGACGATCTTCAGGTGGGGCTGAGCATCGAGGATCGGCCGCAGGCGGGGCAGGAGTTCGGTGAAGTCGGTGGCGTAGCCGGCGGTCGGGTCGCGCCGCTTCAGGAGCGCGAGGATCGACATCGTCAGTTCGGCGAGGTATTCGAGCGTGAGGTAGTCGAGGCGGCCGGCCTCGGCGAGGCGCATGGGGGCGTCGGGGCTGTCGCCCCAGAAGCCGCAGCCGTTGCCGATCCGCACGGTTCGCATGGGGCCTCAGTCGTGGGGCGTTCGGGTGGCGTCGTGGTAGAGGCCGTTGAGGCGTTCGGACGAATGCCGGCCGAAGTCGTCGTCGGCGTCCGCGGCTTCGTCCGGGTGCTCGGCCAGCACGCGCTTGGCGGCGTGGCGCCGGTGCTTGTTCCCGCGCCGCTTCACGGCCCGTTTCATCTCCCGCAGCTTCCGCTTGTCCGGATCGATGGGCATGGCGAACCCTCCCGCACCACCGCCAGTATACGCGCGATTCGCCTTGCGGGTTCCGCCGCACCCGTGGTACTCCGTGGGGCATGGCTTGGATTCCGCGCCCGAAACTCGTCGACTGGCCCACGCTGCTCGCCGCCCGCGATCGCGCCCGCGCCGTCGGCCGCGCCGTCGTCTGGACCAATGGCTGCTTCGACCTGCTCCACCCCGGCCACGTCGCCAGCCTCGCGCAGGCCCGCGCGCTCGGCGACCTGCTCGTCGTCGGATTGAATTCCGACGCCTCCGTGCGCGCGAACAAGGGTCCGCTGCGGCCGATCCTGTCGCAGGGCGAACGCGCCGCGCTTCTCGCCGCGCTCGAATGCGTCGACTACGTGCTCGTCTTCGACGAACCGACGCCGGAGGCGGCCCTCGCGCGACTGATGCCCGATATCCATTGCAAGGGCGCGGAGTACGCGCCGCCGCACGGCCGACCCGTGCCGGAACGTTCGACCGTCGAGGCCTACGGCGGGCGGATCGAATTCCTGCCGCTCGTGCCGGGCGTCTCGACCACCGACGTGCTCGCCCGCATCCGGGACAAGACCGGAGCCAGCCGTGCGGCGTGAGACGCTGCTGCTGCTCGATCGCGACGGCACGCTGATGGTGGACGTCGGCTACCCGAACGATCCGGCGGACGTTCGGCTCGTCCCCGGCGCCGCGGACGCGATCCGGGATTTGGCGAAGGACGGATTCGTACCCGCGATCGTGAGCAACCAATCGGGGCTGGCGCGCGGCCGGATCACCGCGGCGCAGGCGGACGCCGTGCACGAGCGGTTCGTGGCAATGTTCGCGGAGGCGTCGGGCGTTCGCTTGCCGGCGTTCTATTGCCCGCACGGGCCGGACGACGGCTGCGACTGCCGCAAACCGGAGATCGGTTTACTTCGACAAGCGGCCGCGGCGCTCGGCATGGTCGGCCGACCGAGCGCGATGATCGGGGACAAAGCGTCGGACGTCGAGGCCGGCCGGCGCTTCGGTGCGCTCGCCGTCCGATTCGGACCGGACCAGGGCGACGCCGATTTCCACGCGAACGATTGGTCGGCGATTCGGGACTTCGTGTTGAACCGGGAGCCACGGCATGTCGGGCGTTGAACTCCTCCCCCGTTTTCGCGGTTGTCCGGTGCTGGTCGTCGGCGACCTGATGCTGGACGAATTCGTCTGGGGCAGCGTGGCGCGGATCTCGCCGGAGGCGCCGGTGCCGGTGGTGGACGTGCAGCGGCGGACGTACATGGCGGGCGGGGCGGCGAACGCGGCGGCGAACGTGGCGGCGCTCGGCGGTCGGCCGGTGATCGCGGGGCTGACCGGCGCCGACGCGAACGGCCAGCGCGTGGCCGAACTGCTCCACGACGCCGGGGTCTCCGACGCCGCCGTCGTGCGCGACGCCTTCCGACCGACGACCACCAAGACGCGCGTGCTGGCGCAGGGGCAGCAGATGCTCCGCGTCGACCTTGAGAAGCCCGGCGCGTTGTCGCCCGAATTCGAGGACGAACTGCTCGCGCGGATCGCGGCCGTGCTGCCGGGCGTGCGCGGCTGCGTGCTATCCGATTACGGCAAGGGCGTGGCGACGCCCCGCGTGGCCGGGGAACTGATCGCGGCGTGCCGGGCGGCGCGCATCCCCGTCGTCGTCGATCCGAAGGGGGTCGATTACGCGAAGTACCGGGGCGCGACGGTCGTGAAGCCGAACCAGTTGGAGGCGGGCAAGGTGCTGAACCGGGACCTGCGGGACGCCGACGACGTGCGCGCCGCCGGTCGCGACCTCGCGGACCAGTTGCAGACGTCGATCCTGATTACGCAGGGCGCGGCCGGGATGTCGCTGTTCGAGCGGGGCCGGCCGCCGGTGTCGATTCCGGCGCAGGCGCGCGCAGTGTACGACGTGACGGGCGCGGGCGACACGGGCGCGGGCGCGCTGGCGCTCGCCCTCGCGGCGGGCGGTTCGCTCGAAGCGGCGTGCCGGCTGGCGAGCGCCGCGGCCGCCGTCGTCGTCGGCAAGGTCGGCACCGCGACCGTCGGCCCGGACGAACTCCTCGACAATCTCGGCGACCTCCAGCGCCACGCGGCCTAGCGTGTATACTGCCGGCAGGGAGATCATTCCATGCCGCTGCGCGACCACTTCCATCCGCCGTTCAGCCTCCACCACTCGTGGGATGGTTTCCACGGCGGCTGGCCCATGATGCTCGTACTGTCCCTGAAACGATTCCTGCCCGCGAATTACTCCGCGCAGCCCTCCGTCCACCTTGGCAGCGGGATCGAAGTCGATCTCGGAACCTTCCATCGAGAAGAAAACGGGACATACCGACCGAGTGGCCGGTCGATCGGAGATGCGTCTGTCTCGCTGCTGTCGCCGCCGTCGCCCAGCTTGGCGATCGACTTGGAAATGCCGATCGCCGACGAATACGAAGTCCGCATCTACGACAAGGAACGCGACCGCAAGCTCGTCGCGGCCATCGAGATCGTCAGCCCGTCGAACAAGGATCGGCCCGAGCACCGCCGCGAATTCGTGGCGAAGTGCGCCTCGCTCCTGCGGCAGGACGTGTCCGTCTCGATCGTGGACATCGTCACGGTCCGGCGCTTCAACCTGTACCTCGACTTGCTGGATTTCCTCGGCCAGAGCGATCCGCAGTTCACCTCGGCCGGTCCGTCGATCTACGCCGCGACCTGCGCAGCCCGCAACGACGGCGCCCGGTGGTCGCTGAAGACGTGGGCCTACCCGCTCGCCGTCGGGGAGCGCCTACCGACGATCCCCTTGATTCTCTCCGATTGGCTCGGCGTGCACCTGGACCTCGAACCGCCGTACGAGGCGACGCTCGAAGCCGTGAGTTGAACCGCCCTCGCATCGAGAACCGTCATGGTGATCCAGGAAGACTTCGTCGAACTCGCCACTTCGACCGGCCCGATGCGCACGCATCGCTATTGGCCCGTCGCGGCCGGGCGGTATCCCGGCGTCGTGCTCTATTCCGAGATCTTCCAACTCACTGGGCCGATCGCGCGGCTGGCGCGGTTCTACGCCGGGCACGGCTACGCGGTCGCCGTACCGGAGATCTTCCACGAACTCGAAGCGCCCGGCGCCGTGCTCGGCTACGACCAGGCCGGCGCCGACCGCGGCAACCACGACAAGATCACCAAGACCATCGCCTCCTACGACGACGACGCCCGCTCGGCGATTCGGCATTTGCTTGACTGGAGCGCGTGCAACGGGGCGATCGGCGCCTACGGCGTGTGCATCGGCGGCCACCTCGCCTTCCGCGCCGCGATGAACCCGGAGGTGCGCGCCGCCGCGTGCTTCTACGCCACCGACATCCACAAGCGCAGCCTCGGCGCGGGGCAAAGCGACAATTCGCTCGAACGCGCCGGTGAGATTGCGGGCGAGTTGATGATGGTCTGGGGTCGGCAGGATCCGCACATCCCGGCCGAAGGCCGCGCCGCGATCTACGCCCGCTTGGCCGAGACCGGCCGGAACTTCACGTGGCACGAGTTCAACGGTGCCCACGCGTTCCAGCGGGACGAAGGGCACCGCTACGATCCCGAACTCGTCTCCGCGTGCCAGCACCTGACGCTCGCGCTCTTCCACCGCGCCCTGCGCGGGGGATGAATTCTCGCGCGATCATCCGCCGTTGGTGAGAAGTTTCAGATCCGGCACGACGATCGTCTGCTCGCTGGTGTCGCAGACGCCGAGGATGCGGTCGGCGTTCAGGGTGATGGCGCGGCGGACGGGCATGCTGGGGAGCGGGAGCGGGACGATGCGCACGCCGTGGCCGGCGGGCAGGCCGAACGGCTCGCCGGACGGCGTGC
>CAYVRB010000140.1:0-750 GCA_964453375.1 uncultured Alcaligenaceae bacterium
GCCTCGCAGCCGACGACGCAGGGCTTGCCCCAACCGCGGGCGACGACGGCCGCGTGGCTCGCCTTGCCGCCGGTGCTGGTGAGGATCCCCTTCGCGAGGTGCATTCCGGCCACGTCTTCGGGGCTGGTCTCCTTGCGGACGAGCAGGATCGGCTCGTTCGGGTGCTTCGCGGCGAACTCGACCGCCGCCTCGGCGGAGAGGATCACCTTGCCGCTCGCGCCGCCGGGGCTGGCGGCGATCCCCTGCGCCACCGGCTTGATCTTGCTCTTCGGGTCGAGTTGCGGCTGGAGCAGGTGGTTGAGGCTGTCGGGCGGCACGCGCTTGATCGCGGTCGTCTCGTCGATCAAGCCTTCCTTCACCATCTCGACGGCGATGCGCACGGCCGCGGTGCCGGTCCGCTTGCCGGAGCGAGTCTGGAGCATGTACAGGACGCCGTCCTGCACGGTGAACTCGATGTCCTGCATCTCCTTGTAATGCTTCTCGAGGGTCGAGCGGATGTCCATGAGTTGCTTGTAGACCTTGGGCATCTCGCTATCGAGCTTCGAGATCGGCTCCGGCGTGCGGATGCCGGCGACCACGTCTTCGCCCTGGGCGTTGATGAGGTAGTCGCCGTAGAAGACGTTTTCGCCGGAGTTCGGGTCGCGGGTGAAGGCGACGCCGGTGCCGCTGCCGTCGCCCATGTTGCCGAAGACCATCGACTGCACGTTGACGGCCGTGCCCTTGAGGCCGGTGATGCGCTCGATGCGGCGG
>CAYVRB010000140.1:760-15767 GCA_964453375.1 uncultured Alcaligenaceae bacterium
GCCTTGTTGCCGTTCCACGAGTTGAACACGGCGTTGATCGCCAGGAACAACTGCTTCTTCGGGTCTTGCGGGAAGTCTTCCTGGACGTGCTTCTTGTAGATCGCCTTGTACTCGCCGATGAGCGCCTTCAGATCGTCGGCGGAGAGTTCGGTGTCGAGCTTCACGCCCTTCTTATCCTTCATGGCGTGGATGGCGTGCTCGAAGTCTTCGTGATCGCAGCCCATCGCGGTGCAGCCGAACATGTCGATCAGCCGCCGGTAGCTGTCGTAGGCGAAGCGGGGGTTGCCCGTCTTCTTGGCGAGTCCCTCGACGCTCGCGTCGGTGAGGCCGAGGTTGAGGATGGTGTTCATCATCCCCGGCATGGAGAGCGCCGCGCCGGAGCGGACGGATACGAGCAGCGGGTCGGCGGGGTCGCCGAACTTCTTGCCGCCGAAGTCGACTTCCATCTTCTTGATGGCGGCTTCGATTTCGGGAATGGCGGCTTCGGGGATCTTCTTGCCGGAGTCGTAGTAGGCGGCGCAGACTTCCGTGGTGATGGTGAAGCCCGGAGGCACGGGGATGCCGATCTTGCACATCTCGGCGAGGTTCGCGCCCTTGCCGCCGAGCAGTTCCTTCATCTTGCCGTCGCCGTCCGCCGTCTTGCCGCCGAACGAGTACACGTGCTTGGTCATTGTTGGCCGAATCTCGAGAGAGTGAAGAAAACGAACGACACCGGTCGCGGGAGAGGAGCGTACCGTGTACCAGCCGATATTTTATGGATGAGGCGATGATCGGCAGCGCGGGGCCGGCCGGGTCACCGTCACGGCAACAGGTCGTTCACGGCGACGGCGGCGGACGGAAGGGCCAGCGGATTGATGGTCTCGTTGGCATACCGGAACAAGTGAGTCCGGTAGGCGACGCCGCCATCGGGCAGCGGCGCCGGATCGCGAAGCACGACGAGCCGCCGGGCATTCAAATCGAGAATCCAATAGTCGGCGATACCCGCGGCCGCGTACAGTTCGGCCTTTTCCGTGATGTCGAAGACGTAGGTCGAATCGGATACTTCGACGACGAACAGGGCCGTGTTCGGCCGTGTCGAATAGTCGCGAGGCTTCCCCGTCACGACCGCCGCATCGGGAATCGGCACCTCGTCTGCGCCGAGTTCGAGCGACGCTTGGCCTCGAACGTAGTAACCCGTTCCAAACGCGAGTTGAAGGGCCGCAACCACGAGGGCACAGCCGCAATTGTGGGGTTCGTTCGGTGGCGGCATCGTGACGATCTCCCCGTGGATCAGTTCGTACCGTTCTCCGATGAGGAAGCCGTGCGCTTCGAGTTGTTCACATCGCGCCAGATCGAAGCGGAGAACCGCCTCGCTCGGATCGGGAATGAGGCCAAGGTCGGTCAAACGTTCGCGCTCGGCGAAGCTCCACTCACGCTTCGCCGACGCGGCGTTGGAAGCCAAAGTCGTGGACATCTCCATTTCCTCCGTGCGGTATCTTACCGGCGGCTCATCGAGTGCGAATGAATTGCAGGCTTAAATTAGGCGATCCGCAGCAGGCGGCAGACTTCCTGATAGCTCAGCTCCAAGGGAAGCTCGACGCGCAGCGTCGGCGAGAGCCAGAGGGGGATCGTCGGCAGCGGCTGGCCGAGTGTCAACGGGTAATACCACGCGTCCAGCAGCCCGCGCGACTTGGGTGGCTTGCGTCCGCGGAGAGTCACGGCGTACGTGTCGTGCGCGGCCTCGAGCGCCGGATCGGCGTGGCCGAGTTGCGCGAGCAATTCCCCGTAGAGGTTCGCGCGGTTCAAAGTGACGATGTCCACGACCGCCACGCACACGTCCTGGCGGAGCAGGGCCGCGTCCTTGTTGTTGAACTGATCACGGGCCTCCTTGCCGTCCTTGTTCGCCGGGCTGACCAATTCGATCGCGGCCACCAGCGTGCGCATTCGTCGTTCGTCGTAGACGAGCACTTCGTACTCGTCCATTTCGATCAAGTCGGTTTCGACGGTGAGCGTCGGCGTCCGAGCCGCGAGGGTCGCCGTGCCACCGCCTTGATCCTGTCGATCGTCGCCGAACTCCTCGTCACGAACCGTCGCGATGTCCACTTCAAAAGGCGAAGGATGGTGGATCTTCGGTTCCGCTTGATAGCCCGGCGGCAACACGTCGAATAACGTGCGGACGATTTCGCCCGGCCACTGACCGTGAACGGCGTCCCAGCGGTGTTTGTCGTTCACGGGCGAATGAAAATGGTCGCGAAGCGGCATGGTGCCTCCCAATATTGATTCTACATCGCCGAGCTCGTCGTGTCGTCGACGCGGGCGATACAATCGACATCGAGTCCCTCCGGAGCGTCTCCATGCCGAACGCCGTCAATCTCACGCTGTTCCGGGCCGTCGTCGGCCTCGTGCGCAAGGCCGTCGCGGACATCCCCGAAGAACGGATGAAGGAGCAACCGGTGCCGGGGATCAACCCGCCGGTCTGGATTCTTGGGCACATCGTGACGACGCTCGCCGTCGTGCCGAAGGTGATCGCGAACGTGTCGCTCGTTCCGAAGGAGTTTCTCGTCTGGTTCGGGCCGAATTCGACGTTGGAGAAGCTGCCGGCCGCGCCGCCGACGAAGGAGACGCTGTTGAGTCGGTTGAGCGCCGTGTACGAGTCGGTGCTGGTCGAGATTCCGAAGCTGACGGACGACGACTTGGCGAAGCCGAACGCGATGAAGTTCATGACGCAGGAGCTGCCGACGCAGCGGGACATCCTCGAGAATTTGCTGTCGACGCACACGATGCTGCACTACGGGCAACTGACGGTGTGGCGGCGTCTAAGCCAGCTTCCGCCGGTCATCGTGTTTCCGGGCCGGTCCTAAGCGTGCGCTCGATCGCCGGAACCCGACTCACGCCGTCGCCACCACGATCGAGTAGCCGCGGTTCTCGACCACGTCGCAACCGCCGAACGTCTCGAAGATCAGCGGTACCACGGCCGTCGGCATCTTCGTGACGATCAGGAAGCGGCCGCCGGGTTTCAGCAGATCGCGGGATTTCCCCACGAAGAGCCGGGCGACCATCGAGTCGCCGTAGTAGGGCGGGTTCGCGAGCACGAGGTCGTAGCTCGCCGCCGGCAGGCCATCCATCGATTCGCTCGCGACGATGTCGTAGCCGGTCAGGCCGTTCGCCCGTGCATTGATCTCGCAGACGGCGTTGGCGCGGAGGTGGCTGTCGATGAAGGTGAGGTGGCCGAGCTTCGCCTTGGTGGAGAAGAGGCAGCCGACGACGCCGCAGCCGCTGCCGAGGTCGAGGACGCGGTCGCCGTCCTTCGGGTCGGCGACTTCGAGCAGGGCGCGCGAGCCGTTGTCCATGCGGCCGTAGCTGAAGACGCCGGGACGGGAGAGGAAGTCCATCGACGGCCCTTGGCCGATGCGGGCGTGGAAGTGCATTTCGTGGCGCCTTCGCTCGCGCGGCTCGTCGCCCTTCACGCTGAAGAACGCCATGCCGGCCTTGCTCGACGGCGTCTGGCCGCACTTCCCGAAGATCTTCTTGTGCTGCCTCGCGAACTCGGAATCGGTCTCGTACTCGGAGAGGGTCACGAACGCGCCGCCCGGGTTCAGGACGTGGAAGCCCTGCTCGATCAGGTCGAGCTTCAGTTCGCGATCGGTGTGCGCGCCGGCGGGCAGGACGACCGTGTTGAACTTTTGGGGCAGGTCCCACAGGTCCGCGGCCGTCACGACCTCCGCGGCCGTGCCGAGTTCGGCGAGGTCCTCGCGCAGCCGGGCGGCGGGGAAGAGGTCCATCTGGAAGCAGGTGATGTCCGGCAGCGCCATCGCCTGCGCGAGGTAGGCGACCGATTTCGGCGCCCCCAGCGGGACGCAGACCGGCGGCTTCACGCGCGCCGCGATGGACGGATACAGTTCGGTGAGGAATCGCATGGGGTCAGTGTAGATGTTTCGACGGCGACGCGCCCGCCCGATACACTAGCGGCACCTGCCCGCGTCTCCTCCGCTGGAGTTCCCCGACGATGCGATTCTCTTCGCTCCGCCGCCCGCTGGCGGCCCTCGCGCTGTTCGGCCTCGCGTTGTTCGTCGTCTCCGACGCCTTCTCCCAGCAGAAGAAGGACGCCAAGAAGCCGGCGAAGAAGGAAGGCCCGTCGATGCAGACGGCCGAGGAGTTTCTCAAGCCGAAGCCCCGGCCGAAGAAGGACGCGTTGCCGCCGAGCGAACTCCCGCTCGAATTTGCCAAGGGCGAACGGATCGCCTTCGTCGGCAACACCACCGCCGAGCGCATGAGCCTGTACGGCCACTTCGAGACGATGCTCCACCTGCGCCACAAGGGCAAGGAGCTCGTCGTCCGCAACTTCGCCTTCCCGGCGGACGAAGTGAGCGTCCGCCAGCGCTCCAACGACTACACCAAGCTCGACGACCCGCTGTTCGCCTTCAACCCCGATACGTTCTTCTGCTTCTTCGGCTGGAACGAATCGTTCAAGGGGAAGGACGGCGTGGAGAAGTTCAAGGCCGACTACGAGAAGTTCCTCGACGACACCGCGCGGAAGTACCCGCGCGACGACGAGAAGTCGCCGCCGCGATTCGTACTGGTGTCGCCGATCGCGTTCGAGAACACCGGCGACAAATTCCTGCCGGACGGCAAGGTCGAGAATGAGAACCTGAAGCTGTACGCGGACGCCGTGAAGGCGGTGGCGACGAAGCGGAAGCTGGCGTTCGTGGACGTCTACACGCCGACGCTCGAGGCGTTCGCGATGGGCGGCGGCAAGCTCACGGTCGGCGGCTTCCAGATGAACGAGGCCGGCGACAAGGCGCTCGCGGAGGCCCTCGACGCGGGGCTGTTCGGCAAGCGGTTCGATCCGGCCCTGTTCGGCACGTCCGAGTTCGAGAAGCTCCGCGCCGCCATCGTCGACAAGGGCTGGCACCACAGCCAGGACTACCGCATGGTGAACGGCTGGTACGTCTACGGCGGCCGGCGGACCTGGGACACCGAGACTTTCCCCCGCGAGTACGTGAAGCTGCGGAACATGGTGGCCGTGCGGGACCAGTACATCTGGGACATGACCAACGGCGAAGCCGTGGCGGACAAGCCGGACGACGGCAAGACGGGTGAACTGATCGTCCCGCCGACCGGGTTCGGCACCAACCAAAGCCCGAAGTCGGAGAACCCCCCCGCGGCCGGTCCGGTCATCGCCCCGCCCGCCGACCTGATTAAAGGCGCCCGCGTGCCGGCGGGGTTCAAGATGGAGTTGTTCGCGGACGAGAAGCAGTTCCCGGAACTCGCCAGCCCGGTGCAGATCAACTTCGACAACAAGGGCCGGCTCTGGGTGTCGTGCATGCCGACGTACCCGCAATGGCGGCCGGGCGACCCGAAGCCGAACGACCGGCTCCTGATCCTCGAAGACACCGACAAGGACGGCAAGGCGGACAAGTGTAAGGTCTTCTACGACAAGCTGCAATGCCCGACCGGGTTCGAGTTCTACAACGGCGGCGTCCTCGTCGTCGATCAGCCGCGGATGCTCTTCCTGAAGGACACCGACGGCGACGACAAGGCCGACGACGTGACGTACCTGATGGACGGCTGGGCGACCGACGACACGCACCACACCTGCGGCGCGTGGGAGTGGAGCCATGGCGGCCTGCTGCACATGCTCGAAGGGATCGCGACCAGCACGACGCTCGAAACGCCGTGGGGCCCGCACCGGAGCGCCGGCAGCGGCGGAGCCTACGTGCTGGACCCGCGCACGCTCAAAGTCCGCCAGTTCGCCCTGCCCGGCATGGCGAACATGTGGTGCTACGTCTTCGATGAATGGGGCAACGGCATCGTCGGCGACGGCACCACCGCGAACCAGACGTGGGACGTGCCGCTCTCCGGCAAGCAGTTCGGCGGCCGCAAGCAGCTCAACTTCATCCTGCCGAACGGCGAGCGCCCGAACCTCGGCAACGAATGGCTCGTCAGCCGCGCGCTGCCCGACGCCGTCCAGAAGCACTTCACGTACGCCTGCGTCATCAACCTGAACGGCCTGACGCACTACACGATCCGCGAGGACGGCGCCGGCTTCATGGGCGAACGCGTGAAGGCGACCGACGCGAAGTGGGACGACCTCGTGAAAAGCCCGGACAAGCACTTCCGGCCGAGCGACCCGCAGATCGGCGCCGACGGCCGGCTCTACTTCGGCGATTGGGCCAGCCCGCTCATCGGCCACATGCAGTACAGCCAACGCGACCCGAACCGGAACCACACGAAGGGGCGCGTCTACACCCTGATCGGCGCCGACAAGAAAACCATCGAACCGGTCACGCAGCACGGCAAGTCCGTCGCGGACATCTGCGAGCAGTTCCGCGCGTACGAATGGCGGACCCGCTATCGCGCCCGCCGCGAGCTGCACGACCGCCCCGCCGCGGAAGTCCTGCCCGCCGTCGCGAAGTGGGTCGCGTCGATCCCGGCGTCCGATCCGGACTTCGAGCGGCTGCGCTGCGAGGCGCTCTGGGTGCAGCAGGGCCACCATGCCATCGACGCGAAGTTGATGGACGCCGTGCTCGTTTCCAAGAATCCGAATGCCCGCGCGGCCGCGGTGCACATCCTCTCCGAGGAGCGCGACCGCGTGCCGGGGGCCATCGAGCGCTTCAAGACGGCGGCGACCGACGAACACCCGCGCGTGCGCACGCAGGCCGCCCGTGCCCTGAGCTTCTACGCCACCGGCGAATCGATGTCCGCGGTCGCCTCCATCGCCGGCAAGCCGATGGATTATTGGACGAAGTACACCGTCGAGGCGTCGCTGGCGGCGAACGCGTCGTCCTGGCCGGCGGACTTCTACTCCGGCAAGCTCGCGGCGACGAACCCCGAAGCCGGCAAGCTCCTCGAAGGCATCCGCAAGAGCAGCGCCCAGGACAACGCCGCCGCCCCGTGGCTCAAGCAACTCCTCGGCACCGAGCAGAAATCGAAGGAGGAGCGCTTCCAGGCGATGAAGGCGCTCGCTTCGCTCGGCGGCAACGGCTCGAAGGGCCGCGAGGTCTTCCAGCGCAGTTGCGTCGCCTGCCACCGCGTCGGCCAAGGCGAGGGGAACGACTACGGCCCGAACCTCGAAAAGCTCATGGCCAAGATGGGCCAGACGAAGATGAAGGTGATCGAGTCGATCATCGATCCGAACGCCGAGGTGGACCAGAAGTACCTCTCGACGAAGATCGACCGCCTGAGCGGCGGCACGGTCGTCGGCCTCGTCGTAAGCGAGACCAAGAAGGAGATCGTGATCTTCGACGGCAAGGAGAAGAAGACGATCCCCGCCGACGACGTCGAGAAGCGGACGGCGCTGAAGCAGAGCAGCATGCCGGAGGGCCAGGCCGGCACGATGTCGCCGTCGGAGTTCCTGGACCTGATCGAGTACCTGTCGTCGTTGAAGTGACGGGAGACCGTTCAGTGCGGGTATTCCGCTTCGCGTGCGCGCTGGTCGACGATCTCGATCAGGAGCGGATGCCGGCCGAGCGGTTCGGCGAGCTGAAACGCGACGCCGGGATGCGCCGCCGCGAAGGTCGCGCGGTAGTCCTCCAAGTCGGTGCGGACGTGGACGCCGGGGGAGAGGAAGTACGGCAGCATCGTGACGCGGTCGGCTCCGGCGCCCACGCAGGCGGCCGCCCCGGTGGGGATGTCCGGCGCCGCCAACTCCAGAAACGCGACCTGCGTGAACCCGTACCGCCCGCGCGACCGCATCGCGTCGGCGACGAACTCCAGGTCGGCGTTCGCTTCGGCCCGCCGGCTACCGTGGGCGATCAACAGCAGCGCGTGCATGTAGGATTGAACCTGAGGATCGGGGCCGCGCGGGTCATTCCTCGTCGTCGCCCGTGTCGCCGTCGTCGCCGCCGAGGTCGAGCGTCGAACGCAAGCATTCCGAGAGTTGCTTCATCGTGACGGGGCGCACGAAGACGAAACCGCCCTCGTGCTTGCGCACGCCGTCGGCCCACGGGGCCTGCTCCTCGTTGAGGATCAGGATGCCCGCGAAGCGCAGGTGCAGCATCTCGGCCTCGCGCATCACCTTCTCGTACCACTCGACGCCCTCGCGGCCGACGGTGCCGGCGTCCACGATCACCGCGTGGTACGGCTGCTGCTTGAAGCGGTTGAGCGCTTGGGCCGGGTCGATGGACATGAGCACGCGGAAGCCGAGCTTCTTGAACTGCTTGCGGAACACGTCCTGGAGCTTCTGGTGGTCCTCGGCGATGAAGACCGTCAGCGGTCCGGTGGCCTGCTGCGCCTTCGAGCTGGTGCTGCCGCCGCCCTTCAATTCCGCCTGCACGGCCTTGATCCCCTCGTGCATCATCGCGGGCGTCTGGTAGCGTGCGTTGGGGTCGAAGGCGCACATCTTGAGGAGCAGGCCGATGACGGAGGAGGGCAGGTCGTTCTCGATGCCGAGGCGGCGGATGGTGTCGTCGAGTTCGTAGCGCTGGCGCATCTGCATGACCTGCTTGTCGCGGGTGCGGGGCAGCAGGCCGATGCCGGTGAGGACCTCGAAGAGCACGATGCCCATGAAGTAGATGTCGCTGCGGGCGTCGCCCTTCTTGCTGTTGGTGAGCTTTTCGAGGCCGGCGTAGTCGACGGTACGATCGACTTCGGCGTCGTCCCCGTGGCCGGGTTCCTTGCTGGTCATGATGGCGGCGCCGTGGCTGATCTCGGCGAGGCCGAAGTCCACGAGCTTCGCGATCTTGTCGGTCGAGATGAGGATGTTCGTGGGCTTGATGTCGCGGTGCGTCAGCCCGCGCGAGTGCGCGTACGCGAGGCCGGCGGCGCATTCCTCGAGAATGTGCAAGCCTTCCGTGAGATCGACCTTCTTGCGGATCGAGAGAATGTCGCGGAGGTTCCCCCCCTCGACGAACTCCATGACGATGAAGTATTGCCCCGTCACCGGGTCCTTGCTGACGGCGAGGATCTGCACGATGTTCGGATGCTGCATGCTCTGGCCGATGCGGCCTTCGCGCTCGAAGAGTTCGACCCGTTTTTTGTCGTCGGTCCAGCGGCGCCGGAGCACCTTGATGGCGACGATCTGGCCGGTGCGGGGGTCGTCGCCGCGGTAGACGCGGCCAAAGCTGCCGGAGGCGATCTTGTAGAGGAGGCGGAAGCCGCCGAGGATGTAGCCGTCGGTTTCGCCCTTGAGGAGCTTGGAGGTTTGCAGGGGGGTGATCAGTCCCTTGCGCTCCATGAGCTTGCCGAGCTCGCTGGCGGGGCGCGTCTTGTCCTCGATCTCGTAGAGGCACTCCTTGGCGACGTTGTCTTCCACGAGTCCGACGCGGACGGCCAGTTGGGCGAACTCGGCGGCATCGGCGGGCAGGGACATTCCCGGCTCCCGGGGGCGGGGCTTCTCGAAACGACTGCATCACTTTAGCAGGTTCCGCCGACGACGCAAGAAAGGGTGCCGCCGTCGGGAGCGATCATTTCTTTTCGTAGAGTTTCAGCGAATCTTCGACCTTTTTGACGAGCGCGGGGTCCTTGCGGCGCAGGTCGGCCACGTACGCCTTCGCCGCGTCGTCGGGGCACTGGAGGGCGTAGCGCGCGATGCCGCGCGCCATCGCCGGCGCCGCGTGCGTCGGCTTCCCCGCCTGCGCCAGCACCGTCGCGGTCAGGTCCCACCAGCGCCAGCGGCGCAGGTCGTCGATGGCGAGGTCGGCGAGGTCGCCGTTGGCGACGACGACGGCGTAGCACGCGAGAATCCGCTCCCGCGATTCCTTCGGCCGCGACGCCTGGAAGAACCGCACGGTCGAAACGACGTTCAGCTTGTCGGTGAAGTTCCGCTTCGGATCGGCGAGCAGGTCGGTCGCCAGCTTCCATCCGTCCGCCGGCGCGAGCAGGATCGCGCCGCCGAGCAGGCCGCCGAGGTTCGCCGCGATCCGCTCGTCGGCGGAACCGCCGCGCACGAGGCGAACCAGGTCGCGTCCGTCGTCGGCGTCGCCGCACAAACCCAGCAGCAGGCCGTAAACGCCGAGCCGTTCGATCGGCGTCTTCGCGTCCGCGATCCAGGCGCGGAGCTTCTTGCGGTCGAGCGCGGTGGTCGCGGCCGCCAGTTCGGCGTCGGCGGCGCGGGCGAATTCGAGGAACGCCTCGCTCGCGACGGCGGCGTCGGCGGCATCGAGTCGGGCGAACGCGAGCGCGAGGCGGGCCGTCGCGCCGTCCGCCTTCGCCATGGCCGCGAGGTAGTCGGCGAGCGCGGCGCCGCCGGGCACGCCGTGGACCGGTTCGATCTTGCCGTCCGCGATCGAGCAGAAGAAGACGAAGTCCGGCGGCGTATCCGCGACGACGGGCAGGTAGCGCGGCACGAGGAGCTTCGTCGTCCCCTTCGCGTCGCCCTTTAGGACCTTGGCGACGTGGAATTCGGTGGTGCCGGTGCCATCGGCGTTCGCGACGGCGTTCTTGAGCTGGCCGGCGAGGACGAGCTTCGACTCGGCGAATCGTTCGCGCAGCGGCTGGCGGCGAGCGAACGCGTCGCCGCAGAAGCTGCATGCGAAGAGGGGCGCGGCGGCGAGAACGAGGACGAAGATCGAGAGAATGCGCGTCACGGAGGTTCCCCGGCGGTGCCCGCGAGTAGAACCGATCGCGACGCCGCGCGTCCAGACCGAACGATGGGACCTCACCCGACGAGCATCGCCGATTCGGGTTGCGCGTACCATTGGGCGGCGACGGCGGCGGGGGAATAGCCGCCGGGCAAACGCACCAGCCGCTTGGCGTAGGCGGCGCAGAGCCGGCGAATGTCCGGGAACGCGTGGCCGGCCCAACGCACGGCATAGAAGACGGCCGCCGTGTCCGGGTCGGCGATCGACCGTTCGATGTCGAGCAGGTCCCTGTCGGGTTCGATCCAGTGCAGGGCGGAGAGGTCGAACGCCTTCGTCAGGTCGTCGCGATCGCGGGGGCGGAGTTGGCCGCCGACGAGCACCACGGCGCGGCCGCGGAGCGGCTCCGGCGCGTTTGCGACCGGGGCCGCCAGCGCCCCGTTCGACGGCGCGCCCGCCAAGTGGCGGTCTAGCTCGCGGAAGATCGCCGCCACCGGCACCGGCACCATCACGTCTTCCGGCATCGCCTCGATCACCGGCAGCAGCGCGTCCCGCAGTTCGGGGTGCCCCGGCGCGAGGCCGCCGCCCACCGCCTCGTCCAGCAACTCCATGACGCGCGGCCATTCGTCGAACCGCTCCGGCCCGTCCACGGCCGCCTTCCTCAACTTGAACTTCAGGTTCGCCAGCACCTTCTTCGCGTTCCCCGCCTTTCGCTGGAACGCCACGAACGGCTCGAGCTGCGCCGCGATCCGCTTGCGGAGGTCCGGCCAGGTGCGCGGGTCGACGCGGTCGTCCCGCCGCAGGTAGCGGTGGATGTACGTGTTCCGCGCCGCCGCGAGTTCCCGCACCGTCACGTAGAGCTGAATCTGATCGGCGTCCGGGCGCGAGTTGCCGGTGTCGATGACGGCGGAGAAGAGCAGCGACTGCGCCTCGGCGGCGAGGTTGAGCGCCGCCAGCACCTGATCCGGGTCGGCCTTGGACATCGGATCGGTGACGACTTGAAGGAAGTCGGCCGCGTCCGCCGCCGTCAGGTAGCCGCCGGCGAGGTCGTCCCAGACCGGCGCGGCGCGGCTGAGCGAGACCATGTCCAACATCCAGAGCGAACACTTCGGCCACTTGTCCGCGGCGGCGCGCGCCTCGGCCATGCCGTTGGCGAACTGCGCGTCGTCGAGGGTGCCGGCGCTCTTCTTCGTCACCAGCTTGCACGCCTCGCCCTTCGCCCGGCAGCGGCCGGCGATCACTGACGGCTCCTGCGGCATCCAGCCGCCGCCATCCTCGGAATGGGTCATCGGGGGCGATGCGGAAATCGCGGGCAAGACCACGGGCGGCGGCGGAGGCAGCACCGGCGCGGGCGCGTCCTCGAACTTCTTGCCGTACGTCGGCGCCGGCGGCAACGGCGCGGGGAACAACGGCGGCAACGGCGTGATCGGCGTCGGCTTCGGTTCCGGCTTCGGTTCCGGTGCCGGCTCGCTCCACGCCGCCAGCGCCTTGCCCAGCGCGGCCACCTCCGACCGCAATTTCGCATCCGACTGCACCGTTTTGTGCAGGCGATCCAAGAACGGAGCAAGTGCGGCGAGCAATTCTGCGGACATGGGAAAATTCAGGTCCGGTGCGGGATAACCGGAATCGTACCGTCCCCCACGCCGGATGAAACAAAAATCCGGCGGAAAATTCCGCCGGATTCGCGAACGGACCGTTCGAGCGGCTCAAGCGCTCTTCTTGCCCGGCTTCTTCTCGAACAGCCGGCGATGGCCGTGGACCACGTCGGCGCTCACGACGTGCGTGCCCTTGTGGTCCTGGTCCGGCAGCTCGAACATCACGTCCATCATCAGGTCTTCGACGATCGCCCGCAGGCCGCGGGCGCCGGTGTCGCGCGTCTTGGCGAGCTTGGCGATCTCCTTGAGCGCCGCCGGCTCGAACACGACTTCGGCGCCTTCCATCTCGAAGAGCTTCTGGTACTGCCGCACCAGCGCGTTCTTCGGCTCGGTGAGGATGCGCACCATCGCGTCCTCGTCGAGCGGATCGAGCGGGGCGAGCACGGGCAGGCGGCCGACGAACTCCGGGATCATGCCGAACTCGATGAGGTCGTCCGCGATCACCTGGTTGAGCAATTCCGACTCGGTGCGTTCCTGCTTCTCGGCGGCGCTGGCGGCGAATCCGATCGACTTGCGGCCGAGGCGGCGGCCGATGATGTCCGTGAGGCCCACGAACGTCCCGCCGCAAATGAACAGGATGTTCGAGGTGTCGATCTGGATGTATTGCTGTTCGGGGTGCTTGCGGCCGCCCTGCGGGGGCACGTTCGACACGGTGCCTTCGAGCATCTTGAGCAGCGACTGCTGCACGCCTTCGCCGGAGACGTCGCGGGTGATGGAGACGTTGTTGCCGGTCTTGGAGACCTTGTCGATTTCGTCGATATAGATGATGCCGCGCTGGGCCGCCTCGACGTCGAAGTCGGCGGCGTGGAGCAGCTTCAGGAGCAGGTTCTCGACGTCCTCGCCGACGTAGCCGGCTTCCGTCAGCGTCGTGGCGTCGCCGATGGCGAAGGGGACGTCCAGCACCTTGGCGAGCGTCTTGGCGAGGAGCGTCTTGCCGCTGCCGGTGGGGCCGACGAGGAGGATGTTGCTCTTTTCGATCTCGACGTCGGAGCGGCCCTTGTCGCCGTGCGCCAGGCGCTTGTAGTGGTTGTGGACCGCGACGGAGAGGACCTTCTTGGCGCGGTGCTGACCGATGACGTACTGGTCGAGCTTCTCCTTGAGGGAGCGCGGCGTCGGCGTGCCGCTGGTCGAGGACTTGGAGCCGCCCCCGCCGCGGCGCTTCTTCTCCTGTTCGATTATCGACTGGCAAAGCTCGATGCACTCGCCGCAGATGTAGGCGTCGCCGGGGCCTTCCACCAGCGGCCCGACGTCGCGGTGGCTGCGCCGGCAGAAGGAGCAATAGGCGTTGCGGTTGCGGCCGGTGGAACTGGTCGGCCGGCGGCCGCCCTCGGAAGTTCGGTCTGCCATCGACGCCTCGGAAGGAGGAATTGTTCTTGCGGGGGAAGCGGCGCGGCGACGTGGGCCGACCGTGCCCGTACTGTATCGCGTCCCGATTTTCGCCGAGACGCCGCTTGAGTCCATTTCCCCGATTCCGCCGGATTTCCAGCATCGGGTCTGCCGATTGTACGCCGCGTAGTGTCCGGTCGATGCGCGTAATATTTTCAAGTCGGATTTTCGGGTGCGGGCGGCGTTTCCTCGCGGCCGACGGGCTTCGGCGGTTCGGCCGCCGGCAGCCGCAGGCCGAGGCTCCCCTTCATCTTCGACGCCATCTTGTCCCGGATCTGCCGGTACTCCTCCTCGGACAGCTCGCCGTTGTCGTACATCTCGCGGAACGAACTCAGGCTCATCGACGGGCTTTCGCAATCGTCCGCCTGGCGCCGCGCCCACCACTTCGCGATGCCGAAGATGAGGCCGAGCACGACAACCGCCGCGCCGAAGATCACGGCGTTGAAGATCAGATCCTGCTTCGCCTTGGTCCGGTCCATCGGCACGCGCGGCGCCGGGCCGGGCGCCGGCTGCCCGACGACGGCGCCGTTCGGCGGCGCGGGCGCCTCGCCCATCGGCATCGGCGGCATCGGTTCGGGCGCGGGGACGACGGCGTTCGGGTCCATGCCGGAATTCCAAGCGAAAGGAACACCGACAGCATAGTTCCGCCGACCGGCGGAGGGAAGTTTTTCCCGTTTCCGCCGGCCGCCGTCTCCCCGCCTCCCCCGCGTTCTGTTCAAATAGAGGCATGTCCGAGACCGAGCTGATCGAGCGACTCCGCCGGGGCGATTCCGCCGCCCTCGCGGACCTCTTCGCGCTCCACCGCGCCAAGCTCCAACGCATGGTGCAGGTGCGGATGGATCAACGGCTCAACGGCCGCATCGCCCCGTCGGACGTGCTGCAGGAAGCCTACATCGACGCGGTGAAGCGCTACCCGCACTTCTTCGAGAAGCCGAACCAGAACTTCTTCGGCTGGCTGCGCCTCGTCGTCGGCCAGCGCCTGACGGACCTCCACCGCGAGCACGTGCTGGCGAAGCGGCGCGACGTGCGCCAGGAGAAGCCGCTGGACGTGCCCGCCGGGCCGGCGACGTCGGCGTGCCTCGCCGCCATGCTCGTCGCGGGGCTGACCTCGCCGAGCGGCGCCGCCGACCGGAACGAACGCCACCTGCGCCTCGAAGCCGCCCTCGACGAACTCGAACCGATGGACCGCGAGGTGCTGGCGCTGCGGCACTTCGAGGAACTCTCCAACGGCGAGACCGCCGACGTGCTCGGCATCCAGCCCGCCGCCGCCAGCAAACGCTACGTCCGCGCCCTGACGCGCCTCAAGCAGATCCTCGAAGCGTTCGAGTGAACCCGTTCCCAAAACGTAATCGCCGATCTGATCGCGAATGGACCACTGGGCATTCGGAGACCGGTCTTGGCCCCGGCAGGGGCCGCGGACTGTAGTGACTGTATTGGAAGTCAATACGAAACTGCAACGTCCGAGTGTTG
>CAYVRB010000141.1:0-15681 GCA_964453375.1 uncultured Alcaligenaceae bacterium
CCAACAGCACGCCATCCGTGCCGCGCATCCAGTCGCCGTTCTCCGTCGTGTACAAATCCCACAACCAGCGGCCTTGCTCGTCCAGGCCATCGGGCATCTCGAATCGCGTGTTCATTCCATCACCTCTCCAGAGTGTCCCCGTTAGCGGTTTCCAGCATGCAAATACGCTTGATTTCCAGGGGTTTCTGAGTACCGCGTTCTAGCACGCCCGGAAACCAGGGGGTTCCCGGAATCCTTTTTGCGGGTATCCCGAAAAATCTGCGCCGGGGCGGGGGGCGTCTTGCTGTTGAGGTCCGGCCTTCGGAAAGCCCCCCCCCCTATGGGGTGGCCATAATTACACGTCCGCCTCAACCGTCGTCCCCTCGCGCCCCCTTGTCTTCCGGTTCGCCATCGCCTTCCGGTTCGCCGTCGCCTTCCGTCCGCCATCGCTCTCTCGCATCCCGTCTGCTGGTATCTCGTCCGCCAGTGTGCCGGTATCCTTGCTTCCACGTTCGCCCGGTTGCCGGTTGCCGGCTTCAGGTTGCCGGGTTGCCCCGGATGCCGTGAGTGATTAGCGCAGACGGCGAGCGGGCGGGACGCCGTTGGCCTCGTCACGGGCTTGAAGTTGCCTACTCGCGGCCTTCGCGTCACGCTGGCGCTTGGCGTCGATGATGGCTTGACGTTCTTCGGAGGCCGTGGGCGTGCGGCCTTGCTTGGCGAGTCGGGCGCGGAGGTTGGCCACGGCGAGCGCGTCGGAAGCCCGGTCGGCTTGCTGGCGTTGGACGGGCGTGCGGGGAGCAGGACGGGCGGGGCGTGTCGGGCGTACCGGCATCGGCGGTCCTCGATGGGGCGATGCCGCGATTATGGCCGATGCGGATACGGTGGGGCGATGGTGGGCCGGGGGCATGGGACGGCGCCAGTGGTGAGGGATGCCGGAGATGGCGAATTGATCTCCGGCATCGAAAAGCCTTGAAAATAAGGCGTTTTCGATTTCGTGCCGGAGATGCCGGAGATGTTCCCGCTCATTGCCGATTCGTGTTTTGGTCGTGTTGGTGTTGCGGGATCAGTTCAGATGGATTTCCGATAAGCATTTGCTCGGCGTGTATCTCCGGCACCATCACGCCGCCTTCCGTTTCGGCGTCGGAGTGTTGGCGTCGAGGATCATGCCGATAGTGGACTTCACGGCGTCGGGTAGTGTGTCCCATGTCGCCACGAGCGCGGTCAGTCGGGAGCATTCGGGCGAACAGGTGCAACCGGTGGTGCAACGGGTCGAGCCAGGTTGCGTCTTCGCCTTGAATTGAAGCGTTTTCTGAGTCGCGGTCATAGGTTCAAATCCTATCGCCGCAATTGAACGCTTGTGCAGTAAATCGCAACGAACCGCAGGGGAATGCATAATCCCTTGCGGTTCTTTGTTTTCCGTCGGCGATTGCAATTCGGTGCCACTTTCTGCCGGAACATGCTGCGCCGGTTTTTGCGCCTCTGGTGCGCCGGATTTTGCGCCGCCTTCGATCGCCGTGGCGAAGTGAGCATCGGTCACTTGCAAGTAGTGATCCTGAGCGACGGCTTTCGTGTTCCCCAGCCAGACGCAAACGACGTGGATCGGGAAACGATTCGCCAGGTCGGTCTGAGCACTGGCCCGGAGATTGTGCCACAACCGTGGCCAAGGCTTGATTCCGGCGCGGGTGAGCATCCGCATCAGTTGCTGGCGCAGGTTGATCCCCATCCAGAATCCCTTTTCCGCTTGCCGAATCGAGTCCCGTTGCCGAAGTCGTTCGAAGATGAATTTCGTCCCTTCGGTGGCTTGGGAGAAGACCTCATCAAGGTGAGGCTTGACTTGTGGAAGAATCGGAACGACCCGAAACGATTTCCCATGAACAGCCGTCTTGGGCGAAGGGATCCTGAGACGGCCTCGCTCCCAATCCACGAAATCCCACGTCATCGAGAACGGCTCGCTCGGCACGCGAACGCCAAGATACCGGCTCATCGCAAGGAGCAGACGCCATTCTGCCGAGGGTGATTGTTCGATCAATTGCTCAATCACCTCGGCTGGAACGTAAGCCTCCCTTTCCGGGTTTGTCCCCTTCGGTTGCTTGATTCCAGAGAAGGGGTTCTCGGTAAGAATCCTTCGCTTCAAGGCATCGGCAAAGATCGCGGAACAGCGCTGCATTCGTTTCGCCACGGTCGCGGGAGATAACCCGCGCTGTAGTGCTAACTTGATTCAAGGCACACACGAGAACACATGTTCCACCGTTGTTGCGGGGGAGGGAAACGCCGCCCGCGAGATGCCGCCCGTCTGCCGCCATTTCGCTTGGCTTCCGCGGCCCGGCCGCGTATCGTCTCGTCTACCCGCAACGCACGCCATTCGAGGTCGAGCATGGCCCGGAAGAAGTCCGCCGCGAACCCGACGCCCGCCGGGGCCGAGACCTACGAACACAAGACCGCGACCAGCCCGCTGCGGCCGGACGTCGGGATGCAGGCGCAGTTCAAGAAGACGAGGCCGGCGCAGAAGTACCGCTACGATTCGTCCCTCTCGCCGGCGTTGGACTTCGACGGCCAGAACCCGGCGCGGGAGCAAGCCGAGTCGTTGATTCGCGCCGTCCTGGATGCGAAGTCGCTCGACGAGGCGAAGGCGGCGGCCGCGAAGCTGAAGGCGATGGGAAAGCCGTTCCTGAACTGGGCCGGCAAGGCCGAGCACCTCTCGTTCGAGGTCCCCACGCTGCCGCTGTTCATCCACGAACGACTCTCCACGCGCGCCATCATCGAATCGCTGAAGGGGCACAAGCGCCAGATGTCGCTGCTCGATCTCTTCAGCGATCCAGAGCATTCCATCGCAGACCAATTGCTGAAGTCCTACGAGCATTCGGACAAGTGGACGAACCGGATGATCCTCGGCGATTCGCTCGCCGTGATGAACTCGCTGCTCCACTTCGAGCACCTCGGCGGCCAGGTGCAGATGATCTACATGGACCCGCCCTACGGCGTGAAGTACGGCAGCAACTTCCAGCCGTTCGTCCGCAAGCGCGACGTGACGCACAACGACGACGACGACTTCACCCGCGAGCCGGAGACAGTGCAAGCCTATCGCGATACTTGGGAAGTGGGGCTGCATTCGTATTTAACATATCTTCGGGACCGGCTTTTTTTGGCTCGCGATCTGCTCCATTCTAGCGGCAGTATTTTTGTGCAGATCAGTGACGAGAACTTGCATCACGTTCGCGAATTGATGGACGAAGTGATGGGCCAAGAAAACTTCGTGAGTGTTATCACATTTCAAAAGACGGGCGGTGCCGCTCCAGAATTATTATCTCCAATTGGGGATTATTTGATTTGGTATGCCAGGGAGAAGGGCGCAATTAAATATAGGCAAGTTTACAAGCCCAGAGAATTGGGCATGCCGGGAACGGAACTTTATTCATCTGTTGAATTGGCTGATGGCACAATACGACGGCTGACGAAAGAAGAGAATATGCAGCCAGATAGACTTCCAATGGGAAGTAAAGTCTTTCAAACAATTTCTCTTCAAAGCCCTGGACCCAGCCCGAGCGACCCCGGTGATTTCTTATTCAACGGTAAGACTTATCGACCTACATCGAATCGCCATTGGGCAACGAATTCGAAGGGGAGAGAACAGCTCGTAAACGCAAATCGAGTCGTTGAATCAGGGTTAGATTCGGTCAGGTACAAAATGTACCTCGTCGATTACCCGGTTATTCCAATTGCAAATATATGGGATGATACACAACAAGGCGGATTCAACGAACAAAAAATATACGCCGTTCAGACGGGGACGAAAGTCGTCCAGCGTTGCCTCCTCATGACCACCGACCCCGGCGACCTCGTCCTCGATCCGACCTGCGGGTCCGGCACGACGGCCTACGTCGCCGAGCAGTGGGGCCGGCGCTGGATCACGACCGACGTTTCCCGCGTGCCCCTCGCACTGGCCCGGCAACGGCTGCTGACGGCCACATTCCCCTGGTACGACCTCAAAGACCCGGAGCGCGGCCCGGCCGGCGGGTTCGTCTACAAGCGGAAACAGAACAAGAAGGGGGAGGAAGTCGGCGGCATCGTCCCGCACGTCACGCTCAAGAGCATCGCCAACAACGAGCCGCCGAAGGAAGAGGTGCTGGTCGATCGGCCGGAATCGAAGCTGAACATCACGCGCGTGTCGGGGCCGTTCACGGTCGAGGCGACGATCCCGACGGCGATGGAGTTGGAAGGCACGGGAAGCCCGCCGTCCGACGCGGCCGGGGCGACGGCCGTCGAGGCCACCGGCGGACAGGATCGGTTGCTCGAAGTGCTGAGGAAGTCGCCGGTGCTGCGGCTGGACAAGAACCGCACCATCACGTTCAAGAACATCCGGCCGCCGGCGAAATCGCTTTCCCTCTCGGCGGAAGGGATTCAGCTTAACGGCGACGAGAAGGCCGTGGCGTTCGTCTTCGGCCCGGAGAACGGCCCCGTCAGCGAGAAGCGCGTCTTCGCGGCGATGCAAGAAGCGTCGATGCGCGGCCTCGCGCACCTCTACGTCATCGGCTTCGCAATCGAGGCGAAGGCCCGGCAGTTGATCGAGGCGAGCGCGGCGATGGGGAACATCCCGGCCACCTACGTCGCGGCCACGCCGGACCTGCTCATGGGCGACCTGCTCAAGAACATGCGCAGCAGCCAGATCTTCAGCGTCTGCGGCCTGCCAGAAGTGACGGTCGAGAAGGTGAAGGGCAAGACGAAGGGGGAAGCGCAGAAGTACCAGGTGACGCTGCTCGGGTTGGACGTCTTCAACCCGACGACGATGGAGACCGAGAGCCGCAAGGGGGACGATGTTCCCGCGTGGCTGCTCGACACCGACTACAACGGCCGGGTATTCCACGTCGCGCAGGCGTTCTTCCCACGCACGTCGGCCTGGAACAATTTGAAGAAGGAACTGAAGGCCGATTACAACGCGGAGTTGTGGGACCACCTGGCCGGCACGACGAGCGCGCCATTCGTGGCCGGGGATCACAAGGAGATCGCCGTGAAGGTGATCGACGACCGGGGAAACGAGTTACTGGTGGTGAAGTCGCTATGAACAACTTCGAAGTCGAAGAACCGATCTTGAACAGGCCGTACGCGGAGCCGTCCCGGCATTGGTTCATCCGCACCGACGAAGCGCCAGAACTGCGCGACGGACGACGGCCGGCGCTGGTGTATCCGCCGCGGGACGAGCCGCGGCGCGGCGGCGTCGCGTGGAACCTCGCGGACGGCACGCTGGCCCCGTCGAAGGAGTACATGCCCGGCTTCGAAATGACGCTGGTGAACCTGATCCGGCAGCGCGTGAAGAAGTGGCAGGCCGAGGGCTATCCCGGTTGCTCGGGCACGACGTTGGAACTGTTGCAGCACTGGCAGCGCGAAGGCCGCGACGATCGGCATCGGCTGTTCTTCGCGCAGATCGAAGCGGCAACGACGATCATCTTCCTGAAGGAAGCCCGTGCCGACTTCCGCCACGGGCTGACGGTCCCGCGCGACGACCCGAGCGAAGAGCGACAGGAAGTCGAGAAGTTCAAGGGCTTCCAGCGGCTGGCGTGCAAGATGGCCACGGGGACAGGCAAAACGACCGTGATGGGGATGCTGGCGGCCTGGAGCATTCTGAACAAGGTGAACGACAAGGCGAACGCGACCTATTCGGACACGGTGCTGATCGTCTGCCCGAACGTGACGATCCGCGACCGGTTGAAGGAACTCGACCCGAACCTCGGCGAGGCGAGCCTCTACCGCACGCGCGACCTCGTGCCGGCGCACCTGATGAAGCACCTGACGCAAGGCCGCGTGATCGCGACGAACTGGCACGTCTTCGACCCGCAGGGAACCACGACGGGCGGAACGAGCGCCAGGGTGGTCAAGGCCGGCCGGGAAGTCCGCACGGTCGAGACGATCAACATCGGCGCGAGGACGACGACGGCGCGGGGAAGCCGGTATCTCACGCTGGAGGACTACCGGCGGCAGGTGCTGCACGGCATGATCCGCGTGATCGAGGAATCCACAGACGCGAACGGCAACGTGACGAAGGCGAAGATCGAATCGGTCCGGTATGTCGAGAGCGATACCGCGCTCGTGAACCGCGTCCTCGGCAAGGACGGGAAGAAGAACATTCTGGTGATGAACGACGAGGCGCACCACGCCTACCGGATTCGCCCGAAGGAAGTGGAAGACGACGATCAACTCACGATCGACGATGACGAAGACGAGGCCGAAGAGGAGTTCTTCAAGGAGGCCACGGTTTGGGTCGATGGGCTGGACCGCGTCGCGGCGAAGCGCGGGGTGAACTTCTGCGTCGATTTGTCGGCCACGCCGTATTACTTCGGGCGGATCGGCCAGGAAACGAACCGGCCGTTCCCGTGGGTGGTGAGCGATTTTGGTTTGATCGACGCGATCGAATCGGGACTGGTGAAAGTTCCTCAGTTGGCCGTGCGGGACAATTCGGGGGCGGACATTCCCGGATATTTCAACATCTGGGATTGGATCATGCCGAAGCTGACGACCGCCGAGCGGGGCGCGGGCGCTCGCAAAGGGAACCCGAAGCCCGAAGCGATTCTGAAGTACGCGGACGTTCCGATTCGGATGCTGACCGGCCTATGGGAGAAGGAGCTGGCGGAGACGACCAAGCAACACGCGAACGACCCGCGGCCGCCGGTGTTCATTCTGGTTTGCAAGAACACGCGGATCGCGAAGGTGATCTACGAATGGCTGGCCGAAGACAAGCCGCCCGCGAACATCCCCTCGGCGAAGGTCGAAGGGTTCCGCAACCGGCCGGGGGAGTTGAAGACCATCCGCGTGGATTCCAAAGTTGTGACAGAGACCGATTCGCCGGAATCGAAGGACGACGAAAAGCGATGGCTGCGGTTCACGCTGGACACCGTGGGACGGATCCACTGGCCGACCGATCCGCTGATGCGGCCGATCTACCCGGAAGGCTTCGAGGCACTCGCAACGAAGCTGGAACGGCCGATGCACCCGCCCGGCCGGGATATTCGCTGCATCGTCAGTGTGGCGATGTTGACCGAAGGTTGGGACTGCAACACGGTCACGCACGTCGTCGGGTTGCGGCCGTTCCAGTCGCAGTTGCTGTGCGAGCAAGTGGTGGGGCGCGGACTCCGCCGGCGGAATTACGAGGTCGATGCGAACGGCCTGTTGACGGAAGAAGTGGCCACGATCTTTGGCGTTCCCTTCGAGGTGATCCCGTTCAAGGCGACGAAGCAGGCCAGCCCCAGGGAGAAACCGGATCGAAAGCACGTCAAAGCACTCCCGGCACGGTCCCGATTCGAGATCAAGTTCCCGCGCGTGGAAGGGTATACCCAAGCCATCCGCAACCGCGTGACGGTCGATTGGCCGAACGTGGCGACGCTGGAACTGGACCCGAACGCGATCCCGGCCGAAGTGGAGCTGAAAGGGCTGAACGTCAACAACCAGGGGCGGCTATCACTAAGCGGGCCGGGCAGAGTGAGCCAAGCGACGTTGTTGGAATTCCGGGCAAAGCACCGGATGCAGGAATTGACTTTCGATCTCGCCACGAGCCTGACACGGGACTTCAAGGACCACGCGACGTGCGATCTCCCGGCGCACGTCCTCTTCCCGCAATTGCTGGCGATCGTGACGCGGTACGTCAACGAGAAGGTGGTGGCCCCGCATCCTTCGGACCCGAAAGACCTGTTCCTCTCGCCGTATTACGGGTGGCTCGTCGAGCGTCTGTTGCAAGCGATCCGGCCGGACGCGAGTAGCGGCGAGACTCCGGAGATCCCACGGTTCGAACGGAACCGCGAAGCGGGTTCGACGGCCGAGATCGATTATTGGTCGAGCCGGCAATTGCAACCGGTGACGAAGTCGCACGTGCCGTTCATCGTCGCGGACACGGGGAGTTGGGAGCAGCAAGCAGGGTTCGCCATCGACACGCACGACGGGGTCGAAGCGTTCGTGAAGAACGCCGGTCTCGGCTTCGCGATCCCGTACTTCGACAACGGCCAAACGCACGAATACATCCCGGACTTCCTGATCCGATTGAAGTCGAAGAGACCGGCGATGCTGATTCTGGAAGTGAAGGGATACGACCCGAAGAAAGCCGTGAAGCGCGCCGCGGCCGAGCGCTGGGTAGCCGCGGTGAACGCGGAGGCCAGTTACGGCGTTTGGATGTACTCTCTCGTCGAGCAGACGAGCAAAGTCAAAGGCGCAATCGACGCGGCGATTACAAGGACCGACGAGGTTTAAGCACCCCTCGCTACGAAGAAGAAACAAACAGAGTTTGGTACCTTGACGGTTCTGGAAGGCATGCGGCCACGAAGTCGCTCGGAAGGACCCGCGAACCGCGTCTACTGCGTCTACGTCTACCCATCCGCAAATTCCCAGCGACTTCCGCCTGTACCGTAGACGTAGACGGCGTAGACGCTCCCAAACACGATTCAAGCGCCCGCGACCCGCACCATCGCCAGGATGTCGGCCTGAATCGGTTCTGGTAGTCCTCCACGGCGAATCGACCTACGCCGCGCAGGAGAGCAAAGTGTTCCGTGAGCGCTTTGGCCTGGAGAACGAGAACGCCGTCGCTTCATCGGCGTTGACGGCGAATGTCAATCGCCGACAGTACGGTTTCGCCAACGCGCCGTCGCATCGAAGGAGAATCAATCGACGTTATTCGCCACACGATATTTGTCGTAATGCGGGAGATGAGATTCGTTCGAGGCCATGATCTACTTCACGGGAGTGGTATTGAGACTCAAGCGCGACGGATTACCAATCTGCGTGTAGAGGCGGTACTGGGCACGGTTGAAATCGAGGACAGCCGAGAGATAGTTCTGGCGAGCTTGGTTGAGCGCCTGGATCGCCTGCAACGGGCGAAGCGCGTCGAACAGGTTCTTGGCGTCGACGACGTTGAGAACGCCTTCCTTGCTGATGCGGTACAACTCGAGCGCTTCCTTCACGGCACGCTCCGAGAGTTCGAGCGATTCGTACTTCGCGGCGGCGAGTTGGGCCGACTCGACGATCTCCGCCGACGCGCGGGCTTGGGCCTCGATCGTCTGAAATTGGACCTGTTCGAGTTGGGCCTTTCGCTCCGCGGCGTCGGCGCGGTTGCCGAGGCCGAGGTTCCTCACTTCCCAGTAGAGCAGGACGCCGAGGGCATTGCGGGCCTCGAATTTCTGGAGGTCGTCGTTCAGGCCGCCGCCGAAAGTGCCGGTCTGGTTCGCGATTGTGACTTTCGGGAAGAGCGGTCCGCGTTCCTGACGCCGGACCCGCGCCCAAGCCGCCGCGATGGCTTCGCGATTCGCGGCGAGGTCGGGACGGTGGGCGAGCGCGGTTGTGATGAGGTCGTCGAGCGAACAATACGGCTCGATGAGCGTGACCGGAACGACGGCGACGTCCGCTGGCACGAGCTTCACGTTTGGCGGGAGAAGGAGCAACTTTCCCAAACGCGCGCTCGCCACGCCGGCCCTGCCTTCCAGTTCGATCCGCTCGGTTCGCCGAAAGAGCACTTCGGTCATGGCGCGGTTCACATCGCCGGCCGAACGGTCGAGCTTGGCGTCCCGCGCGTTCTTGGCCGCCTCGTACATCGCGATCGACTTTTGCAGCGTGTCGGCGTTGATCTCCAGTTGGGCCTGGACTTGAACGAGATCGAGGTACGCGCCGACCGCTTCGAGTTCGGAGCCGAGAAGGGCGGCCCGTTCGCGGAACTGCTCGGCCGTCGTCTGGCGGCGCTCGATGAGCGGTCGATAGAGCGCCTCCGCGATATCGAGCGTCAGGGCCGGCCCGCCACCGGCGAAGAGGTTCGCCCGGGATGTCCCGAACACTTCGCCGCGTTGGTTCTGCGTCTGGCCGTCGAAGCGGTTGTAGGCTACGCCGACGGAGAGATTCGGCAGCCACTGCACTTCGGCATTCGCGAGTCTCGCTTGGGCTTCGCGCACGCGGGCCTGGGCGAAACCGATGGCGGGACTTTTTTCATCGACAAGCCGGATGACTGTCGGCAAGTCGATCGGCATCGTTTCGAGTTGAGCATACGCGGGTCGTGCCCGGGACGGTTCGGTCGACGGGTCGGTCTTGGTTTCCTGCGCCGCGGCCTGGACAATTGCACTCTTTGGTGTGCTCGCGGCATTCGCGGCGGAAATGGACGGAGCTGGTGGCGTCGGCTCGTGAATGGGAACCGGTTGCGTCGTCGCGCAGCCGGCACCCAAGAGGGAGAAGGTCACACCAAGCGGGATGAATCGCTTCTTCCAAATTGTCATTCGGGGGGCCTCCTGCCCGGTGGACTCACCATTCGCTCGGTCCAGTCTTCACGCTTGCCCCGTCGCCGACTTCGAGCTGCCGGGCGACGACGACTTCTTCCCGGCCCGTCAATTCCGTCAACACGTCGCGGTTGCCGCTTTCAAAACCTTTCCGCTTTTCGATCACTGCCAACCGGACCGTCTTACCGTCGGTAACCTGGACGCGAACGGGAACTTGCTTCGTCTTGCCGTCCTGCACAAGAAGGATGTAGCTCGTACCGCTCCGCGTATAGACGGCCGTATTCGGCAGCACGAACGAATCGCCGAAGCCGCCGATCGTCAGCCGAATCGTCCCGGTCATGCCGGGAATCAGCCGCGGCGATTTCGGCGAGTCGGCGGGGAACGCCCGCACGGGCATCGCGTCGTTCTGGCCTTTCTTCTGACGGTCCGGCCCGTTCCGGCGGACAAGTTCGGCCAGGCGGCGATAGTCGTCTTCGTCGCCGTTGAACAGGTCGACTTCGACCCGCATCGTACGGTCGGAGTTCTGGACCGAGGGCGCGAACCGCGTCACGGTCGCAGGAATCGACACGCCTGGCAGGTCGTCCACCGTCACGAGCGCCGGCGTGTTCGCGGCGACCGACGGCGCGACGGAGTCCGGGAACTTCGCGGTGACGGTGACGAGATCCACCTTCGCAACGGAGATCAACGCCTCGCTCGCGCCCGTCGTGGCGTTCTGGACGAACGATCCCGGATCAATGGTCCGCCGCACGACGACGCCGTCGAACGGGGCCGCGATCTTGGCGTAGTCCGCCACGGCCTTGGCGCGGTCGAGGTCCTTTTTCGCGACCTCGATCTGGGCGGACTTTAACTCGATATCGGCCGCGGCGGCCTCGATCCTTGACTCGGACTCGGCATAATCGGCTCGGGCGCGTTCCACATTCGCTTTCGCCGAGGTGACGGTCGCCTCGCTGGACAGGTAATCCCGCTCCTCCTCCTCCACCACGCTCCCCACGACCGAACCCTTCGCCGCCAATTCCTGGAACCGCGCAAACTTCCGCTTCTTCAGATCCCGCGTGGCGATGGCGCCCTGAACGTCGGCTTCGCGTTGTTTGATCGTCGCGGCCGAAACGTCCTTGGCGGCCCGGGCATCCTTCAACTTGGCTTCGGAGACTTTCAATTCCTGCCGGCGCTGCAGGATCATCGCCTCGCTTTTGGCCACGTCCTGATCGGACTCGGGCACGTCGATGATCGCGAGTACGTCGCCCTTCGTCACCTTGTCGCCGATGTCGCGGAGGACCGACTTCACAATCCCGGATGCCCGCGCCCGCAAATCGGCGCGATAGTACGGCTCGACGGTCGCGATCTGATCGATGGTGATGGGAACCGAAGATTCGCGCTTCGGGCGGACGGTCTTCACGGTCGGTACCGATTCCGGCGCGGTCGACGCGGTGGCCTTCGGCAGTCCCGGTGAGAACGGATTCGACAGGATGCCGCCGAGCACGCCCGCGCCGACGGCGGCCCCGCCGACCGCGAGGGCGGAGAACAGCACGATCGCACTGGACCGGCGCTTGCCTTCGCTCATCCGTTTCGGGCCGTGAGGTCTGACCGGAGCATTTTCGTTATTCATGGGAATCCCTCGTCTCAGTTGCGGGTGTCAGCGGGACGATCTCTTCGGGGGCGTGGGCGGGAGTTCGGTGCTTGTCGCGAATCAGGAGCGTGAACAGAATCGGCACGACGAAGAGCGTGAGGGCGGTGCTGGTGACGAGGCCACCGACGACCGCACGGGCCAGGGGAGTAAGCGATTCGCTGCCGCGACCGAGGCCGAGCGCCATCGGCAACAGGTCCAGGAAGGTCGCGAGGAACGTCATGAGGATCGGCCGGAAGCGCGTGCTGGCCGCCTCGGTGATCGCTTCGTGAACCGACTTCCCTTGCTTGCGGAGCTGGTTCGCGAAGTCGATCAGCAGCACGCCCTGCGAGACGATGATGCCGACGAGGAAAATGACGCCCATTTCGGACTGCACGTTGAGCGTAGTCTTGGTGATCCAGAGGATCGACAGCACGCCGATGAGGCCGAGCGGCACGGCCGCCATGATGATCGTCGGCATCACGAACGACCGCATCAACGGCACCATGAGCAGGTAGACGAGCACCGATGCGAGCGCCAGCCCCATGCCGAGGCTCTCGAACGATTCGGTCATCCGGGCGTATTCGCCCTTCATCTCGATCTTCATCCCCTTCGGTACTTCGATCCCGGCGAGGTTCTTTTCGAGGTCCGCGGCCACGCTGCCGATGTCGCGGTTCTCGGTGTTCACGAGAACGTCCACGATCCGCTTCAGGCCGACGTGGTTGAATTCGACCGGCTGCGTCGATTCCCGGACCTTCACGAGCGAACTGAGCCGCACGGGGGTTTTCTGGTTGGTGCCGGTGGCGAACATGTTCTTCAGGTCGTTGATGCGGAACGACGGGTCGTCGGGATACTGCACGGCGATGAAGTATTGGTTGCCGCTCTTCGGGTCGATCCAGAAGTTGCGGGTCAGGGCGATGCTCGAATTCATGGCCGTGACGACCTGCATAACGACGTCGCGCGCCGTCAGGCCGATGGCGGCGGCATCCTCGCGGTTGATCTCGATGACGAGGTACGGGGCATCGTTGCGTTGCAGCACGCGGACGTCCGCGGCACCATGAACCCCCGTCGCGGCCGCCTTCACCTGCTTCGCGAGTTCGAGCTTCTGCTCCGGCGTGCCGCCGGTGATCTGGATGTCGATCGGCGACGACGCGCCGAAGTTCAACGCCGCCGAGACCATGCCACCGGTGTCGAAGCTGAACTCAAGGTCGGCGAAGTCGGGATTGCCCGCGAACGCCTTCCGCAGCACGACGGCGTATTCCTGCGCCGACAACGACCGCTCTGGCGTGAGTTGGATGCGGATGACCGTGTCCTGTTGCCCGGCGTTCTGCGAGTATGCGGCGCTCCAATCGTTGTTCAGGCCGATTTCCGACACGACCATCTGGAGTTCGTGCGGGGGAATCGCCTCGGCGATCGCCTTCTCGACGTCGACGATCCGGCGTTCCGTGGCATCCAGGCGCAGGTTCGAAGGAGCACGGACCTGGACCGTGAGTTGGCCGGCGTCCACGGCCGGGAAGAATTCCTGGCCGATGAACTTCAGGAGGAGCAGCGAGCCGGCGAACGTCAGGGCAATCAGGCCGAGCACGAGGAACCGCCGGCTAAGCGCCCAAGTCAGGAGACTCGAATAAGTCTTCGTCACGAGCGTGAGGAAGCCGTCGATCTTCGCGTAGATGGCACCGAAGAACCCGACCGGTTCGGGTTCGCGATGGTGTTCTCGTCGATGCTCTCCTTCGTGGCCGTGGCCGTGCTGGCCATGGCTGCGGAGCATCTTCGCACACAGCGACGGCACGAACGTCCAGCTCAGCGCGAAAGAGAAGAGCATGGCGAACGCGACGGCGAGCGTGAGCGGCTTGAAGAGGAAGCCACCGACGCCGGGCGTGAGTGCCACCGGGCAAAGCACGATGATGAGCGCGAGCGTTGCAACGACAACTGGTAGCGTCAACTCGGCCGTCGCATCGAGCGACGCCTGGAAGGCGGACTTGCCCATACCCATATGGCGGTGGATGTTCTCCAGCACGACGATGGCGTTATCGACGAGCGGCCCGATCGCGAGGAAGAGGCCGCCGAGCGTCATCACGTTGATCGTGTTGCCGGACGCCTTCAACCCGATGATCGCGCCGAGAATCGACAGCGGCAGCGCGAGTGTGGCGATCACGGTCATCCGCCAGTTGCCGAGGAAGACGAGGATCATGATCGACACGAGGATCGCGCCAATGATCCCTTCGTGGACGAGGCTGTCGATCGCCTTGCGAACGTACTCCGTCTGGTCGATGACGAACTCGAGCTTGCTCCCCTCGGGCAGTTCGGCTTCCATCTCGGGGATCGCCGATTTCACTCCTTCGGCCACCTTTAAGCTGCTCGCCCCCTGCTGGCGGTAGATCGGCACGAAGACCTGCTGCCGGCCGTTGACGCGAACGCGGGACTTCTGAATCACGGCGTCGTCGAGCGTCGTGGACACGTCGCGAAGCAGGATGTGCCGGTCCGGTTCGAACACGATCGGGATGTCGCCGATATCCTCGACCGTGCGCGCCATCGCGTTCGTGTCGAGGGCGATCTGGTTGTCGCCGATATACGCCGTACCCGGCGAGACCATCATGTTCCCCTGGTCGAGCGCCTTCACGACATCGACGGGCGACAGGTTGCGGGCTTCCAGTTTCTGGTGGTCGAGGTAGACCATGATTCGGCGGTCCTTCCCGCCGACAACGACGGGGGCGACGCAGCCGCGGACGCCGCCGAGGCGGTTTCGCACTTCGACTCGTGCGAGGTCCTTCACCTGCTGCTCGGCCATGTTCGGATTGCTGACCGTGAGCACGCCGAGTGGGATTGTGCCGGTCGGATCGAATGGAAGGGACACCGGCGGCAGGGTGTTCGTCGGCAGGTACGGCATGGCCGCGCCGGTGAGCGAGTTCGTCTGCGTCAGGGCGGTACTCGGGTCGATGTCGTCCTGGAAGTAGAGCTTGACGACGCTGACCCCGGAGACGGAGCGCGACTCCACGTTGGCGACGCCGGGGGCCTGGTTCACCCAGCGCTCGACGCGGTCGGTGATGGTTCGTTCCATGGAGCGCGCCGGCATGCCGTTATAGAACGTGAGCACTTGAACGGCGGGCGATTTGAACTGCGGGAGGATATCGACGGGGATCGACACGAGCGCGACGCCGCCGAGGATGGCGATGAAGAGCGCGAAGACGATGACGCCGTAGACGTTCCCGAGGGCGAGCTTAATCAAACCCATGTCGTCGTCTCCGCGTCTTGAATTGTCGGGGGCGGGTGGAATTACTTTACCAGATCGCTTCGTCTATTCCGAGGAAGTTGATGGGGTGCGACCGGCTCTTGCGAGGCCCGAAAAACGTTACGCCAGTTGGTATTTGACGAATTTGTTTCACGTACCTGAGGCTCGCACCATCGCCAAAATGCCAGCTTTGATCGGCTCGGGTAGCGTCGGCCAGGCGTCGATGAACGAAGCCAAGCCGGGATCGAACATCGAAAGTGCGCCGGATTCTGCGCCGCCTCGCGTTGAAAGTGTTGCTTTTCGAACGGAATCCGAAGGGTGTTCAAATCCTATCGCCGCAACTTTTTCGGTGGTCGACACGACGACTGGCCCCGATTTTGATCGGGGCCTTTTTCGTTGGCACTTCCTTTGAATTAATTACGAAATCGACGCTGAGATTGGTTGATTCGCATCGATCCCCGTACAAGCCCCGCGTCGAGCGGCAACCGTCGATGGATTTGCAAGACGTTCCCACGGAGGATTCGTCGAAGGGGACGGTCGACGGACTTGGCGCGATTCGGCCGAATGGAAGGATCAACCGAATTAGAGCATTTTAGATTTCATCCTGTCGTTCGTCCGTAGCCCGAGTTCTGGAAGTA